>CAZKQB010000012.1:0-71540 GCA_964554795.1 uncultured Oscillospiraceae bacterium | reverse complement strand
CCGAACCTGTTATCACAAAAACGAGCTATGAACGCAGAAAAACGGCGTGACCCTTGCGGTCACACCGTTCTCTGTTCCATTGCAAGACAAAATGGTTACTTGTCACTATTAAGCCTTGGATTTTTTGCGTTTTGCGTTATCAAAGCTTGTAGTCATCGGTCACTTACAACCATGTAATTCTTTGCAGCAAAGGCTTGACCTTGTCAGCGGTCTGCGGAATTCCAAGGGATTCCAGATCGGCCTGCTGGCCGACCGCAAACGGTCGAATTGTAAATTCGAGCGCAGCGCTTCTGGCAAAGGTGGCCAGGGCTTGCTTGTCTGTTGGAACGGCCCAGCTCGCGTGAAGCGGGCTGGCACTTGTGCGATCAGTGCAGCTTGGTGAAAGGGAAGGTCTGACCGAAGTCCTCCACGGTAACCTTCCGCAGCTTCTGCGTCTTGCGGGGGCGGTCGTTGAAGTCGGTGGGGGTCTGGGCGATTTCGTCCACGGTTTCCATGCCCTCGATCACGCGGCCGAACGCAGCATAGCCGCCGTCCAGATGCGGCGCATTCTCATGCATTACGAAGAACTGGCTACCGGCGGAATTCGGCATCATGCTGCGCGCCATGGAGAGCACACCACGCTCGTGACGGATGTTGTTCACAAAGCCGTTCTGCTTGAATTCGCCCTTGATGTGCCAACCAGGGCCGCCCATTCCGGTGCCGGTGGGGTCGCCGCCCTGAATCATGAAGCCGGGAATAACGCGGTGGAAGATCAGGCCGTCGTAGAAGCCGCTTTTCACCAGCTCCACGAAGTTGCCGACGCTTTCGGGCGCGAGCTCAGGATACAGCTCCGCCTTGAAGGTGTGTCCGTTTTCCATTTCAAAGGTGACGATAGGGTTATTCATGCTCTCAGCCTCCGATTTTTTCTACCGTATAGTCTACGCCTTTGGTATCTACGCGGATTGTCTTGATTTTCTGCTCACTCACGGGGCGGTCGTTTGCGCCCGTCTGCGTTTGGGCGATGGCATCTACAACGTCCATGCCATCGACAACCGCGCCGAAAGCAGCGTACTGCGTGTCGAGATACGTGCCGTCGGCATGCATGATGAAGAACTGGCTGCCTGCGGAATCAAACGACGCGGAGCGTGCCATGGAGATTACGCCGCGAGTGTGAGACAGGTTGTTTTCAAAGCCGTTGGCGGAAAATTCACCTTTGATGGAGTAGCCGGGACCACCGGTTCCGATACCGTTGGGGTCGCCGCCCTGAATCATGAAGTTCTTGATCACGCGGTGGAAGATCAATCCGTCATAGAAGCCCTGATTGGCCAGCGTTACAAAATTGGCCACGGTGTTGGGCGCGACGTCCGGATACAGCTCTACGGTGATGATGCCACCGTTTTCCATGGTGATGGTGGCGACGGGATCTTTCTCGTTTTTCAGCGTGTAGCCGGAGATGCTCTGCGCGGGCGTTTTGCTGTCATCGGACTTGCAGCCGGTCAGTGCGGTAAGGCTTACAAGCAGAAGCAGCGCCAGAAGAAGGGAAAGCGTACGTTTTTTCATTTGATGTCTCCTTTATTTTCGGCGGGTTCCTCGCCGTATTTATACACCTCGTAGGTATAGCCCTTCGTATCCACGCGAATGGACGCGATGGTTTGCCGAACCAGTGGGCGATAGCTCTTATCCAGACTTATACCGCACAGCGTGTCCAGCGTGAGCAGACTTTCGGCGTCCGATTTTTCAATCCAGCCGAACGCAGCGTACTTGCCGTCGTATTCCAGACGCGTGGACTGCATGATGAAGAACTGGCTTCCGGCAGAGTGGCAATCATCCTCCAGGCGACACATTGAGATGACGCCGCGCTCGTGGGAAAGCTTGTTGAGCGTGTAGCCGTTTTCGCTGAATTCGCCGTCGATCGTGTAGCCGGGGCCGCCGGTGCCGTCGCCGTTGGGGTCGCCGCTGCGCAGGAAATAGGTGGGGTATACGTAGTCAATCTTCATGCCATCGTAGAACCCGGAATTTGCCAGCGAAATGAAGTTGGAAACGGTATTGGGTGCGCTGGCAGGGTCGAGCGTGAAGGTCATAGTTGAGCCGTTCTCCATCGTAATGACTGCCGTTGGCTTGGGAATGTCGACATAGGGGCTTACCGGCTCCTGAGTCGAGCACGCGCATAGCAGGAGAGATGGAAGAAGGAGAACGGCAATCAGCCAACGTTTGTTCATGGTGTATCCTCCCCGAGCAGCAGCGCGCGCTTTCTTTCGACCATTTCGTCTACGCGCCGGATGTATTCTTCGATATTGCGCACGTTTGGCGCGCGTTCGATGCGCCGCTCGCGCGGGAACAGCCATTTCGTAATCGCGCCCGCGCCCAACGCCAGCACGCGTGCGGTTTCCTCCATGTTGCCGATATTGTACAGGCAGGCGTGCCCGGCCTTGGCGTAGCCCACGTTTTCCAGATTTCCGGCCATATATTTCTGCCGGTATAGGTAATAGGGATGCCAGCCCCCTTCTGCCAGTGCGTTCCGGGCATAGCGAATCATTTCGTCCGCCGCGGCGCAGTCTGCCTGATTGTGTGCGCCACCCTCGCGGGTGAGCGCCTCATGCAAGCGGCTGGAGCGCTTGATGGCTAACGAATGCACGGTAACGGATTCCGGATTCAGCTCGCGCACCTTCTCGATCGTCCGGCGGAAGTCCTCCGGTGTTTCGCCCGGCAGTGCGGCGATCAAATCCATATTGATGTGGTCAAAGCCGTCCTCGCGAGCCAGCGCGTAGGCGCGCAGCGTATCGAGAGAGGTATGTGCGCGGCCGATGACGCGCAGCGTTTCGTCCTTGAAGGTCTGCGGATTCACGGAGATGCGGTTTACTGCGTGCGCCTTCAGCATGCGCAGCTTTTCGCGATCGATCGTGTCCGGCCGCCCGGCCTCCACCGTCCATTCGCAGCCGCCAGGGAAGGCCTCCATCGCGGCCGAGAGCACCTCGTCCAGTTGGGCACAGGTGATGGCAGTCGGCGTGCCCCCGCCCACATAGCCTGCGCGCAGACGCAGCCCAAGTGCACGTGTCAGCTCGGCAGAAAGGGCGATTTCACGCTTCAGCGCTTCCACATACGGCTCAGTCAGCCTGCCGTCGCCAATTTCTCCGGAGGCGAACGAGCAGTAGGCACAGCGAGTTACGCAAAAGGGAATGCCGATGTACAGGTCGAAGGTGTCCGCGGGCGGGTTAATAAGCCCGCGCTGCATCTCGATGATTTCACCCAGCAGCGCCGCCTTTTCGGGGCTTACGAAAAACTCGCGCGTCAGCCAAGCCTCGGCATCCTCTCGGGAAAGCCCGCGCTCCATGGCCTCATACATTAAACGCGTGGGTCGGATACCGGTCAGTGAACCCCACGGAGGCTTGCGGTCGAGCGCTTCCGACAGTAGGCGGAAAACCGCCGTCTTTGCAGCGCGCTTAAGAATACGCTTTTCCTCAAGACCGCCGCGTACGGCGTTTACGGTTACGGTAATTTCCTGCGCGCTGTCCAGCTGCGCACGTTCAATCCATGTGTCGCCCGCGTCCGCGTGCGTGTGAGAAATCTGTATGTCGCCGGCGTCTGGAAAAATCGGCACGTCGCCAAGAAACAGGCGCACGATCTCGCCGAGCTCCGGATAGAGCCATTCGGTGTTTGTCGTCAGACGGATGGAATTCATCGGTGAAACCCTCTTTTAATTGCGTCGAGCGTACCGCCTTCGCCGTGGCCGGGGAGCGTAAGCAGGGCGCCGTCCAGCGCGAGAAGGCGCTTGAGTGAGTGATACAGCTGCGTCCAATTGCCGCCGTATAGATCCGTGCGGCCGAAGCCGTCTGCAAACAGCGTGTCGCCGGTAAACAGCACGCCGTCATCCTTCGCCAGCAGACAAACGCCGCCCATGGTATGGCCGGGGGAGAGAAGAATGCGGAAACGAATTCCGGCAAATTCTCGTTCCTCCTCGGTCAAAAGGCCGTCTGGCGGTGTGGGCTCAAAGGCAGTAGCCGCATCTGCGGGGCGAAGGGACCGCTTTTCCTCCGTCAGCGCCGGAGCATCAGCTTCGCCGATATACACCCTCGCGCCGTAGGCGACCTTCATATGGTGCGCGCCCAGCAGATGGTCAAAATGGCCGTGCGTCAGAAGAACGACCTCAGGGCACAGGGCGAGGCGGCTCAGCGCCTCGTCCAGCGCGGGAACATCGTCGCCGGGGTCGATAACGACGGCGGCAGAGGAACCCTCCCGGCGAAGGAGATAGCAGTTCGTTTGGTATGCGCCAAGCACGAGCCGGTCGATCAAAAGCTTGCTCATGGGGCTTAGAAATCCTTTCTGCTGTCCAGAAGAATGGTCACGGGGCCGTCATTTACCAGAGAAACCTCCATGTGCGTGCGAAAGCGCCCGGTTTCCACGTGCAAACCGATGGCCTCAAGGTCGGCCTTTACCTGCGAGCAGACGGGCTCGGCCTCTTCGGGTCGCGCTGCGCCGGAAAACGATGGACGATTGCCGTGGCGCGCGTCGCCTGCCAGCGTAAACTGGCTCACCAGCAGCACGCTGCCGCCCACATCCTTCAGGGACAGGTTCATTTTCTCGTCGGCATCCTCAAACACGCGCAGACCGGCGATTTTCTTTACAATATAGCTGCGGTCGACATCGGTGTCTCCGGCCATAACGCCCAGAAGCACCAGAAAACCGACGCCGATTTCTCCCACACGCTCGCCCGCCACATCTACGCTGGCACGGGAAACGCGCTGAATAATGGCTCGCATATGAATAACCTCCGTTCCCGTCAGGAGCTGACGCGAAATACTTCGATAATGTCGGAACGCTTGCGTAGCTGCTTGATGATTTTCTCCAGCTGCGTGGTGTCCTTGATTGACAGCGTGAGAGTGATTTGCGTAGTGCCGTTTTTCATCGTGCGCGCAGAGACGGCAACGATGGGCACCTCCAGCGCGGCAAACAGCGTGCTTAGGTCGGCCAGCAGGCCGGCCTTGTCGTAGCCTATCACCTGAATGTCGGCGTCATACGCAGCAGAGGCGGAGGATGCCCATGCAACCTGCACCATGCGCTCCGGCTCCACACCCTCGTCCTGCATGTTCACGCAATCTGCGCGGTGGACGGATACGCCGCGGCCGCGGGTTACGTAGCCGATGATGTCGTCGCCAGGCAGTGGGTTACAGCAGCGGGCGAAGCGCACCAGCATGTTTGGGTCGCCCTCTACCACTACGCCCTGCGCTGCGTGCGTCGTCGGGCGTGCCTGCGGGCTCTCCGAAGGCGTGGGCAGCTTGGGCGGCTCCGGCTTCTGCGTCTTTTTAAATTCCTCCACCAGACGATTGATCACCTGCGCGCACGAAAGGCCGCCGAAGCCCACCGTGACATACAGATCGTCCAGCGACGAAAGCGTATATCGCTTATAGAGAACGTCCAAAAATTCCGGCTTGCACAGCTGGGGGAAGGAGTAGCTCAGGCGGCGTGCTTCCTTTTCCAGCAGGTCACGGCCGCGGGCAAGATTCTCGTCCTTGGACTCGTTTTTCAGGAACGAGCGGATCTTTGCCTTGGCCTCGCTGGTTTTGACGATGTTCAGCCAGTCCAGCGATGGACCGTGAGAGTTTGCGGAGGTCATGATCTCCACAAAGTCGCCGGTTTCCAGAAGTGTCGTCAGCGGTACGATGCGGTGGTTGACCTTTGCGCCTACGCAGCGGTTGCCGACGGCAGAATGAATGCGGTAGGCAAAGTCGAGCGGCGTCGCGCCCTTAGGCAGAGAGATGATGTCGCCGCGCGGCGTGAACACGAGTACCTCCTCGGCAAAAAGGTCTACGCGCAGCATGTTGCCAAACTCGCCGGGGTCGCCGGTTTCGGTTTGCCAGTCCAGAATGCGGCGCAACCAGCCCAGCTTTTCGTCCAGTGAATCGGCTGCCTTGCCTTCTTTATAGCGCCAGTGCGCGGCAATGCCGTACTCAGCGCTGCGATGCATTTCCATCGTGCGAATCTGTACCTCGAACGGGCGGCCGTCCGGCCCCACGACCGTGGTGTGAAGCGACTGGTAGAGGTTGTCCTTGGGAACGGAGATATAATCCTTGAATCGCCCCGGTACCTGCGGCCACAGGGAGTGCACGACGCCCAGCGCGGCATAGCAGTCCTGCTTGGTATCGACGATCACGCGCACGGCGATCAGATCGGTAATCTGCTCGAACGTCTTGCTCTGCGTTTTCATCTTGCGGTAGATGGAGTAGAAGTGCTTGGGGCGGCCATCGATTTCCTGCGCGTGAATATGCTCTTTCTCAAGGCCGGCACGAATGGAGTCGATGATCTCGCGAATCCACTTTTCACGCTCGGCGCGCTTCATGCCTACCTTTTCCACGAGGCTGTAGTAGCCCTCCGAATCAATGTAGCGCAGGGAAAGATCCTCCAGCTCCCACTTTACCGCGTACACACCTAAACGATGCGCCAGCGGCGCGTAAATATCCAGCGTTTCGCGCGCAATGGGAATCTGCCGCTCGGGTCTTTGGGTTTTGAGCGTTCGCATGTTGTGCAAACGGTCGGCCAGCTTGATCAGCACCACGCGGATGTCCTTCGCCATAGCGATGAACATCTTGCGGATGGATTCTGCCTGCTGCTGTTCCCGTGTGAAAAAGTCCATACGCGTAAGTTTGGTAACGCCGTCCACCATCAAAGCAATCTCGCTGCCGAAATCCTTCTCGATCGTTTCCACGGTGCAGCCATCCACATCCTCCACGCAGTCATGCAGAAGCCCGGCGGCGATCGTCGGGGGATCGAGCATCAGGTCGGCCAGAATCAGCGCTACGCTGACGGGGTGCGCGAAATACGGCTCGCCGGACATGCGCTTTTGATCCTTGTGCGCGTTTTCGGCAAACTGGTAGGCGCGCTCAATTACGCCCATATCCTCGTTCGGATGATATTTCTGTACGTGTGCGATCAGCTCGTTCAGCGCCGGATAACCGGGATTCGACGGACTGTTCATGAGCTCACCTTCCTTTCATTGCCTGTTCGCGCCATGCCTGCATGCGGCGGAACCAGGGATTTTCGGCCGGGTCGCGCTTCACAAGCGGTGGAAGCGCCACGTGAAATCCGGCGGTTTTCGTGTTTTCGATGGTTAAAAGCGTCATATCCGCAAGAACGAACAGCCCAGCCGCACAGGCGGACTCGCTTTCGTCTGCCTCCTCGGCGATGCCGCGTACCAGCGCCTCCTGCGTCAAAAAATGCGACGGGCGACGACTGACGCGGCGTGCGGCGGCATAAATGCCGCGCAACGACGCAAGATCCGGTATCCGGGCGAATAGCGGACTGACCGGCACGCCCTCCAAATGGAAGGCGGCATTCATCAGGCCATCCGGAATTCCCGTAAGCACGATGGTGTCATAGCCATCCGGCGGCGTTCCTGCGGGCAATACTGCGAGCGTGTGAAAGCAGCGCGGGTCGGATGGATATTCGCCGATCAATACGTCCAGCGGCTGGTCACCAACAGCCTCCAGTACGGCCTGTGCGCCCTCGATGGATGCAGCTACGATCAGAACGCCCTGAACACGGCCCTCCAGCTGCTCGCGAAGTGCCTGAGCCGAAATTGCCGTCGCGGGAATTCCCGAATACGCCCAATTATACACATGGTCTGTTAAGAACGTTTGAAACAGAGAATCTATGCGTGCATTGAGCTCTGCAAGCCGTCCGTCTCCATCTCGTGCCTCCAGCGCAGTAAGCTGCGCCTGCACGCTTTCGCGCCCCTGATAGCGGTTGATTGACGCCTGAAACACGACGTTGGCCGTGCGCGGCAGATGCCCGGCAAGGTCGCCGCGCCGGAACCAGATGGCGTCGGTTGTACCGCCTGTGCTGCGCAGGGACAGCTTCAGATGTGCACCGTCCGCACCGACGGGGCGGGCGGAGGCAACCTCGCATTTCATAAGAAACTGCGCGGAGGGATTGCCGCAGCCGGTAGGTGCGAGCGCCTCCAGCATCTCCACAGCCTCCGTCGTTAGGTCCTCGACATCCACCTCGCAGTCGTATTCCACTCGTGGAATCCATAGCTCTGCCGGATAGGCTTCCTTCAAATATGCGTCCAGCCTGCTTCGGAACGCGTCAAGGTTTTCCTTTTTCAGCCGCAGTCCGGCCGCCATTTTGTGACCGCCAAACTGAATCAGCGCGTCTGCCACGTGCGAAAGCGCGTCGTGAATGTCTACGCCTTCGATCGAACGGCAGGATCCGGTATATACGTCGCCGTCCAGCGACAGAACTACCGTGGGATAGTGATAACGCTCGGTCAGCCGGGAGGCGGCAAGGCCGATCACGCCGCTGTTTAGTCCCTCGCCGGGAATCACGATCACGCGGTGCTCAGCAAAGCGGAACGAACGCAGAAGCTCATCGGCCAGCGCGTAGGCATCCTGCTCCAGCGCCTTGCGGCGAAGGTTTTCCTCGTTCAGCTGTCCGGCCAGCTCGGCACATTCGTCGGCGTTCGTGCCGGTAAGCAGTCGATAGGCGCGCATGGCGTCGCCTAGTCGTCCGCTGGCGTTCAGCCGTGGCGCAAGCTGGAAAGCCACGTTTCCGGAGCTGATCACGCGACCGGTCATGCCGCTGGCGTCAATCAGTGCACGAATGCCGGGGCGAGGGGATACATTGATTCGCTTCAGGCCCAATGCGGCAATCGCACGGTTTTCATCCTGAAGCGGTACGATGTCCGCGATCGTCGCTAACGCCGCCAGATCTACATATTCCATCGCGGCGTCGCGCCCGCCCAGCGCCGCTACAAGCTGAAACGCTACGCCTGCGCCGCACAGGTAGGGAAATGGATAGCCGTTTAAAAGTGGATTCACAACCGGGCACGGAGGCAGCTCGCCCTCCGGCCGATGGTGATCGGTAATCACGACGCGCATGCCGCGTGCCTGCGCCAGCCGCGTCAGCTCTACCGATGTGATGCCGCAATCAACCGTCACCAGCAGATGGTGCTTTTCGCATACCTTCAGCACTGCGTCTTCGTTGAGGCCGTAGCCCTCCTTGTGCCGGGAGGGAAGGTACACGTCCACTTGCGCGCCGATGGAACGCAAATAGCTGGAAAGAATGGACGAGGCACAGACGCCGTCCACGTCGTAATCGCCGTATACGCAGATGCCCTCTCCTGCGTCGATGGCTGCGCGAATCTCCTGTACAGCGCGATCCATGTCCGAAAGCAGAAACGGGTCGTGCAGCTGGTCGCGCCCGGGACGGAGGAAGGCACAAGCCTCCTCCTCACTGCGTACGCCGCGAAGGCGAAGCAACCGGTGAAGAAGCGCGGGCATATCGGCGGGACGCGGCCACTCGGGCGCGTCTGTGGAACGCGGAAGGCATTTGAGCATGGAATCCTACCTCATTATCCCTTTTATCGTTTGACGGCGGCGTGGATTTGATTCAGCGTAACCGCGCCTGCTTGAAAAAATATGGGAATCCGCTGCTTTGGGCGGGTTCCCATATCATGGGGCTGCGAAATCAGGCCTTGGCCTTCTGCTTTTTACGGGCGTCGGCTTTGTTCATCAGGAAAGCCCAGACGGGTCCGTTCAGCAGATTGGAGGAGTAGGAGCCGGCGAGCATGCCGACGATCAGCGGGAAGGTGAACTCGCGAATCGAGGCTACGCCCAGAACGTACAGCGCCACCAGCGTGAACAGAGTCGTCAACGTGGTGTTGATTGTGCGTGACAGGGACGCGCGAACGCTGCTCTCTACGATTTCCGTGTTGGAAATGGAGGTGCCTACGCGCTTTTTCATCTCACGAATACGGTCGAAGATGATGATGGTGTTGTTGATGGAATAGCCGACGATCGTCAGGATGGCGGCTATGAACGACGAGCTTACCTGATACAGGGAACGGAAGAACGTCATGAACGCCAGCATCATCAGTACATCGTGCACAAGGCCGAGCAGTGCGGCAATGCCGGAATACAGATCAAAGCGGAAGCCGATGTACACCAGCATCAGCGCCAGCGCGATGGCGAGGGACAAAAGCGCGTTGCGCACCAGATCGGCGCTGGAAACTGCACCCGCGTGTTCAATGGACACATAGGTGAAGCCCGGGTAGCGGCTGGACATTTCAGACTCCAGTACGTTGCGTACGGCACTGGACTGATCGTTCAGTACGACGATGACGCGCGTCTCGGGGTTTTCTGCGTCGTTATCCAGCTCCTCGGCTTTGACGACGGTGTAGGGAATGCGGTTCTCGTCCAGCGCATCCTTCACGGTGTCCTGCAGCTTGTCAGAGTCTGCCAGCTGCTTCCAGCTGAACAGGTAGCCGCCGGAATAGCTGCTGTCCATTTCGTTTTCGCTTACGTAGGCAGCACTCAGGTTGATGATGGTTTCTTCCGTCAGTCCCTCAGCTTCGGCGGCCTGCTTAACTAGCTTCTTCATGTCATCCGAAAGGTCGGTAAGCGACAGGCGAATCTGCAGGTTCGTCATGGCGCCGGTGCCGTCATCGCCGGAGGCAGCCTTTGCCACCTGCGCGTCGGTATAGCCGTTGCGGCGCAGAATATCCACAACATCCTCAGTACTGAAGTCCGCACCAACGGAATACTCAAGGAGTGAGCCGCCGGTGAAGTCGATACCAAGATTCAGGCCGTGACCGGTAAATGTCAGAACAAGCGCTGCCAGCACGATTACGGCGGGAATGAGCATGAAAAGCTTCGTATAGTCAGTGAATTTCTTCTTCATTTCCGTACGGCCTCCTTATCGGGTATAGAGCGAGCGCTTGGTGAAGCCCAGGCGCAGCGCATGCTTGAACAGGAACTTGGTAACGAAGACCGCGGTAATGAGAGAGGTAACGACGCCCAGTGCCAGCGTGTAGCTGAAGCCCTTGATCGAGCCGGTACCGAAGTACATCAGCACGAAGGCGGCGATCAGCGTGGTCACGCTGGAGTCGATGATGGCGCGTAGTGCGTTTTTAAAGCCGTTGCGGAATGCGGAATCGTAACCCAGACCGCGCTTAAGCTCCTCGCGGAAGCGCTCGAAGATGACGACGTTGGCATCCACGGCCATGCCGATGCCAAGCAGAATACCAGCGATTCCGGGCAGCGTCAGCTGAATCTGGAACTCGGCCAGCACATAGAACACGATCAGGATGTACACGGCCAGCGCGAGATCGGCCATCAGGCCCGGCAGACGGTACATGACGATCATAAACACGAAAAGGATGCCGATGCCGATGATGCCGGCCAGCAACGCGCGGTCGATGGCGTCCTCGCCCAGCGTGGCGGAAATGGCGCGGGTTTCGCTTTCCTCAATGTCCAGCGGCAGCGCACCGGACATAATCAGCGTCTGCAGGCGGTAGGCCTCCTGATAGGATTCGCTGGCGCTGGAAGAGTTGCCCATGGTGATAGAAACGTTGCCGCCGGGGATGCGCTCCTTGATGGTGGGGGCGGATATCATCTCGTCGTCCAGATAGATATAGATCGACTGACCGATGTATTTTCCGGTGGCTTCCTCGAATGCGGTGGCTGCATCGCCGTTCAGAACGAAGGTGACCATATAGTTTCCGCCGTCCGTGGCGCTGTCATTGTACCAGACCTCGACCTTCGATACATCATTGCCTTCGACGACCACGTTTCCAAGGGGATCGACGAACGTCAGGTGCGCGGGCGTACCGATGATGTCAAGCACTTGCTTGGGGTCGGAGACGTCCGGAATCTCCACGCGGATGTAGTTACTGCCCTGCAGCGAAACGTTGGCCTCAGTGAAGCCCTGCTCGGTCAGGCGGTTGCGCAGCACCGACGCAGTGCCCTCCAGCAGATCGTGGAATTCGTCGGAGGAGTATCCGGCGTCATCCGCATAAAAGACGGTATAGATACCGCCGCGAAGGTCAAGGCCAAGGCTCAGCAGATCTCCGATCGGAGCAGGCATCTGCGTGTGGTTGATGGTCAGCCCGGTGAAGGCGATGACCGAAAAGAAAACGATCAGCGCCGTGACAACGGCCAGAGTAATCCAGCTTTTCTTCCTCATGTGCGTTCTGTTCCTCCCATCGGGTGCGCATGCGCCCCGCATTCATACAGCTACATATTATATAATCCTTTATTCGGTTCGTCAACCGCAATCGTTTGAAAACATTCATTCTGCGGGCTATGGACGTAAAATCCTAACGGAAGCGTCGATTTCTGCGGCGTGAATTCCTTGCTTATGCCCAATGAGAAGGGCACCGTCCGAAGGGGAAAGGCGGAGAGCCTCTGCCTGCGGAAGGTAGCAGTCGCTTCGCAGGAGCTTCTTTGCAGAGCGGGCGATACTATCGTCCGAAGCCGCCGTCCACGCCCAGCACCTGACCAGTGATGAAGGCGGCATCATCCGAAAGAAGAAAACGGATGGCGGAAGCTACGTCGCGAGGTGTTCCCAACCGTCCCAGCGGTGTTTCCTCCGCAAGGGAGGCGAGCGTTTCGCCATCAAAGCTGGCGAGCATATCCGTTTGGATTACGCCGGGGGATACGGCGTTCACGCGCACGCCGGAAGGCCCCGCTTCCTTGGAAAGCGCTTTTGCAAGGCCGATCAGGCCGGCCTTGGCGGCGGAATAGTGCGCCTCGCACGACGCGCCTACCTCGCCCCAGATCGAGGTAACAAACACGATGGCACCATGCTTTCGCGAAATCATGCCCGGCAGGGCAGCCTGTGCTACATAGGCTGCGCCGGACAGGTTCACGTCCAGCATATGTCGCCATTCGTTTCCGGTAACGTTTGGAAAAAGCTTTTGCTGTGCGATTCCGGCGCAGGATACCAGCGCGTCTACGCGACCCAGCCATTTTTCTGCATCCGAAAAGGCGGAAAACACCTGCGCGCGGTCGGAAACGTCGCAGTGTACGGGATGCGCGCCTGTCTCGCGCGCCAGCGCCAGTGCGTGCTCTTCACTGGCGGAATAGAAGAAGGCCACCGACCAGCCGTCCGCAGTCAGTATGCGAACAGTCTCTGCGCCGATGCCGCGCGAGCCGCCGGTAACCACACAGCTTTTCATAGGAAAACCTCCGGGAAGGGATTTTTTATAGAAGAATTCTGCACGCAAAGGCGGTTTTCCTGCCGCCGAATTGTTGTAATTCGGCGTTTGTTCTTGACAGGGCGCAGAATCTCCGATAAAATAGAAGATGGATTTTTGTGGCCGCGGGGGTGCGATTACGAACAGGCGCGTGTGGAAACGTTTTCTCTGGATGCTGATGCTTGCATGGATTCTGCATGCGGGTCTGTGCGCGTCTGCGGAAGGATCGCTGGAGGTTACAGCTCGCTTCAATCCCAGCGAGCTGGCAGAGCCGGGCGAGGCTGAGCTGACGGTGACGCTGACGAATGTCGGAAGCGTAGCCTTGACGGATGTGCGCCTGTCTCCATCGGAGACGCGGGAGGGGGAAGCCTTTGAAGACATTGCGCCCGGAGAAACCGCGCGCTTTGTGCGCACGCTGTCGGTTGATCAGGCTACCCTGACCGCCGGGTACATGGACGTATACATAACCTTCAAGGTCAACGGTACGGTGCTCCGCAGGCAGACGCGCGCGCGAATCGGCATGGTGTCGGCAGCGGTGGAGGCACGCTTTACACGCGATGTAAGCACGTCGGCTGTGCGTGCTGGAGATTCGGCTGCGATTACCTACCGGCTGGAAAATGTTGGTTCAGTGGAAATGCTCAACGCGGTGGTGACAGACGATGCGGCGGCCTTTACGTCTGCGCCATTCCGACTGAAGCCGGGCGAATCGCGTGCGTTTACGCATGTGGTGGTTGTGGAAGCGGATACGGATACGGCGCCCGTTGCGACGTTTGCGTCGGCGCTGTCCGGCGGACAGTACGCGCTGCGCGCGGACAAGGAGACTATCGCTATAGCGGCCGATGAGATTCACTTTACCCTGCCCGAGGAGGTGCTGACCGTTTCGGCGGGCGGCAAAGCGCGCTTCCGCCTGAAAACGGAAAACCTTGGCAGGCTGGATTACGAAGCGCTGGAGCTGACGGAACCGTCGCTTGGTTCGTTCCACGGCTTGCCGGGCCGTCTGAGGGCGGGCGATTCGTTTGAAATCGATATTGAAACGCCACCGCTGACCCAAGACGCAGCATATACATTTACGCTGTCGATGCGGGACACAGGCGGCAAGCACGTGTTTTTTCAGACCGGGACGGTCACCGTACACGTACAGGCAGCGTCAGAGAATGAGAGGACTCTTCGCGCGTTCGTTACGGACGAAGAGAAGCCTGCATTCATGCTGACCGTTTCGGGCGCGAACGGCCGGGAGACGGAGGTCGTCGTCGGCGAAAAGACGATGGGCGACCTGAAGTCCATCGCATTTCTGCCGGTTGGAAGTGAGATGAATGTGTATCTGTCCGATGAGAACGGCACGCAGGAAGAATATTACTTCTATCTGAAGTGGCAGTCGGAGGATGGCGAGCACGTTGTCTGGGCTGATGAGCCGCTGCGCGTGCGTCATGCCGTGCGCGCGGTCAGGGGAGCCAATGGCGGGCAGACGCTGTTTTTTACGATTCTCAACGATGGCGGCCTTCCGGAGCGGATTCTGCTGATCTGCGCGGTGGCGGTGCTTTTCACGGTGGCGATTGTAGCTGTGCGAAAGCTGCGCCGTCGGCCGGAAGCGGATGAGATGGGGCACACGAGCAAGTTCAAGCCTGTGCGCGAGCAGGGTCGTTCAAAGGAGAAATAACTATGTTTCAGGGCTTTACCGAGCAGACGTTTGAATTCTTCATGGCGATTCGCTTTAATAACAACCGCGAGTTTTTTCTGGAGAATCACGACTGGTATCAAAATAGTGTGCGCACGCCCTGCCTCGATCTGGTTGCTGCGCTGGGCGAGGCCGTGAATGCGCTCGATCCAGAGCTTGAAACGCGGCCGACGAAGGTGCTTTCCCGCATAAACCGCGATGTGCGATTTTCAAACGACAAGTCGCCGTACCGGGATTATTTGTGGCTGGCGTTCCGGCGTCCCGGCGAGGAGCGGCGCACGACGCTGGGCGTGTATGTGGACGTTTCGGACGAGTGCATAAACTACGGTATGGGCTTTTACGACGAAAACCTGCCGCTGATGAAGGCGTTCCGTGCTACGCTCGAAAATGCGCCTGCTGAGTTTTTGGAAATTGCCGCCGAGACAGAGAAGGAGTTTGAGCTTCATCCCAAGGCGTACAAGCGCATGAAGATTCCGGACGCTGTGCCGGAGACGCTGAGAAAATGGTATCCACTGCGCGGGTTTTACGTTGAAAAAAAGATTTCCGACTACGCGCACATGATGTCCCGGACGTTGGACGAGGAGATTGCCGAGGGCTATTGTCGTTTAACGCCTTTGTATGAGTATTTTGCCCGCCTGAGGCCGATTATGGACTGATGCGGGAAAAAAACGTAACCCGTTCCGAATGCTTCGGAACAGCCGCCCGGCGTGAATTCGCGGAGCTCTGTAAGCCGCGATTTGCGCTGCCTGCCGCGAAACGACGCGGCTTGCCGGAATTCTTCGGGGGAGGGCGGAGGCACGCACGACCAAAGGGGGTTTTTATGGTTTCCGACAGTACCCGGCTTTTAAGCGGCGCCGTGATTCGCGCTGCGGAGTCTCTCCTTACCAATGAACTGACCGAAAAGCTGGGCTATGCCTTTGCCTTGTGGCTGGCAAAACGACTGGATACCACGCCGGACAAGCTGTCCGTGTCCGTGGGTCACGATTCGCGTCCGTCCGGCCCGCGGCTTCAGCACGCGCTGATCGACGGCTTAACTGCCGCCGATGCGGATGTGTATGATTGCGGTCTGGCGACGACGCCGGCCATGCAGATGTCGATCATGCTTGGGCAGATTCGCGCCAGCGGAGCGGTGATGGTTACTGCCAGTGCGCGGGAAAGCGGCATGAACGGCTTCAAATTCTTTACGCCTGACGGCCCGGTGTCTGCTGAGGACGCTGCGGAGATTCTGAACGGCGCGCTGAATACCACGGTGCCGCACCGTCTGGTGAAAAAACTCGATCTGATGAGCGCTTACCGTGAGCGGCTGAAGGACAACATTCTCGAATTCATGGGCGACGAGGTGGCACTGCCGCTTCTGGGTTTGCATGTTGTGGTTGACGCCTCCGGCGGCGCAGGGGGCTTCTTTGCGGAACTCCTCTCCTCACTGGGCGCGGATACGGAGGGCAGCCTGAACCTTACGCCTGACGGCACGTTTGCGCTGCACGAACCCAATCCGGAAAGCCCTGCGGCGCTGGCGGCGCTGTCCCGTGTGGTTGTGGAGGAGCAGGCCGATCTGGGGGTTATGTTTGACGCGGACGGCGACCGCGTGGCCATCGTGGATCAGACCGGTCGCGCGATTAACCGCAATCGCCTGATTGCGCTGATTGCCGCCATCCTGCTGGATGACGAGAAGGACCTCACCTTCGTGACAGACTCTGTTACCTCCTCCGGCCTGAGCCGCTTTATTACCGAGTGGGGCGGCACGCATTACCGCTATCGCCGCGGCTATAAAAACGTGATTGAGGAGGCCAAACGCCTGAATGCGGAGGGCATTCGCGTGCCCGTGGCTATTGAAACCAGCGGTCATGCAGCTATGGCGGAAAACTACTTTATCGACGATGGCATGTATCTGGCCACAAAGGTCATCTGCGAGGCCATGTGGCGCAAGCGTGACGGGCTTACGCTGTCCAGCTTGATCGATGAGTTGCAGGAGCCTGCGGAGAGCATCGAGGTACGTTTGCCGATTATTCAGGAGGATTATCGCCGGGCGGCCGGCTACGTGATCGAGGCGATTCTGTCTAACACGCTCACGAATCCCGAGTGGCGGCTGGCGCCGGACAACCGCGAGGGCGTGCGTATTCTGTTTTCGCTGGATGGCGGAGTGGACAATGCATGGTTCATGCTGCGATTGTCGGTGCATGATCCGGTGATGCCCGTGAACGCTGAGAGCGACGTGAAGGGCGGCCTTGAGTACATCCTAAGGCAGTTGTACGCCGTCCTTGAAAAGGACAACGAGGAATTGGATCTGACGCCTTTGAAAGACGTGATCAATCAATTGAAGACCAAATAAGAAACGGGAGTGACCTATGATGAACAAGGAAAACATGGTTGTCAACGCGATCCGCATCCTGTCTGCGGAAGCGGTGCAGAAGGCCAAGAGCGGCCATCCGGGCATGCCCATGGGCGCTGCGGCGATGGCATATGCCGTCTGGGGACGCGAGATGAAGCATAATCCCGCTGACGACAAGTGGGCGGATCGCGACCGCTTTGTGCTGTCCTCCGGACACGGTTCCATGCTGCTGTATTCTCTTCTGCATCTGTTTGGCTACGGCCTGACGATCGAGGATCTGAAGCAGTTCCGTCAGTTCGGCTCTAAGACCCCCGGCCATCCGGAGTTTGGCCACACCCGCGGTGTAGAGACCTCCACCGGCCCGCTGGGCATGGGCATTTCAAATGCCGTCGGTATGGCAATGGCCGAAAGCTATCTGGCCGCGAAGTTTAACCGCGAGGGATTCCCGATCGTTGACCACAATACCTACGTAATCCTGGGCGACGGCTGCATGATGGAGGGTCTGAGCCACGAGGCCTGCTCGCTGGCGGGCACGCTGAAGCTGAACAAGCTGATTGCGCTGTATGACGACAATGAAATCTCCATCGAGGGATCTACTGACATCGCCTTCCGCGAGGACGTGCAGGCTCGCTTCCGTGCCTATGGCTGGAACGTAATCGATGTGGCCGATGCGAACGTCTTCGAAAACGTGGATGCCGCCATCAAGCTTGCGAAGATTTCGGATAAGCCGACTCTGATTGCCTGCCATACCTCTATCGGCTACGGTTCTCCCAAGGCGGGCATGCCCAGCGCGCACGGCGAGCCTCTGGGCGAGGAAAACATTGTGGCGCTCAAGAAGAACTTGGGTTGGATTGACGAAGTGCCCATGAGCTTCGCCGTACCTGCCGAGGTATACGAGACGACCGCTGCCGTTGCCGAAAGAGGCGCGAAGGCGGAAGCAGCGTGGAACGAGATGTTCGAAGCGTGGTCGAAGGCGTATCCCGAGCTGCGCAAGGAATGGGAGGTGTGGCACAGCGAAGAGCTGCCGGTTGATCTGCTGAAGGACGAGGAATACTGGGCGTTTGACGGAAAGGCTGCCACGCGCAATTCCTCCGGCGTGTGCGTGAACCGTCTGGCTGCGCGTATCCCGAACCTCATCGGCGGCAGCGCCGATCTGGCTCCTTCCAACAAGACCTACATGAAGGGCGAGGGCGACTTCTCCGCCGAGAATCGCACCGGCCGCAACCTCCACTTTGGCGTTCGCGAGCATGCGATGGCTTGTATCTGCGCCGGTATGAAGCTGCATGGCGGCCTGCGCCCGTACTGCGGCACGTTCTTTGTGTTCTCCGATTTTATGAAGAACGCCATGCGAGTGGCGGCGATCATGAAGCTGCCGGTAACCTATGTGCTCACGCATGATTCCATCGGCGTCGGCGAGGACGGCCCCACCCATCAGCCCGTGGAGCAGCTCGCAGGTCTGCGTGCCATTCCTGGTCTGGTCGTGTTCCGTCCCTGCGACAGCAAGGAGGTTGCTGCAGGCTGGTATGCTGCAATGACCCAGAAGCGCCCCGTAGCGCTGATTCTCTCACGTCAGGATTGCGCGCTCAACGAGAAGAGTGGCCCCGACGCACTCAAGGGCGGCTATATCATTGCCGACAGCGAGAAGGCTACTCCGGATTGCATCCTGCTGGCTTCCGGCAGCGAGGTTGAATGCTGCGTGAATGCCAAGGCGCTTCTGAAGGAGGAGGGCATCGACGCGCGCGTCGTCTCCATGCCGTCGTTCGAGCTGTTCGACGAGCAGAGCGAGGAATACAAGGAGTCTGTGCTGCCCAAGTCTGTACGCGCCCGCGTGGCCGTGGAAGCTGCTGCGACGCTCGGATGGCACAAGTACGTCGGCCTTGAGGGTGAGGTTCTCGGCCTTGATGCGTTTGGCGCCAGCGCTCCGTATAAGGTACTGTTCAAGGAGTACGGCTTCACGCCTGAGAACGTGGTGCGTCTGGCCCGCAAGACTCTGAACAAATAAGAAAAACCGTTAAGCCAGTGAAGGGGCTTGCTGTCTGTGAAGAGCAGACGGCAAGCCCCTTCTGTTAGCTGAACAGGCGCAAAAGTGCCTGCTGCAGAATTTTGCGCCTGCAGCAGGCGCTTCATGGTACGGTACTTCACGAATACTACGAAGACAACGCTACGATTTCTGCTCGTACATTTTCCTTTGGCGATATTCGCTGGGCGTGCACTGGTAATAGCGTACGAAGGTGCGATTGAAATTCTGTGGGGATTGATAGCCCAGATCCTGGGCAATCTGGCTGGTTCGCCGTCCGGCCAGTACTTGCCGTCCGGCCTCTTTCATCTTTTCCTCGATAATGTAATTGGAAAAGCTTTGACCTGTTTCCTGCTTAAAGAGCTTGCTGAAATAGCTGTAGCTCAAATCCAGTTTGTTAGCCACCAGCACCATATCGATCTTTTCCGTCAGATGTGTCTGAACATAGTTCTTGGCCCATTCAATAGGAGCCTTGACTGGCGCAGGACTTGTCTGCGCGCCGAGAGCCTCGGACTGTGCAATCGCCTTTTGCAGCATGGCTCGCAGTTCTTCCTTTCCGCAGGGCTTAAGCAGAAAACCGATAACGCCCAACTCAATGGCTTGCTGGGCATAGGGAAAGCTGGCATGTGCGGTAAGAATTAAGCTAACCACATGAGGATGCAGCTCCTTCAGCCGACCGATCAATTCAAGACCATTCATATTTACCATCTGTATGTCCGTCAGCAAAATGTCCACAGGATTTTGCTGCGCGAAAGATAACGCCTCTTCGCCGGAAAAGGCCATATGGATTTCCTGAATCTGCCATAGATCCATGTTCTGAATGCGCAATTGGATGCCGCGGCAGGTCATTTTATCATCGTCTACAATCAGCAAGCGCATATGTTTTCATCCTTTCCGCAAGCGCCGATCGCCTGCATCTCCTCTGACAGTTTGGGCAAAAAGTGTACTTCAATTCGAGTCAATTCATGGGTAGAAGTCACGGTCATGCCTGCGTCTTCGCCATACAGAAGATGCAGACGCGAGGAGAGATTTCCAAGTCCAATGCCATGACCCTCTGGTTCATGAGCAACCTGCGTTTGAAGCTTTTCCAGTTTGTCGGGCGGAATCGCGGCGCCGTCGTTTTCTACGGCCAAATGTACCATATTGCCTTCCTGCCAGCCGCGAATGACGATATGCAGCGGATTGCCCATTTCCATGCCGTGTTGAATGGCATTTTCACATAGCGGCTGAAACAGGAAGCGCATCACCGGTAGCTCTGGTGGCAGCGAATCTACTTGAAGCTCCAGGTGAACCAGATCCTGCTTACGCATATTCATCAAATGCACATAGTTCCGCGCACAGCAGACCTCTTCCTGCAGGGTTGTCATGGCATTGCCCTGCAAATTGTTTCGCAGCAACTTACTCAGCAGCAAAATAGCTTCCGACAGCTGCTCACGTTCCACGCCAAGCTCTGTGCTCAGCTGAATCCAATTCAGCGAGTTGAACAGAAAATGGGGATTGATCTGATATTGCAGCGCCAGCCGCAAGGCGCTTTTTTCATTGCGCTCATGAGTAATCATCTTTTGATTGTTTTCCTGCAAACGAATGAGCAAGGTATTGAACGCATCAATGAGCCGGCCGACCTCGTCCCCACTCGGGTTGGGGAAAATGATGTCTGTGCTGCCATCCTTTGCACGCTGGGCAAAATCCAGTGCCTGATTCATACGATTTTGAATAGATCTCAGAAATGTGCACGTAGCCACCAGCATCAGAGCGCCGGTGCCTAACACAGTCAAAAGCAGAACTAAGCCGCTGGCTAAAGTTTGACTGTGCAGCGCGTCATAATCCAATCGCATCACAAGCAGCAGGTCCATATCCTCCAAGGCACGCGTCAGATACAGCTGCTGATGAATGATCTGCCTTGTTTGCCCCTGCTGGTATTCCTCTGGCAGGGACTGGGTTGCATCGGACTGATATAGAACTTCACCGTCCTGAAGCACATAATAGGTATCTGCGTTTCCGTCAAACTGCAGCGGTGAAAAAATCTTCTGGAGCGATATACTGCATTGCAGGACACCCGCGCAATCTCCGAGTCCAGTCAGCAGCTTTTGATAATAGCTCAGCATCAGCTGATTATTCTCAGCCCGCAGGACGGTTTCCTGGGGATACATCAATCCCACTCCGCCCCAACCCTTACTCTTATCATTGGTAAGGAAATTCTGATAGCTTGTCATGTTCTCCAATCGATCCAGATGCAGGAATGTCCAATAGGTTTCGGGAATCCTGTCATCTGCCGAATAGAGAGTTATACGCGCATTTAGATCTGAAAGCATCAGCTGTGCCTGTGCAATACTCTCTCCCACATCATAGAGAATTTTCATTACACGCTGATAGGGTGTCTGCTTGCTGTCGGCAACCAGTTGATGCAGTTCAGCATTCAGCGACAGCATCTCTACGAGATTTTCGACGCTGGCTGCGCTGCGAAGAATGCTTTCTCGGGCCATGCCGAGCACGGCATAATGATTTTCTACCAGAATATCATATGCGCGATCCGTCTGAACGCGATACAGGATAGAAGAAAGCATCAGCGAAGGCAGCAGGATAATCAGAATGAACCAAATCATCATTTTCTGCATCAACGTTAAGCTTTTCTTTTTTTTCATTCACTGTATCCCTCCGCACAAGACTTTCTGATAAAGAATAGGCCGGAGTAGCAATGGTGCCACCCCGGCCCGGGGCGACCTCGACGTAATAACTCTCGCTTTCAGCCGAGTCTCCCCTTTATTATACCATGACCTGTCTATCCCTTGTGGGTGTTATTCTGCAAAAGTGCAGCCGCTGCCGAAGACCTTGTTGTATTCGACCAGCTGGGACTGACGGATCGCGTCACCGCCCATGTTCAGGTAGGTCTGAACGTAGTTGTCCCACTCAGCATCGATGTCCTTCTCGCCCATGATGAAGGCCAGCATGCTGGTGCGGAAATAGGTGTTCACTTCGCCATACAGCTCAGTGTATTCTTCCGTCTTGAACATCGAGAAGATGTTGGGCTTTACGTTCTCCTCAAAGCGCATTGCGGAACCAGCCTTCCACATCTGACCATGAGGCGCGTCGATCAGACCGTCGCCCTGTGCTTCCCAACCGGCATGGTTGAACAGCTTGTAAACCTGCATGTCGGTAACTTCGTACTTGCCAGACTTGGAAACGCCGTTGTTCAGATCGCTGGTCCAGAGGGTCTGCTCGGTTTCTGCGTCATAATCGAAGAACTCGCCGGGAATGCCGTACATGGTCACGCGCCAACCAAGGGGACTGGCAGCGAAGTTGAACAGCTTCATGGCTGCTTCGATCTTCTCGGGGCTCGCCTTATAGCTGACAGCGATCATTGCGCTGATGGGAGCGGCAGCAACGCTGTTGCTCAGGCCTTCGGGGCCGGTCGGGGGCAGGATGATTTCAACTTCCGCATCGGGCTGCAGAGTGCCGAAGTCATAACGCAGATAAGCGTTGCCGGCACGGCTCCATGCTGCGGACATGATGCCCATTTCGCCGCGGCACCACTTGGTGAGCATCTGGTCGTTGGAGCAGGTGAATACTTCGGGGTCGATCAGGCCTTCCGCATACAGATCGCGTGCGGTCTTCAGGCCCTGCTTGTAAGCTTCGGAAATGGCGTTGGTGGTGATGGTGCCATCCTCGTTGAGGAAGAAGGATTCGTCAATCGCCGCGCCATATGCGCCGAAGATGGGGCTGAGGGTGTTCACGCCGGAGCCGCCCAGACCGTAGGTATCATTCTGGCCGTTGCCGTCGGGATCCTGGGTGGTGAAGGCGCGCATTACGTTCACAAAGTCATCCAGAGTCGCGGGGATCTCCAGATTAACCTTCTTCAGCCAGTCTTCGCGGATCGCGATAACGTGGTTGGAGGGAGTGCCGCTCAGGCTGGGAACGCCCATCACGCGGCCGTCCTGGTACGCGTAGGTCCAGTTGTCGCCAACGTAGTTGTTCAGATCGGCGTACTCATCGGTGATATAGTCGGTCAGGTCGGCCCAAGCGCCTTCCACCGCGTACTCTTTCCACATGTCGTAGCCTAGACGAACGACATCGGGCATGTTGCCGTCTGCAATGTAAAGAGCCAGCTGCTGATCGAAGTTGCTACCGTCGCCCTCGGTGAGGTTGAAGTCTACGCCGATCTGTTCCTTGATGAACTCGCGGGTCAGCTCGGTAGCTTCATTCATGGGGCGAGAGGTGGAATAGAACACGTTGAGAACAACGGGTTCATCCTCTGCGAACGCGGGCAGAGCTGCCATGGTCAGTAGCATTGCCAAAGACAAAACCAGTGACAGGATCTTTTTCATGGGGTCTCCTCCTTTATTCTGCACGGCACGAGCCGCACGAATTTCAATGAATTATCCCTTAATTGAACCAACCATAACGCCCCTGACGAAATACTTCTGCACGAAGGGATATACGCACAGAATCGGAACCATGGTTACTACGATCATGGCATCCTTCAGCGTTTCTGTTGCTACGCCCTTTTTCGCATCATCATACATCATGTTGTTCATTTGAGTCGTCTGAAGTACCTGACGCAGCACGGTCTGCATGGGCCACAGGCGATTGTTGCGGATGTAGATGATACTGTCGAAATAGTTATTCCAATATCCAACGGCATAAAACAGCGTAATGCTGGCAATTGCCGCGCCGGAAAGCGGCAGCAGGATGTGGAAGACGTAGCCAGGCAGGGTCTCTCCGTCGATGGAAGCAGCTTCAAAGAGAGCTTCGGGAACGCTCTGAAAGAAGTTGCGCATGAGGATCATATTGTAGGTGCTGATGGCGCTGGGAACAAACAGGGCAAACAGCGTATCGATCAGGCCCAGCTTGCTTACCACCAGAAAGGTCGGCACCAAACCGCCGCCAAACATCATCGTGAACACGAAGAAGAAGGTAAGCGGCGTACGACCAGGCAGCTTTTTAAGAGAAAGCACGAAGCCGCCCAGAATGGTCAGCAGCATGCTCAGTCCTGTGCCGCATACCGTTACGATCAAGGTGTTCCGATAGGCCACAGGCACCAGGTCGTTGCGGAATACCTGCTCGTAGGCTTCCAGATGCAATCCATCCGGCCAGAAGACGAAACCATTTTTGATTAGATGCGCCATGCTGGACACGGAGCCCACTGCCACGTACCAGAACGGGTAAAGGGTTACAATCAGCACGAAGGTCATCACAACATACGTGACCCCGTTAAAGATACGGTCAGACGGAGACTTCTTGATCTTCATTTACCAAATTCCCTCCCCGTCCGTCAGCTTGTGGCTGATATAGTTGGTTACGACGATCAGCACCAGACCGATCACGGATTTGAACATACCGGACGCGGTTGCCAGACTCATGTTGTTCGTTGAGCCAAGACCTACGCGGTAGACATAATAATCGATGGTTTCGCCGACATCCAGCGTCAGGTCGGAAATCAACACGAAGATCTGGCTGAAGCTTACGTTCAGAATCTTACTCACCGTCAGAATCATCTGAATGGAGATGATACCGCGGATGCCCGGCAGCGTTACATGCCAAATTCGAGCCAAGCGTCCGGCTCCATCAATGGTGGCTGCTTCATACAGCTCCTCGTCTACCGAGGTGATGGCGGCGATATAAATGATCGCGCTCCATCCAAGATTCTTCCAGATATCCGAAATCACAACGATGGGACGGAAATAACTGCTGATGCCGATGTAATTCTTCGGCGTACCGCCCAACGTACGCACCAGCGAGGAAATCGCGCCGGTGCTGGGCGAAAGCAGCATGTAGACCAAACCGCCTGCCACGGACCAGGAAATGAAATGCGGCAGATAGCTCACGGTTTGTACAACCTTCTTGTATTTCCGACCGGGCATTTCATTGAGCAAAATGGCGAAAATGATTGGAAGAGGAAAGCCGAAAACAAAGTTCAAGCCGCTGAAGATCAGCGTATTCTTGATGGCCTGATAGAATGCCAGCGAGTCAAACAGGCGACTAAAGTTATACAAGCCAATCCAGGGACTCTCCAGAATTCCCTTGAGCACGCTGTATTTTTTGAATGCGATTATCAGACCGCCCATGGGTGCATAGCAGAAAATGATATACCAGAGCACGACCGGCAGCACCAACAGATAAGCAGGCCAATATCGCTTGAGCCGATAGCCCAGCTCGTCTTGAGCCAAGCGCTTTGGCTGCACCATCCCTTCATCCTTCCCTTCTGTACAAGCGGATTCGCACCGCATGTGCCTTAGTTTTTCTTCGAACCATTCCATACTTATTATAACATTTCTACAGTAGTTAATACAATCGTTTCATTTGTGCTTGTGTATCATCTTTTGCCTTTTTGCCTTCATTTTATCAAAAATGGAGACAGGAATTATAGGTTTCTGTATTCATCAAAGTCTGTCTGCGTTTGTTAAATGTGGCAAGATTAAGAGGTGCGCCGCAGTGGATGTGGTATAATTCGGTCAAGGCAAAAGGAAACAATCGAGGTGGGACGCGGAATGGAAAATGTTGTAAATATTGTTAATTTCATTCGCGGAGCGGAGCCGCGGCGGAGATGGATCGATCTGGTAGAGCCGGTGCGAGAGCAGATTCGTCTGATGAAGGAAAATCGCCTGAAGGGCACGTTTCTTGTGCAGTATGATGCCATGCTGCGCGAGGATATACTGTCACTTCTGAAACCGTTGGACCCAGAGCAGTTTGAACTGGGCATCTGGTTTGAAATGAACCAGCCGCACGTGGAGGCGGCGGGGCTAAAGTGGCGCGGACAACCGGGTTTTGAGTGGGATTGGCATGCCAACGTGGGCTTCTCGGTGGGCTATCTTCCGGAGGAACGCGAGAAGCTGACGGACGTGATCTTCAAGAAGTTCCGCGAATGCTTTGGTAGGGAAGCACGTTCCGTGGGCTCGTGGATGATTGATGCGCATACGCTGGGGTATATGGCAGACAAATACGGCATCGTTGCCAGCTGCAACTGCAAGGATCAGTGGGGCACGGACGGTTATACTATCTGGGGCGGATATTGGAACCAGGCCTACTATCCCAGCCGTAAAAATGCGCTGTGCCCAGCACAGACGGCGCAGGGAGGCATTTCCGTGCCGGTGTTCCGCATGCTGGGCAGCGACCCGGTGTCGCAGTACGATCTGGGCTTATCGGTTGAAAACGGCGCGACGGAGCTGCAGGGCGTCGAATCGCTGGAGCCTGTGTATGCGGCAGGAGGTGGCAAGCCTGCATGGGTAGACTGGTTCCTGCGGCAGAACTTCCGGGGCGGCAGTCTGGCATTCGCCTATGCGCAGGCTGGTCAGGAAAACTCATTTGGCTGGCCGGCAATGAAGGACGGTCTGGAATACCAGTTCCCGCTGCTTGCGAAAATGCGCGATGCGGGTGCGCTGCGCGTGGAGCGGCTGGAGGACAGCGGCGAATGGTTCAAACGCTGCTTTTCTCTTACGCCCGCCACGGCGGTATGCGCGCTGGAGCCGTATGAGGACAGGCTTGCGCAGTCCGTATGGTATGACTGCGCAAGCTACCGTGCAAACCTGTACCGCGACGGCGAAGGGCTGCGGCTGCGCGACCTTACACTGTTTGATGAGCGCTGCGAGGAACGCTATCTGCAAGCCGCGTGCGAGACGGAATACCTTGTATATGAAAATCTGCCCATCATAGACGGTAACCGTATGAGCGGAGGCGGCATTCGGGCGGGCGCGTGGCTGCGCGCGGAGGGAATCGGGAGCCTTGCGGCAACGGAAGAGGGGGAATCGCTGCGCGTCAGCTATGGCGTGGGCGAGCTACTTTTGAAGCCCGACGGGCTTCGGTTTACCGGCGGCGCAACGCTGTGCTTCCGCTGGAATGCGCAAAAGAGCGCGTTTGTCCGCGCAGACGGGCGGCGGCTGATCTTTGCCCATGACGGCAGGGAATATGCGCTGTGCGTGAACGCAGGAGAAATATGTGCGGAAGATGGGCTGACAATCCAGCCGCAAAATGGAAAAATTGCGCTCTCCTTTAAACGCATGCGAGCGGAGGCGGATACATGATTTCGCCGATGTGGCTTTATTGCCGCACGTTTCAGTGCGTATTCAACGTTGGCGCGCGGTTTCTGAGGTGGCGTATGCCGTTTGTCGCAAGCGGAGTGGGCAGCGCTTCGCGGATTCCGGCGCTGCTGCGCAGACAGAACGCCGGGCGGCCAATGATCGTCACAGGCCCGCGCGTGCGGAGATTGATTCTGCCGGCCATCCTGGAAGAGCTGGCTGCGGCGGGAATTGAATATCAGATATACAGCGATGTAGAAAACAATCCGACGACCGATACCTGCGAGAAAATCCGGGACGCGTACACTGCATCCGGCTGCGACAGCTTTCTGGCTGTCGGCGGTGGAAGCCCCATGGATGCGGCGAAGGGAGCGGCGGCGCTGGTCGTCCGACCGGGAAAGACGGTGCAGTCGCTTTCGGGTCTTTTGAGAGTGCGCCGGGCGATTCCGCCGTTTATCGCCGTGCCGACCACAGCCGGTACGGGTAGCGAAACGACGATCGCTGCGGTGATTACCGATTCAAGGACGCATCATAAGGCGGCGATTATGGATCTTGCGCTGGTTCCTCACTGTGCGGTGCTCGATCCTGTGTTAACGGCAGGGCTTCCACCGCAGGCGACCGCCGCAACCGGCATGGATGCGCTGACCCACGCAGTGGAGGCATATCTGTGCTGGACGTACAACACCCGGCAGAGTCTTCGCCTGTCAGAGGAAGCTATTAGCGCCATCTTTTCGAATCTGGAACGAGCGTATGCCGACGGGAACGATCTTTCGGCGCGCGAGGAGATGCTGAATGCGTCGTTCAAGGCGGGATTCGCGTTTACGCGCGCGGGCGTGGGAAATGTACATGCCATTGCACATACATTGGGTGGTCTGTATGGCACCGCACATGGACTGGCCAATGCGGTGATTCTGCCTGTGGTGCTGGAGGATTATGGCGAGGCGGTTTTTGCGAAGCTGGCGCGCTTGGCAGGTCTGGTTGGGATAGACGGCGCAGACAATGCGGAAAAGGCGCACCGCTTCATTGCGCAAATTCGCGCTATGAACGCGCGCATGGGTATTCCGGACGGCTTTGATTTTATCCGGGAGGAGGATATCGACACGATGGTTTCGTGGGCGCTGAAGGAGGCGAATCCCGTATATCCTGTGCCGGTGATTTATGACCGCGCCCGGTGTCGACGGGTTATCGAACGGCTGAGAAAATAAAGACAGTGTCTCTTCCACAGCCCGAAGCATGTCGATCGCTGGATTTCTTTATTTGTATCCGGTATGCTCGGGCTTGTCTGAAGAAAAAAACGCCCGCTCCGCGCGCAAACGAATTACGCGCGGAGCGGGCGCTGCTTTTGAGCCTATTCCGTATACGACCAGATTTCCGTGCCGTCCATTTGGAGCAAATGAACGCCTGCCTCGTCGCGTGCCTGAATATAACCCGGCGAGGGAGACGAAAGCTCGGTGTAAACTATAGGAAGAATCTCGTGGCCGTCCTCGTCGATCAGGCCACAGCGCATGGTGTCGCTGAGCCAAATCATGCCGTCATCCGTTTGCTCAGTATCGAATGCGTTCACGGTGAAATACTCTCTGCCGTCCACCGTGGCGAACAGACCGAAATCCTGATACGTCTCGGATACCGGTTTTCCGTCAACGTCGGCCAGGTACGCGCTCTTTACACCCCATTCATCCGGGTAAACGAACAGGCGATTATCGCTTGCCGACACAATGGAGCCGCTGGCGGGCACCTCGACGATGGTTTTCCCAGTATCGTTTACGGCGCGCACGCTGTCTGCAGAGAACACAAGCAGGATTTTTCCGCTCAGCGCCGTGTAAGCACCCTCCGTGTCACACGTTAGCGTGTACAGATACGACTGGTCGCTGGCGCGGAACACGTCGATCAGCTCGTTGTACTTCACGGCGACGATCAGGCCATCTGGCTCTGCAGGCCGGTCAATGAAATCGTACTTTGGCATGATGCGCCAGTTGCCGCGCGTGTCGATCATGCCGCTGCCGCTGTCCAGCGTGGCTACGGCCAGCCCATTTTTGAATTGGTCGGCGTAGGCGTACTGGGGCTGAAGCTGCCATTGCCCGTCGGCATTCAGATAGCCGTAGCGGCCATTGTCAATGGACAGCGCCTGTGACATACCGCCTGAGAATGGCCACAGGATTGAAGCGACCTTTACGCCGGTGGGGGATACATAGCCGCTTGCGTCGATCAGGTACACGCCATCGGGACTGTCGTCCCAGACGTCGGTGCGCAGCGCCAGGAAGCCGCCCTCGCCGTTGGACACAAGCCACGTGTATTCGCAGGGAACAAGCTCGTTCAGCTCTGCGTCCAGCACGCCATACTTTTCGCCGCGGGCATAGAGAATTGCGTTGTTCACGTTTTCCAGATAATCGTAGGAAGCGTCGCTCCGAAGCGCGCCGGTTTCATCCACGATTATGAATCCGCCGTCCGGCGACTGCGCGGCAAACAGGCCGGGCATGCCAAAGTCAATGAACTGCTCGTATTTGCCGGGTTCGATAATCACCGAGCCGTCCTCGCCAATCAGCGCTGCGACGTTTGCGTTCACCGGAATGGCGGCGAGCGCCGAAGCACAACACAGGCTTGCAAGCAGAAGAACTGCAAGCACGCACGTCAGCTTTTTCATCCGTCTCACCTCACATGCAAAGCTCGAAAAGGCTTACCTGACTGCTTTCGGGGATGTCGTTGATGCATCCCGCCGCTGCCAGCGTATCCACAACGGACTTTCCCACTTTTCGGCGAATCATGTCTTCGCGGGAAATAAACGGCCCGCCCTCGCGCACGTTCACCAGATTGATCGCCGCACTCAGCCCCAGTCCGGGCAGAGATGACAGCGGCGGAAGAATGTGCGTGTCGTCTACCAGTAGGAATTTTTCCGCGTCGCTTTTGTACAGATCGACCGGCAGGAGGGAAATGCCGCGCAGATTCATTTCCAGCAGCGTTTCAAGCAGCGAGTATTCTCCCTCGCTTTTTTCCTTTTCATCCTTCTCCATGCCGTCAATTTCCGCCATTCGGCCGCGAATCTGGTTCTCGCCGCAGACCATCGTGGCGCCGTTGAAATCCTCGGCATTGCGCCACAGGAAGCAGGCATAGTACGCGCCCGGATAGTATATCTTGAAATACGCGATGCGCAGCGCCATCGTGACATACGCAACCGCATGCGCCTTCGGGAACATGTACTCGATTTTGCGGCATGCACCGATAAACCAGTCAGGCACATTCGCTGCCTGCATGGCCTCCAGCATTTCAGGCTTCAGGTCACCGCCCTTACCGGCTGCGGCCTTGCCCTTGCGCACGAATTCCATGATGGTAAACGCCATTTTTGGCGGAACACCATAGTCCATCAGCTGGTTCATGATATCGTCGCGCGTACAGATGGCGTGCTTCAGGTCGGTTTGCCCGGCCTTCAGGATGTCCTGAATATTGCCCAGCCACACGGCTGTGCCGTGGGAAAGACCGGAAATTCGAATCAGCTCCTCCATTGTGGTGGGCTTGGTTTCAGTGAGCATGCCGCGCACGAACCTTGTGCCGAATTCAGGCACGCCCAGCGTACCGGTGGATACGCCCAGCTGTTCTTCAGTCAGGCCCAACGCCTTGGGGCTTGAGAACAGCGAGAGGATGTTTGCGAATACCTCCGCGTCGTTCAATGGCACGGCCTGCGGCTTAATGCCGGTAAGATCCTGAAGATTGCGCAGCATCGTGGGATCATCGTGTCCCAGAATATCCAGCTTTACGAGCACGTCGTGCATTGACGTAAAGTCGTAGTGCGTGGTAACGGTTTCGCTGTTTACGTCGTCCGCAGGATGCTGAATGGCCGTGAACTGGTAAATCTCATAGTTCTTCGGCAAAACGACCATGCCGGCCGGGTGCTGGCCGGTGGTGCGCTTAACGCCGGTGATTCCCTTGGCCAGACGCTCCTTTTCGGCGTTGGAATAGTTTAACCCGCGCTTCTCTGCATATTTCAGCACGTAGCCAAACGCCGTCTTCTCTGCAACCGTACCCATTGTCCCCGCACGGAACACGTTTTCTGCGCCGAATAGCTCCTTCACATAGTTGTGGGCGCGAGGCTGATATACGCCGGAGAAGTTCAGGTCGATATCCGGAACCTTATCTCCCTTGAAACCCAGGAAGACCTCGAAGGGGATGTTGAAGCCGTCCTTATCCATGCGCGCGCCGCACACGGGGCAGTCCTTGGGCGGAAGGTCGAGTCCGCAGGTGTACTGCTTGGGCACATCGAACTCGTAGTGCTTGCATTTGGGACACACGTAATAGGGCGGCAGCGCGTCTACCTCGGTAATGCCGGCCATCTTCGCCACAAACGACGAGCCGACCGAACCGCGCGAGCCGACGATGTAGCCGTCCGAAAGCGATTTTTTGACCAGCTTAACGGCGATCATGTACAGCGTCGAGAAGCCGTAGCCGCAAATGGATCCCAGCTCCTTGTCCAGCCGGGCGCGCACGATCTCCGGAATTTCGTTGCCAAAGATCTCATGCGCGCGGTTGTCGCACAGCTCGCGCAGATTCTGCTCCGCATCTTCCCAAAACGGCTGAAACGTGTCGCCGCCGTCGGGTGCCTTCATGAACAGGTCGGGAATGTGCTCGACGCGGGCAGCGATTTCGTTCGGCGCTCTAACAACCACGTCGTATGCATCCTCTTCGCCCAAATAGGCGAATTCCTTCAACATTTCATCGGTGGTGCGGAAGTAAAGCGGCGGCTGATGGTCACAGTCCTCAAAGCCCTTGGTGTCCATCAAAATGGCGCGGTAAATGGCGTCCTTCGGCTCCTTAAAGTGCACGTCTCCGGTCGCGACGACGGGCTTACCCAGCTTTTTACCCAGACGGACGATGAACCGGTTGATGTCCTTCAGCACTTCCTCGTCCTTCACGATGCCCTCGCGCACCATGAATTCGTTGTTGCCAAGCGGCTGAATTTCGAGATAATCGTAAAATGCGGCGATTTTTTCGATCTCCGCTTCGCTCTTTCCGGCTACGATGGCGCGGTACAGCTCGCCCGCCTCGCAGGCACTGCCTACGATAATATCCTTGCGCCACTTCTGAATGAGACCGCGCGGCATGCGCGGCGTGCGATGGAAATACTTCAGATGCGCGTCGGAAATCATGCGGTTCAGGTTTGTCATGCCGTCGCGCGACGTGGCCAGCAGGATGATGTGCCGGCTTTCACCGCCTGCATCCGTCTCGAACCAGCCGTTCAGCTGCTCAAGCCGTTCCAGCGGCTTGGTTTCGCGCATTGCGTTCAGGGTTTTTACTAGCACCTCGCCGGTGGCGCGCGCATCATGCACGGCACGGTGTGCGTTTGTCAGCGAAATGCCCAAAAATTTGCACAGCGCGCCCAGCTTGTGGCTTTTCTGTCCCTTGTAGAAGTTGCGCGTGAGTGCCAGCGTATCCAGGATCGGATAATCAAAGGGAAGATTTGCGTCGCGGAACGCGCGCCGGAAGAACGACATGTCAAACGACGCGTTGTGCGCAACGAGTACGCAGCCCTCGCAGAACCGCGCGAAATCGCCGATGACCTGCTCGATCGTCGGCTGCCCGCGCAGCATGGCGGCGGTAATGCCGGTCAGCTCCGTCACCTTTTCGGGAATGACGCGCTCTGGGTCGATCAACTTCGAGAACCTGTCTACCTCTTCGCCGTTTTCGATGCGAACCGCGCCGATTTCGGTGATCTTGTCCTCAGCGGTATTCAGCCCCGTCGTCTCTACGTCCACAACTACGAACTTCGTTTCGCTCAGTCTGCGGCCGTCGGCCTTTTGTACGATCTCCGGGAAGTCGTCGATCAGATAGCCCTCGCAGCCGGGAATCAGCTTGATTCCCGCCTTCTTGGCAGCGGAGAACGCTTCCGGGAATGCCTGCACCACGCCGTGATCGGTGATTGCAATGGCAGGGTGCCCCCATTCGGCTGCCTGCTTGATGAGATCGGTGGGGGAGGCGCACGCATCCATGGCGCTCATCTGGGTGTGCAGGTGCAGCTCCACGCGCTTTTCCTTTGCGTGGTCGCGGCGAATGGGCTTGGCGGCCGGCAGGATATCGTCGGCAATGAGCATGAACTTTCGGCTGAAGTCATCGTATTTGTATACGCCGCGAATCTTAAGCCACTTGCCCTCCTTGACGTATTCCTTTGCACCCTCGATCTGCTTTTCCAGCGATACGCCGCTTTTTCCGCGCTTGGGCGACAGGAACGCTTTGCATTCCACGCTGCCGTCATAGTCTGTGAGCGTGAAAAGCAGAATTTTGCTTTCGGTGTTCCGGGTGTCCTTCATTTCCACCTTGACCACTTCGCCCATCAGCGCAACTCGCCCGGCATCCTCCGTCAGCTCGCTCATAGAGATGATCGGGTCTGTAAACGGCTGTCCGCGCACGGCCAGACTCGGCGCGGGCTCTTCAACCTCGTGCTGGTTGGACATTTCCCGCGTTGCGCGCGCCATGAGTGCTTCCTCCTCGCGTCGCTTTTCGGAAATGCGGCGAATACGCTCGGCCTCGCTGCCTGTTACGGCGATGGTAACGCGCGTTTCAATGTCGAAAAGCTCCTTCAGAAAACGCGCAATCATCAGATCGACGCCGCGAATGCGCAGAAATTCCGCGCCCTCCTTCGCGTTCACGTTGACGGTCAGCTGTTCGCCGTCAAACTTCCATACGCCGTCTGACCAGGTGAGATAGGGCATGGAGGCGGGGCTTTCTGCCGTTACCAGCTCGATTACCGCGCCCTTGTAGGCGTTTATGTCAGCCAGCGCCTTTTCGCGCAGAGACGGGTAGCGCACGCTCAGCGTAAGCTCCGCCTTTGGAAAGCCGGCTTTCATGGCCTTTTCCACAATTCTGCGCTCGCGGGACGTGAGTAGCCTGGACGAGGTGAAATACGCGTGCATGTTCCCGGTAGAGCGGGAAATCGTTACGCGTTCCAAATCGATGGCGCGAGTCAGACCGTTGTCTATGTCGCGCAAAAGCTGCGTCCAGGCTTCGCTCATTTATTTTCCGTACCTTTCGTTGATTTCGTGAATCAGAATTTCGGCCAGATCGCCGCGCACAGCACGTGTTTTCTCGCCTTTTACAAACAATGCGCCGCCGTCCTTGCCGCCGGCAATGCCAATGTCGGCCTCGCGCGCTTCGCCCGGGCCGTTCACAATACAGCCCATCACTGCAACCTTTAGCGGAATGCGAAGATTCAGTGTGGCCAGACGAACTTTTTCGGCGATTTCTGCCACGGGAATCTGTGTCCGTCCGCAGGTAGGGCAGGAGATAATGTCAACGCCCTCGTTTCGAACGCCGGCGGCCTTCAGAATTTCCTTCGCGGCATATACCTCGTTTACAGGGTCGCCGGACAGGGATACACGCACTGTGTCGCCGATGCCGTCCATCAGCAACGCGCCGATGCCTACGGCGGATTTGAGCGTGCCCATGCCAGGAGACCCGGCTTCAGTCACGCCGATGTGCAGCGGATATTCGCAGGCTTTCGAGGCCAGCCGGTTCGCTTCCACCGTCGCCCGTGCGTTCGATGCCTTAATTGACAGCACGAGCTCGTCAAAGCCGTATTTTTCCAGTAGCCGCGCATGCCCCAGCGCGCTTTCCACCATACCCTGCGGTGTGGGACCGCCATATTTGCGCAGAATATCCTTTTCCACTGAGCCGCTGTTTACGCCGATGCGAACCGGTACGCGGCGCGCCTTCAGCGCGTCTGCCAGCTCTTTGACGTTCGACTCGCCGCCGATGTTGCCGGGATTGATGCGCAGCTTATGAATTCCGTTTTCAAGGGATAGAATTGCGAGCCGGTGATCGAAATGGATGTCTGCCACCAGCGGAACGGGGCTTCCATCCACCAGCTCGCGCACGGCGCGGGCACAGGCCTCGTCGTACACGCTTACGCGCACGAGGTCGCAGCCCGCTTCTGCCAGCGCGCGAATCTGCCGGAGCGTAGCCGAAACGTTGCGCGTGTCGGTATTGGTCATGCTCTGAATCGTCACGCGCGCGCCGCCGCCGATGGCAACACCGCCAACCCTTACCTGCTTCGTCATGTCTGCGCTCCTTAAAGCCTCTTTTTGTTCAGCGCCCACGACGCCGGGTGCCAGTTCAGATGGTATTTTTCAACCCAGTCCATAGCCACGGCTTCGGATGCGTTGTCAACCACGTCGCATACTGCATGCGAGTCGCCGCCCAACACCACGTCGTTGCCTACCTCGCCAACCAGCTTCCAGAAGCGCTCGCGCGGATAGGCGCGGTGCGTCCGAATGCCAAGCAGGTTGATTTCCAGCGGCACGCCCTCTGCTCGCGCGTTTTCGCACAGCCTACGCATATGCTTTTCATACACGTCGTCCGGCCCGACAAATCTCATCAGATCCGGGTGTGCGACGTAAGCGAATTTGCCGGTGCGCAGACCCTCGCTGATTTGATCGACTAAGAGTGCAAGCATCGATTCGTCGGCCGTGGTCATGGTGCTGTGCAGCTTCAAATCCATCTCGTTGTGCAGAAAATGCTGTCCCATCAGCAGGTATTCGATGGGATACGGCTCAATCAGCCGCAGGAAGCTCTCGAAGAAGCGTGGATAATACTCCGCCTCCAGCCCTAAGTGCAGTTCAATGTCGTCTTTGTATTCATCGCGCAGGTCAAGAACGGTTCGAACGTAGTCCTCCAACTGCTCGGGAGTCATGCGGAAGCTGGAATAATAGTCGCCTTCGAAGACATAGGGCGCATGATCCGAAAAGCCAAAGCGCTTCATTCCCTTTTTGATGGCTTCCTCTACGTATTCTCTCTCGGTTCCGGTGGCATGGTGACAGCGCCACGTGTGCGCGTGAAGATGCTCGGTAAGCATTTGCAATCCTTCTTTCTTTAATGAACAAGCGCAACAATGTCTTTATAGGTGATAAAAATGGCAAGCATGATTAAAAGTGCGAAGCCGATCAGATGCACAAGCCCCTCGCGTTCGCGGTTAAGCGGCTTGCCCCGCAGTCCCTCGATCACCAGGAAGACCAGCCGGCCGCCGTCCAGCGCAGGCAGCGGAAGCAGATTCATGATGCCGAGATTCATCGAAATGATCATCAACCAGTAGAAAATTGAGTACAGGCCATCCACAAACGTCATGCCGAAGCCGACCTTCATGTCGTCCGATACGGTAGATACGATGCCGACCACGCCCTGCACCGCGCCGTCCTGTACGCCCTGCCCGGTAAACAAGCCGACCAGCAGGTTCTTCAAAAATTTCACCGTTTCCACGACCACGCGCCCGGTCAGCCGGAAGGCCTCTGGAATTGCTTCGAACACGTTCAGGTCATAGGGGCGGTAGAACGACTGGAACGAGACGCCGATCAGCGCGCGCCCATCTGCCTCGGAATACCGGGGAGAAAGAGCTGCTTCAAACGTTTCCTCGCCGCGTTTCACGGTCAGCACAAGCGTTTCTCCGGCAGGAGTTGCGCCGATGATTTCCCGCGCGCGCTCCATACCGTCGCCGTCGCAGGAGATGGCCTCGCCGTCAATCGAGGTGATCGTGTCGCCGGGCAGAAGTCCTGCCTCCGCCGCAGCAGAGCTTTCCACGACGGACATCAGAACCGGCTGGCTGTCGATTTCAAAGGGATTCACAATGACGCCCCCCGCGATCAGGCCGGTTGCGACAACCACGGCCAGCAGCAGGTTGAATGCAGGGCCGGCCAGCACCGTCAGAATACGCTTCCAGACGGGCTGATTGTTCATTGCGCGCGGGTCAGCTGAGTTTTCGTCCTCGCCGACAAAGCTGCAATAGCCGCCCAGCGGCAAAAGCCGGAGCGAATATTTGGTACCCTTGCGTTCCCAGCCGAAGAGCTTTGGCCCCATGCCCACGGAGAACTCGATGACGCCGATGCCGCAGGCACGGCCGATAAGATAGTGCCCGAACTCGTGAAAGGTGACGATGACGCCCAGCAGCACCAGTGCCAGCAGGATATAAAGCAGATTGATCATGAACGCCTCCGATTACAAATGCGTAAGACATGTGCGCGCGAGCGCACGGGCGCGCGCATCCGCCTCGTATACCTCTTGGGCGCACGAAACGGTTTTTTGTTCCGCATGATCGAGCACATACCGCACAATGAGCGGAATTTGCCCGAATTTTGCCTCGCCCCGCAGGAACGCAGCCACGGCCTCTTCATTGGCACCGTTCAGCACGACCGGAGCACTGCCGCCGAGTCGCAGCGCTTCGCGGGCGTAGGATAGGCAGGGAAAACGCTGCGTATCCGGAGACGCGAAGGTCAGCGTGCCCATGCGCGTGAAGTCCAGTCGTTCGCCGCCGAAGGGCAGCCGGTCGGGCTCGCCCAGCGCGTAGCCGATGGGTACGCGCATGTCGGGCGCGCCCAGTTGCGCCAGCACCGCGCCATCCCCAAACTCCACCATGGAGTGTATGATGCTCTGTGGGTGAATGACGACCTCGATTTTCTCTTCCGGAAGACCGAACAGGTGGTAGGCCTCGATGACCTCCAGTCCCTTGTTCATCAGCGTAGCGCAGTCCACCGTGATCTTGCTGCCCATGCGCCATGTGGGATGCTTCAAAACGTCGCTCACCGTCGCGTCAGCCAGCCGGTTACACGGGAATTCGCGCAGCGCGCCGCCGGAGCAGGTCAGAATCAGCCGAGACGGCACGTTGCCGCGCGCTGCCTGCAGACATTGATAAATGGCGCTGTGCTCGCTGTCTACGGGCAGCAGCGCGCGGTTCAGCCGCCTTGCCTTTTCCGTTACCAGATGTCCGCCGGTGACCAGAGCCTCCTTGTTTGCCAGCAGCACGCGCTCACAGCTGTCCAGCGCTGTCAGCACGGCGTCTAGGCCTGCAATGCCAACCACGGCGCACAGCGCGTCGTCCGCGTCGGAGGCTGCGAGTGCTCGGGACGCGGAGTCCTCGCCGAAGAACCATTCAATTCCACGCAAATCAGCAGGAATTTCCTTCGGCTCAACGACCAGCCCGCAGGTGCGGGGGTGGAAGCTTCGCGCCAGCCGAAAAAGTCCGTCGGCGTCGGAACGCGCGCAGAGACAGCAGACAGAGAAGCGGTCGGGGTAGCGCGCAAGGATGTCTAGCGTTTGCGTGCCGATGGAGCCGGTCGCACCCAGAATCGCTACGTTCCGAATCATGTGCGCGTCACCCGCCCAAATCTCCGGTCACGTGACGCGAAGATGTTTAGATCGTGAATCAGCCGTGCTTGGTCGAAGTCCGGCCAATAGGTGGAATCGAAGATGATTTCGGCATACCACGTTTGCCACAGCAGGAAGTTGGAGAGCCGTTCCTCGCCGCCGGTACGGATCAGCAGATCTACGTCCGGCTGGCCGGCGGTATACAGCTGCGCTGAAATGGTATCGGAATCGATGGATTCTGGCTGCATTTCGCCATGCGCACATTGCTCCCCCAGCTTTTGAACGGCGCGCACCAGTTCGGCACGACCGCCGTAATTCAGGGCAATGTTGAGCTTCAAGCCATCGTTGTGAGCCGTGCGAAGCTGTGCCTGCTCCAGTGCCTGACGCTGCTCGACCGGGAATGCGCTCATGTCGCCAAGGATGCGAATACGTACGCCCTTTTCGTCCAACTCGTCGATTTCGGAGACAAAATAGCGCAGAATCAGCTCCATCAGCGCGGCAACCTCCGCCATCGGGCGGTTCCAGTTTTCGGTTGAGAAGGCATAGATGCTCATGTATTCGATTTTCAGGTCATCGCAGGCGCGAATAATGGCGCGCAGCGCCTCCGTGCCCGCGGCATGCCCGGCCGAGCGGGGCAACCCTCGCCTCAGCGCCCAGCGGCCGTTGCCGTCCATGATGAATGCGATATGCCGGGGACGCTTCTCCGGCGAAGGCGGCTCTTCATGCGAAAATCGGCGGGCCTTTAAAAGAGACGCCAGATGCGCCCAGTCAATTCTTCTCAATGGCTTCCTCCGTGATAGAATCCGGAAAGCGCGCAACGACGAGCGTATTCCCACCGTCGCGTAGCGCTACTACGCGCAACGTGCCGCGGGGTGCTTCTCCCCGCGGCGCGCTGATTTCCGTAATTGCAATTTGTTGGGAATCCGCAGCAAGTGCCGCGAGGGCATCCTCCAGCGGCAGACCCAGAACCGAATGCGTCATACAGCCATGATCTCTTTCTCTTTCTCGGCGGCGATCTTGTCCACGTTCTTGATGGCCTCGTCCACAACCTTCTGCAGCTGGGTTTCGGCGGTCTTCTGCTCGTCCTCGGTAATCACAGAATCCTTCTTCATCTTTTTGAACGCGTCCATCGTGTCGCGGCGCACGTTGCGCATGGCGACCTTGCTTTCCTCGGAAGCCTTTTTGACCTGCTTGCACAGCTCCTTGCGGCGTTCTTCAGTGAGCTCCGGCACGACCAAACGAATCACGCGGCCGTCGTTGGAGGGATTGATGCCAAGATCGGACTTCTGAATTTCCTTCTCGATGGGGCCGATCATCTTCGCTTCCCAGGGGGAAATGACGAGCATGCGCGGTTCGGGAGAGGAAATATTGGCTACGCCGCTCAGCGGGGTGGGCGTTCCGTAGTAATCAACGGTGATCTTGTCCAGAATCTGGGGATTCGCACGACCGGCGCGCAGCGTCGAAAAATCCTTCTTCAGCGCAACCAGCGTTTTCTCCATCTTGGATTTTGCCTCTTCGATTTTCTCCTTACACATATGGACACCTCCTGGATATCATTTCAGATCATCGAATACTATTTTATAGAATTTCATTGCCAATGTCAAGGGAAATTCCGCATCAGGTGAGCTCCTGATAGCCGGCGCGGTTCAACTCGTCCATGATTTTACGCATTTCTTCCTGCGTGTACACGCGGCCGGGGAATGCGGGTCTACCCACGTCGATGCCGCCTTCGGACAGCACCTGCTTCATACAGCCGTCGTGGCGCAGCAGGATCTCGATGCACCGATTGATGCGGAACTGAAGCTGGCGCGCATCCTCAAACCGCCCTTCGGTGAAGGCGCTGTACAGGCTCACAAAGGCAGGGGCCATCATGTTGTAGGTGGAGCCGATGCCGCCGTCTGCGCCCATCGTCAGACCGCAGACCAGCATTTCGTCCGGCCCATTAATTACGTTGATGTCTCCGCCGTTTAACTCTGCGATTCGATGCATCTCATAGTAGTTGAACCGTGTAAACTTGAGGCCGATGACCGTGGGCAGCTGCATCACGCGCTCGATAAACTTCACAATGTCGCCCTGCTTAAACATAGCGTTGGCATATACGAGCAGGGGAAGGCGGCAGCTTTCGGAAAGCTGCTTGTAATAGCGGAATACGGCATCCTCATCGTAGTTCACGAAAAACGTAGGCGGAACGGAGGAAATGGCGTCCATGCCAACCTCTTCGGCATGCTGCGCGAGGCGGATGGCGCTCTTCACGTCACACGCGCCCACGTGGTCGATCAGTACCGTGCGCCCGCCGACCTGTTCCTTCGCGACCTCGGCCATGCGCATGCGCGTCTTTTCGGGAAGCAGTGGCCCCTCGCCGGTTGCGCCGCACAGGTAGAATCCGTGAACACCTGTGGCGAGCTCCTTTTCCAAAAGTGCGCGGGTTTCGTCTGCCTTCAGTTCGTTGTCGTTCGTAATCGGGGTGAACAGAGCAGGCATTATGCCGCGAAATCGTTTGTTGTTCATGCGTATTCCTCTTTTCTGCCCGTTTCCTGCATTCGTCTTCCTATTATAAACGATTTCCGTCTTACAATCAAGCACAGACAGGAAAATTGATCAGGCTACATTGTCATCGGCTCGATCTGAATGGCGTAGCCGTGCATCTGCGCCCAGGCAGCCGCTGTGCTGCCCTCCGTGGTATGGATGGTCAGATTTTCGGTGCCGGAGAATGCGTCCTCCGCGATGCGCTGCACGCTGGCGGGCAGATAGATATCGCGAAGCTGTTCGCAATCAGCAAACGCGCGGCTCTGGATTTCGACGGTTCCCTCCGGACAGTGCACACTGACCATTGCATTGCCTTCGAATGCTTCCGATTCGATTACGCGTAGACTGCCGGGAAGCATGAGCTCCCAGGTCAGAGCTGTGCGCCATTCGGCGCAGAGGATCAGGCCGCCGGATGGCACGGTCACCCCGTTCAGATCAAGCAGGGTATCGTCATCCTCCAGACGCCAGCCTGCGAATTGCAATCCATCCCTTTCGGGTGTTTTCAGCTCGGGCAGCGGAAGTCCTGCGGAGACGATGTACATATCCAGCAGCTCGCCATCGCTGACCAGTGCCAGAACGGTGGGGTTGCAATACACGCCCTCCTGCGCGACTGCCGAAGAAATCGCCGTATTGTTCGTATATACCGCAAAGGGCTGAGCTCGACCGGAGAACGCGCCGGCGGCGATCCGGTTTACGCTGTCCGGCAGGTACAGGCTGAGCAATTCCGATTCAACGCCCTCGGGCAAGGAAAATGCGTTCTGTGCAATGGCGCGTACGCCCTCAGGAATACTGAATTCCATACCCGGCCGCTTGCAGGGATAGATTACCAACGTGCCATCCACGCTGTAGAGCACGCCGTTGCGCGCATAATAGCACGTGTTCGCGGGATCAACGTCGATATATTCCAGATCAACGGCAGAGTCGAATGCAGCGGGATCAATATTGCGCATGCTTGCGCCGATTTTTACATATCGAACGCCCTGATGAATGGCGTTTGCATACATGATTTCAAATTGATCCGGAATATGGAAAAACTCCTGTTCCGCATTGTAGGAAATCAGCTTCGGAACCTTTCGCCAGTTTCCGGTAGCTGGATCGATTTCATCCCAATCGTAATTGCCCTCCAGCCGGTTCCAGTCCACGTAATCGCTTGTTGTGGTCTGATACGCATAGCCCAGATACAGATCCAGATCGCCGCTTGGCATCGTTTCGGGGAAAGCCGCTTGCTGCGTGCAATCAGGGTTGCTGAACCAGCAAAGATGGTCTTCGTCTCGAAGATTCAAAGTGGGCAGCGAGGGCGCATACAGTGTGTCTCCCGCTGTGCGCAGTTTCACGGTGTCCGCGCGTCCGTCGTTCCAATGTAGGCGCAGCGTGTAGACGGGCGCGTCCGAAGCGGCGCGCGTATATTCCGTCACGCTCCATGTTGCGCTGTCCTTAGGACAATAGATCACATTATCCGAGAGGAAGTCATGACTGAAGAAGACAAAGGCCTCTGCCGACTGCACATACACCGTTTTCAGATTGGTACAGCCGTCAAGCGCGCCGCTGCCGAAAACGGTAACGGAAGCGGGAATCGTAAGCTCCGTCAGTGAGACGCAGTTTGCAAACGCGATATCGTCCACACGCTGAAGCGTATCCGGCAAACGAAGCTCGGTCAGCTGCGCGCATCCGTAAAACGCGCCATGATTGATGCGCTCCAGTCTGGAAGAGAATCTGACGCTGCGCAAAGACGTGCAGTTCTTGAACAGGTAGGTCGGCAGTGTCGTTAGCGATTCTGGCAGATACACCGTCTGCAGAAGTGGATTTTCCGAAAGCGCGTTTTCTGCGAGGGTCACGTTTTCCGGTATGGTTAGCGTTTCCAGCGCGGTATTTTCGCAGATGGCGGCGATTTCCTGCAGGTTGGACGGGAGATGAAGCGCTGTAAGGGCATCGTCATTGGAAACGGTCAGCGTTCCAATGCTGCCCGTCAGCGTAAGCTCCGTCAGGCAAGGCATATTCCGAATTGTCAATCCGGCGACGTTCAGCCTGAGCGACAGACGGTCGATTGCGGTTTCACTGAACGGACTGTTCAGAGTGGCATTGCTGCTTAGCGCATACACGTCGCCTGTGTAATCAAAGTGAGCAAGGCTCGTGCAGCCGGAGAATACGTGGCTTCCCAGATAGAGCGCCGAGCAGTCGGAAATCGTCAGATTCCGAAGCTGCAGGCAATTTTCGAAAAGACTGTCCTCCAGATAAATTTCGTTCGCGCTGAGCGAAACGGTCGTTAGGTATGGAAAATTGCGGAACATATCGCCGGTGATGCGAATGGTATCGCCGGTAATTGTCAGCGACTGAAGCGCGGTGCTGTCTGAAAACGCCTTTCCGCTTAGCGTGATATTCTTACCGCTGATGTTGATGCTCCGAAGGCACGATGCCCCCTGATATTCAATCGTCAGATCGCCCGTCACATGCAGATCCAGCGTTTCCAGCTGCGTGTTGTAGAGCACGCCGGAAGAAAGCTTGCTGAGGCCCGACGGGAAACGAACCGTGCGCAGGGATGTACATTCGCTGAACGCGTTCCAGCCGATTTCCGTTACGGAATCCGGAATATCGATGTGGGTCAGGGATCGGCAGCCCCAGAATGCACTTGCATCAATGGAGGAGATACCCTCCGGAAGCGCGACATCGGAAAGTGACCGGCAAGCATAAAAGGCTTTTTCCTGGATTTTTGGTATACCTCCGGGCAGATTGATCTGCTGCAGGGAATAGCAATTCGCAAAATAGGGCGAGTGATTTATGTTCGCAGGCAGATGCACGTGCGTCAGGCGCGGGTTATTATTATTGTAACCCGTGTACGACATTGAATCATCAAAATACAGGCTTTCCAGCGAATAGCAGTAAACTGCGCCGTTGAAGCTCATAAAGCCTGGTCCGAATACGATGCTCTTGACCTGCGTTCCAGCTTTTTCAATCGCAACGTGAATTTTGTCTCGATCCTCGTACATGGAATCGTCGGGGATAGAGCAGCGCAGGGTCGTTCCGTTCATTTCGCCGCCCAGAACGTATATGGTGCTCGGAGATCCTGTTCCATTATAGTAGTATGGTGCCGTCAGATTTTCAACAAAGTCCGTTTCAAACTCCGCCGGAAGCGTGAAGGTTTCGGAATTCTCGTCCATCCATTGTGCCGTGCAGTTCAGCTCCGTATCGCCTACGGAAACGGGCAGGGCTTCCGAAACCATCTCTCCGGTCGTGTCTGTAACCTGCCATCCGGAGAGGGTCTTTCCGGTCTTCGTCAGTTTCGGAAGCTCGTCGGCGGTCAGCACGCTTCCCGGCGCCTTCATAAGCATATCGTACAGTACGCCCTCCTCCAGATATACGTTGATGCACGTAATCCGGCAGGTGCATTCAGGAACGGGCTTCATTCCTTCAAAATGAAAATTCTTCTCAAACAACGCTGCCCTTGGGCTTTGCCAGGAAAGGGCGTAGGAAAACTTGAACTTGTTTTCACCTCTCGGCAGCAGGCCTGCCTGCGCCTGCATATACATGCTTGCGATCAGTTCGACGTCGCTGCATAGAAGCGATTTGGGAACGTCTGGATCGTAGGCCTTCGATAGGGAGGTTTCTGCGCGGAGAATTGCAGATACCTTGATCAGATCATATTTGTTGACGGCAGCCAGACCAACTGCAAAATTCAAGCCCAGATCTGCACCAAGCGTGCCGCCGACATTGACCTGCACCGAAGGCGTTCCATTTGTCCGGGCGCCGTTCCATTTCTCATCCTGATAGGAAATCTTGAAATTTGTGTCGGTATAACTCAGTGTGAGTTCAAGATTACCTGCGGCATCGAGCTTTGCGGAAACCGTGCAATAAAGCACCAGACCGGAAGCTGTAAACACGGGAACTCGAACCAGCTCCTTGTCCAGTACCGTTTTTCCGTCTTCCGATGTTATTTCGCCTGACATTTCTTTTTCTGCATTCAGCGAAAGGGAAAACAGATAATCCGAATCCACGCTCAGATAGAATTCCTTTATATGAAAAGGAACATAGCTGTCGATCTCAAGGATCATTTCGCGGAAGGTAATGCTGATATCAATACCGGCCGTTATATTGTTGCTGAGACGATATTTCCCGTTGAACGCGACGGTCTTTCCGCTGTCTATGGCTACGGCTGATTGCAGGGCGAAATTTGCATCGAGTACCTCGATATTCGAAACGTCCGCTGCAAACTGGGTTTCGTGTACCTGAATGGTCTCGGGAAACCCGTATTGCTTGATGAACTCTTCATTCGAGATCGTGTTTGATTCCTCGGCACTTGCACAGACCAGCCCAAATAAAAGCAGCAGAGCAAGCAGGCAGAGCAACGTATAAAACCAGTGGAAGCCTGATTTACGCATGACGGCATTCCCTTTCTTTTGCGCCGACACCTTTGGCGGCGGTAGGTTCATTTGATGTACGGTTGCAAAACGGAGACGGTTTTATAAATCCTTCCAATTGCACTATAGCACATTTCCTGTAAATTGGCAATGGAAATATCAATGGTCAGCATGTCAAAAAGCCTGCAGGAGAGCACAAGAGGGCCAAAACTCGCTCAAATTCCTATCGAACCCAGCGGCGCATAAGGTGGGGCTGCACGATTTTCAAGGAGGAAATTCTCATTTTCCGGAGAGAAGATCGCTTACATGCGGATTTTGCGGCCGAAATTCGAAGAATTCAGGCAAAAGAGGATGAAATCCCGAAGGAATTTCAAGTCGGCCTATCGGCTGACCGCAGACGGTCAAACTGTAAATTTAATCGCCGCGCCTCTGGGAGGTATGGCCGGGACGGAAGCTTGCTCCCTCGTTCATCCGCCTGGCAAAAGACCTTTGGACAAGCTGCATCAATGGTTTTGGTCGGCTCAATGAAAAAGGGGCTCCCGCCTCGGGAACCCTTTTGGGAAACGCTCCTACTTGCAGTAGGAGCAGCGTCCGGTGCCGTCGCAGCCGGCACAATTTACGTAGCTGCCTTGCCCAACGCCGTAGCCGGATACGTAATATCTTCTTCGGCCATTGCAGACAGGGCAGATTTTCCTGTCATTGCAATAACTGCAGCGTGAAGAGGCGTTGGGCGCAACGATAACCGATGCTCTGGATGTTGGCTTTGCCGTGGGTGAAGAGGTGGCCTTCGTCACCGACGTCCCGGTAAATTCAGAGGAAGAGGAGCCAGAGGTCTTCTTGACGATTTTCCCGTCAACAATATCACCATCCGGACAGACATAATAATATGTGATCAAAATGGTGGAACTGCTGCTGAAGGAAGAGAGTATCTGCACAATCTCCAACTCGATGTCTTCCTCGTCGTTGCGGAACATCATGGTGATGGTGGAATAATCGGTCTTCGACTCCGTCATTTGATAGCCGGCGTCGACGAGAGCAGTAATGTATTCGGCTACGTCTGAAGAGGTGCCGTAATAATTATAGGTTACTAAGGTGCTTCCCATAAAGCCGATTGAGCCGCTCTTTCCGAACGCGGGCGGATAAGCCTTAGGCTTCTGCGTGGGCTTCGGAGTGGGAGTCGCAGCGGGCGCGGTCGGGGAAGGAGCGAGGGAGTAATCATTTTCCATTCCAACGGCCTCATCCAGTATAAGTCCGCAGTCGCGCTCAATGAGCATCAACGGCTCCGTGTTGGGGAGGAAGGCGGCGTATAGTACCCGACCGCCATTCGGGTAGGTATACAGCTCTGCATCCGTGTCGTTCACAGAAACGGTTTTGTTCTCAATTTGAATGCCCAGCTTCTTTTCAAGACTGACATACTGCGTGTGAATGAGCACATATGGCGATCTCTCTACCTTGTCTGCGAAGTCGCCGTCATTACCGGTATAACGGATGGTGTAGGCGTTGCCACGCAGATTGCCTGCGTTCATTTCGCCATGCTCGATCAACTCAAAACGCGCCTGATCTCCCAGCGTCTGCCAGAGATTCACTGGATTGGGCACAAGGTACTCCTGAGTGGAAATGGTGAAAGATTCCTTTTCACCGAGTGCGATGCTGGAAAGAAGCAGTGCGAGCGCCAGGAACAGCGCGAAGATTCGCTTTTTCATGGGTACACCTCCATATTCTGTCGAAGGGATCAAAGGGAAATGGGGGACGTCAGATTTTGTTGCCGATGTACGCGCCGCAGAATTCGCACTTGCCAACCTGGCCCTTTGCCAAACGGTTCACGCCGCCGCAGCTGGGACAGGTGACGGTAACGAAATCTGTCCGGTCATCGTTGTTGCCAACCACCTCGTTCATTTTGCTTCTTTCGGCCAGTACGATTTTGCCGCTCTGGTCGATGTAGGCATTCACGAAGAAGCTTTTCTGGATCATGCGGTTTACATTTTGGCGGACGGTTTCGGACGTTTCGCCCGTGATTTCCGCGATGCGGTAGATCGTCTTCACAGGGTCGTTTGCCAGAATGGCATTGTATTTCCGGAAGTCTGCCAGCAGGCGGGCTGAACGGCGATGGCAGTATAAACAGTAGACGCCGCCTCCGAGCAAGAGAATGCCTGCAATGAGCATCCCAGCGCATAAGTCTTCGTCGCCTCGGGAACCAGATTGAGCGGCGGAGTTAATCAGAAATATGGCGGAGAAAAAGACGAGAACCCATCCAAGAATTTTCAAACCAACGTTTTTAGCCTGGCCCAATCCGGTAGCGGTACTTGATTTCATGAATTATCCCTCCTGAATCGGCAAATGATTGCCGCAATGATGACAATAGCTTGCGTCCGATGCGGGCAGAAGCGCGCCGCACCGGCTGCACCGGCTGATGCGCTTTCCGCAGCCGGAGCAGAAGGAAGCACTCGGAGAAAGCTGTGCGCCGCAGGCAGAGCAGAAATCGAGAGAAGTCGTCGGCGCGGGCTCCAGCTTGGTCTCATCCACGCTGATGGCGTTCACCTCAAAGGAAATTACCTGAATTCCGAATTCCTGCGTGCGCAGGTTCAGTTCGCCGCGAACGAATTGGGACAGCTCCTTTAAATAGGCGTTGATTTCCAACACGCTGACGGAACGCCGCACGATGTAGGATGCGATGGCGGATTTGATTTCCGTGGTATAGATGCCCTGAAGATAGCGAGTGACATCCTGAATGGTAAAGGATGGCAGGGTGCCGACCAGACGGGTGAGGAAAATGCCGCTGTCCGCAATCTGAACGCCGAACTGACCGTTCGCACGAACACTGCATAGGCCAAGCTTCGGATCCTGCACCTGAATGGGGGAGCTCGTGCCCCAGCGAGGCTTCAGCGTCGCCGCCTTGTTCACATACCAGATTTCCGCCGTGAAGGGGGTCAATCCATCTGCGGGCAGCGGCTTGTATTTGCTGAAAAGCGGGAGCTTGTGAAGAGAAAGCTCGTGAAGGCCCGCCTCCAGGCAATCCCATGCTTTGCCGCCTGCGTACAGCACAGCTTCCTGCGATTGGTTTACCATCACGCTCATGGAGGTCATAAGCCTTTGAGATGGGTACTTCCATGCGAGAGTTTCCATGTCGCCGTTGTAACGAATGATTCGATCCGTTGCCGTCATATCGATAGCCTCCTTTTGCCTTTTACGAGCTGCACATTCTCTTGCGTTTCGTCCGGTTTGATTATAGCACCCGCAAGGCTTCATATTTGCAAATCGTTTCCGCCTGTGCAGGAGGAGTCGTGTGGGGTATGCATTCCCTTGCGCCTCGTCCGGTTTGATTATAGCACCTGCAAGGCATCGTATTTTCAAGTCGTTTCCGCCTGTGCAGGAGGAGTCGTGTGGACTATGCATTCCCTTGCGCCGCGTCCGGTTTGATTATAGCACCTGCAAGGCTTCATATTTGCAAATCGTTTCCGCCTGTGCAGGAGGAGTCGTGTGGGCTATGCATTCTCTTGCGCCTCGTCCGGTTTGATTATAGCACCCGCAAGGCTTCATATTTGCAAATCGTTTCCGCCTGTGCAGGAGAGGGCTCTTGCGGGCAGTGCATTGCCCTATGTACCTGCGTCAGGCTGCAACGCTCGACAGAACTTGGACAGCGCGCCATGAGAAGGCTGGTGCGACTTTGACGCTTCGCATTTCAAAAGCGTTTATCCGAATAAAGGACTCCGCGTGCAGCAGTGCGCTCGGCTGGCTTTTCTGCGTCAGATGGCTTGTGTATCTTCACAGAGGCTGAAAGGCGCGTCTTGGCGATTTCTCCATCCGGTTTCTGCGCTTTAGGAAGGGGATAGCGGAGGCCTGCGTGCAAGAGCCTATTTGGCGGCTGCGTGGATTACGTATAGGAATAGGATAGCACTGCGTTTTCCGTGTCCAGCGTCGCGCGCGCGCCGAAGGGGAAAATCGCGTGGTTTGCGCCGTGACCGAAATCGTCGGTATAGGCCACGGGAATCCCCCATTTTTCACCCAGAAGCTTCAGACGGAACAACAGGTGCTCGTTCATCGGGTCGGAATAGTGTCCAAACAGAATGCCACGCACATGCGGCATTACGGGTGTCTGCTCCAGACGGCCGATGGAATCGCTCACATGCTCGATGCCGAAAAACATTTTGTGCTCCTCCAGAGCCAAAATAAATTCCTCGTCCGGCTTTGGTGCAATCCACCCGCTGGCAGCAAGAAACACATAGTTATCCAGATATCCGCCCGAAAGAGTTCCACTGGCTATTCCGCCCGTCACTGTGCGCCAGACGCCGCTTTTCAGATGCGAGGGAACGCATCCCTCCGCCACATGCGCATGGAAGTTGGCTGCGTCGTAAGCCGAGGGCTCAACCAGCATGCCCGGTGACTGACCATACAGCACCGGAAGTCCCGCGCGGCGGTTTATGGCAGACAGAATACTGGTTCCATCGCTGAAGCTAAGCCACATCTTCGGATGCACAGCGGCTAGGGCATAGTCGATTAGTGGAATTACCTCGTCTCCGCCTTCTCCGCCGCCAAAGAAGATCAGCTTTACCTCGTCGTCCGCGATCAGCTGGTTTATGTCCTGCGCGCGTTCCTTTGCCGAAGCCGCGAAGCCCCATGCGCTTGAAAACATATTTTTCGCAGTCCGTACAGGATACCCTCGTGCCTCCAGTGCCTGAATGATCGGCGCGTAGCCCTCTTGCGTCGCAAGATGGCTGGGCGCCGCTAAACCGATGCAATCGCCCCTGCAAAGTTTCATGACGGTCCCTCCTTTGTGTGATTATATTATACTTCATATTCATATACATTGCAAACGCATTTTCCAATTGGGGTTCAGCACAAATCGTGCATTCTGCATCCAGATACAATGCGCGGCATGCCGCAGGAAAACGGTTCTTGCCTGTCAAGTCACTCTTGACAATTTACTGTTCCTTAGTCGATAATCTTATATAATGCATAGTGGTGGTAAATGCGGGATGAAAGGAGCTGCACAATGAAAAAGCTTCCGGCTTACATAAGAGATAGTGTGATGACCGTAGCGACGCTCTGCCTGTCCTTTGGTTTCAGTCTCCTTTTGCAATACGTATTTGAGGTTCATGAGCATATTACCACCGTATTTGTATTCGCCGTGTTCCTCATTTCTTTGCTGACCAGGGGGTATGCATACGGCATACTGGCTTCCTTTATTGGCGTGGTGGCAGTCAACTATGCCTTTACCTTTCCATACTTTGCCTTCAATTTCGAGGTTTCCGTCAACCTGACATCAGCCATTGTGATGATCGTCATATCGATTCTGACCAGTGCGCTTACGACAAAGTTGAAGTTGCACGAGATGGAGAAGGCGGAAGGGGAAAGGGAACGCATGCGGGCCAATCTGCTTCGTGCGGTATCTCATGACCTTCGTACGCCGCTGACAACGATTTACGGCGCCAGCACGGCGCTGCTGGAGCACGGGAAAACCATGACGGATGCGCAGAAGGAGCAGGTTATTCTTGATATCAAGGAGGATTCCGAATGGCTGGTGCGCATGGTAGAGAACCTGCTCTCTATCATCCGAATTGACAGTGGCACGGTACAGATCATCAAAACGCCCATCGTACTGGAGGAGCTGATTGACTCCGTGCTGCTCAAATTCAAAAAGCGTTATGCTGCGCAGGATGTGCGGATTGACATCCCGGAGGAGGTTGTTCTGATTCCGATGGATGCAATTTTGATCGAGCAGGTTATTGTGAACATTCTGGAGAATGCGGTGCAGCATGCAGAGGGCATGACGGAGCTGTCTCTGCGGGTATTCACGCTGAACAAGCAGGCGATTTTTGAAATCAGTGATAATGGCTGCGGCATTCCTCCGGAAAGAATGGGCACCCTGTTTACCGGATATTTCAAGCGGAATGAAACGGTCTCTGATCGGCAGACGAGAAATGCCGGAATTGGTCTATCCGTGTGCGCAACCATTATCAAGGCCCATGGCGGAGACATTAAGGCGGAGAATAACAGGACGGGCGGAGCTGTGATCCGCTTTACGCTGGATACGGAGGATACTGAGCTTGACGAATAATAAGTTCAAAATACTGCTTGTAGAGGATGAGCCGTATATTCAGAATTTCGTTGCGGCCATGCTGGAAACATCCGGCTATAAGGTAATTCGCGCCGAATCCTGCATGATGGCGCAAACGCTGTACGCTTCCTATCTGCCGGATCTGATTATCCTTGATCTGGGGTTGCCGGATGAGGATGGGATGGTTTTTCTTCGGCATGTGCGGGAAAGCTCGTTTACGCCGATTCTGGTTCTGTCCGCTCGCTCTATGGAGCGCGACAAGATAGAGGCGCTGGACAGCGGTGCAAACGACTATGTGACAAAGCCGTTCAGCGCGGGGGAGCTATTGGCCCGAGTGCGCTCGCTGCTGCGTATGAGCCGCTTTACCTCTCGTGAGGATAAGGGCCTTGGCGGCACGTTCCGCATTGACGAATTGGTGATTGATTACGATGCGCGTCAGGTTTTCATCAGAAACAAAGAAATTAAGCTAACGCAGACGGAATACAATATTGTTGCTTTCCTTGCAGAAAATGCCGGCAGGATGATGACCTATTCGGCTATTATCAAGGCTATATGGGGCGGCAGCGCACAGGAGGGCAGCATCAAGAAACTGCAGGTCAACATGGCCAATATCCGCAAGAAGTTCGGCGCAACACCAGGCACTGTCAACTACATCACCAATGAACTGGGCGTGGGCTACCGCATGAACAGCTGAAGGTCTGCCTTGCTTCGATTCGGGACAAGGTGCAACAGAAAACCGCAGACAAAGAGAGGAGCGATCTTTGGTGGATTCTATCCTGGATTTCTGGTCTCAAATGACGGCAAACCCGCTGCTGTTCATGGCGGTTACGCTGACTCTCGGCGTAATTCTCGTAAACGGCTGGACGGACGCGCCCAATGCCATTGCAACCTGCGTGGCGACACGCTGCATGTCGCCAAGATCAGCCATTCTTATGGCGGCGGTGTTCAATTTTCTGGGTGTGTTCGTGATGACGCTGCTCAATGCATCGGTGGCAGAGACGATTACAAAAATGGTGGACTTTGGCTCGAATCCCGATCAGGCAATCGTTGCCCTGAGTGCGGCGCTGTTTGCTATTGTGCTGTGGGCGACGCTGGCGTGGCTGTTCGGCATTCCGACCAGTGAGAGCCACGCGCTGATTGCGGGCCTGACCGGCAGCGCTATTGCGCTTCATGGTGGGCTGGCAGGTGTGAATGGCGGCGAATGGGTCAAGGTGCTCTATGGAATCGTGATATCGGTGTCGATGGGCTTCGGCCTGGGCTGGCTGGTGTGCAAGCTGGTAACCCTGCTGTTCCGCAGGGCGAATCGGCCAAAGACGGAGCCCTTCTTCCGAGGCGCGCAGATTGCCGGCGCAGCCTCAATGGCATTTATGCATGGCGCGCAGGATGGTCAAAAATTCATGGGCGTGATTCTGCTGTGTGTATACATGTCCAGAGGCGAGGCGCTGCCCACGGGCGGCGTGAGCATCCCGATCTGGCTGATGATCATCTGCTCGCTGGTTATGGCGGCAGGCACGGCCATGGGTGGCAAAAAGATCATCAAGTCCGTAGGCATGGATATGGTGAAGCTGGAGAAATATCAGGGCTTTTCGGCGGATATCGCATCGGCGCTCGCCCTGCTGTTCTGCTCGGTTTTCAGTTTGCCTGTGTCTACTACCCATGCCAAGACGACCTCGATCATGGGCGTCGGCGCGGTAAAGCGCGTATCCGCCATCAACTTCGGGGTGGTGAAGGAAATGGTGCTCACTTGGGTGCTGACATTCCCAGGATGCGGCCTCGTTGGTTTTGCGGTAACCAAACTGTTTCTGATGTTGTTTAGCTAAGATATACGATCGATTGAGAGGAGATATCAACGATGGCTAAGGGTGATAAGTTCTACTTTGAAAATCTGGCTGCATGCGCCGTGAGCTCCAAAGCGGCGGCAAACTATCTGGTGGAATGTCTGGAAAATTACAATCCGACCCAGATACAGCAGATGCTGGATGAGATGCATGCGATTGAGCACGGCGCAGATGTAAAGAAGCACGAGATGAACGAAGCGCTGGCAAAGGCCTTTGTTACCCCGGTGGATCGCGAGGATCTGGATATGCTCAGCCACCAGCTGGATGATGTGACCGATCTGATTGAGGAAATTCTGCAGAAGTTCTATATTTTTGATATTCACAGAATTACTCCCGCCGCAGTGAGGTTTGCCCAAAAGCTTGTTCGCGCCTGCGAGCTTTTGTGTGATATTATGAGCGAATTTGAAAACTTCAAAAAGTCAAAGAAGATTCGCCCGCTGATCATCGAGCTGAATGATGTGGAGGAGGAATGCGACAAGCTGTATCTTGCATCCATGCGCGAGCTGACTCGCCAGCCGTTCGATGTGTTGACCACCATCTCCTGGCGTGAGATTTACGAGTGCCTGGAGGCCTGCGCCGACACGTGCGAGCATGCTGGCGAGTGCGTGGGTTCCGTCATCATGAAGAATACCTGATGAGCCCGGGATAAGCGTAAGCATAGCCCTTCGGGCCGCTTTTTGCAGAGCGGATTCGAGCTTTTGAAGCTGTCTTTAAGGCCGCTGCTTTTTGCGTTGGATTACGCGCCACAGAGGATGCTTCAAGACGGTTCTGAGCCTCGCGGGGCTTCACGGACGAGATTTTGCCTGCACTGACTCTGTTTTGAAGAAGCCGGAAGCGTGTATGAGACGCTTCCTTCATGAATGTACAAGGAAACGGAGAGAATGCTATGAATGAGATACCCCCGGAGGTAAGCCGGCGAAAATGCTTTCTAATTAACCTTGCATACTTTGCCACGGTCGTAGGGCTTGTGCTGCTTGTGATTCGCTATGCGCTATCTGCCCTGACGCCTTTTCTGATCGCTGCGCTGGTGGCTGCGGTGCTCAGACCCATCGTCGATTTTCTCAATAAGCGGCTGCACCTTCCGCGTAAGATTACAGGAATTACTTTAGCGGTGCTGCTGCTTTTGCTGTTTGCGCTTCTTGGTCTGATTCTGTTTGACCGGGTCATTGATGCGGCTACTGCGTTTCTGCGCACGGTTCCCAGTCTATGGAGCGGAACATTAATGCCTGCTCTGCGCAGCCTGTTTGATTTCTTTGAAGAGAAGCTGATCCAGATGAACGTACAGCTTGATTTTTCCGTAGATGAGCTGTTTGCTTCGCTGGGAACGAGCATCACATCGCTTTCAGCCAAGCTGCTGAGCATGGCGGGCAATGCGGCTTTTTCGTTGCCGTCCTTGCTGATCAGCGTGATCATCTGCATTGTTTCCACACTGTTTATGTTGTTCGACTGGAATACGATCACGGAGTTCATCTATCTCCAATTCCCCTGCCGAAACAGCGATTTGGCGCGTAAGATCGTTCATCAGAGCGGGAAAACCATCAAGCAGTACATCCGATCCTACGGCCTGATCCTGCTTATGACCTTTACGGAGCTGAGTATCGGCTTTCTTCTGATTGGCTTCGAGAATCCTTTCCTGTTGGCAGCGCTGATCTCGGTGTTCGATATACTGCCAGTGCTTGGTTGCGGCGGCATACTGATTCCGTGGATGCTTATCAGCTTCATCATTGGCAACACAGCCAATGGTGTGGGCCTTCTCCTGCTCTACATTGTCGTTACTATCGTCCGCAATGCGACGGAGCCAAGGATCGTTGGTCAGCAGGTGGGGCTTCACCCGCTGGTGACGCTGATGTCCATGGTCGTCGGCAGCTCTCTGATGGGCGGCGTTGGCCTGTTTGGTCTGCCGGTTGCATTGGCTGTTGTTGCAAAGATGAATCGCGATGGCGTGATCCATCTGTTTAAGACGGCGCCGGAGAAGACGAAGGAAAGTGAAAGGAAGGAGCAGAAGATAAAGAGCTGATGTGATCAGGTATTCCATTAAGGGCAGGGAACGCATGAAGCGGCCACCGCCATTGAGCGGGCGTATGGGGCAGACTGAGGGGCAGAATTGCCAGAAAAGTTGCCAGCCGGAAGGCCCGAAAAAGCCTTATATTTCCTGCCTTTTTTTGGCCCTTTTTTCGAGAGAAAATTGCCAAAAAAGTTGCCAAAAAATCCGAGGTCAACAAGAAATGCAGGATCGACATCTAAATCTTGCAAATTGGCCCCAAAACGTAAGAAAAACCGCCATTTCTGGCGGTTCTCTCAAGCTGATGACCAGATTCGAACTGGTGACCTCATCCTTACCAAGGATGCGCTCTACCGACTGAGCTACATCAGCGCGTTTCTCGAACGCGAGATTTATAATACCACACGGACGTCGATTTTGCAAGAGCATTCGACAAATATTAACACAGGAATTTTTTTGACGAAATTTCGCGGCTTGAAAAAGCCTGGAGGAAGCGAATCTAAAGGATTGATGCGGGGCAATTGTCGACAGCAATACCGACACCGCCGCAAGCTGTACCAAGTATCAGGGGGATGCATGGTCATACATCCCCCCTGAGGTCGATTTCGTGCCTTGCTTGTGCTCAAATCGATTACTTCTCGATTTTGAAGGCATAAAGCTCATGAGCTGCGATGGTATCCGGGTTCATGGGCGGAATATGAAGCACAACGTGGCCATCCTTCTGAGACGCCTCGATGGGCGCATCGCTACCGATCAGCTGAGCGTGGAGGCCGTCATGCCACGGTACCTCGTTCAGCTCCAGCTCGCCCCAAGGATAGTTTTCAGAAATGGCGTAAATCGCTTTGTCCGTCTGGGTGTAATACAGTCCGGATTTGGATGCTTGAGCGAAAGGACGCGTGGCATAAATCGCTTCACCGTTCAGATCCAGCCAGCGACCAATCTGCAGAAGTCTCTCTTCCATAATTGCGGGAATTGTGCCATCGGCGGCGGGACCGATATTCAGCAGCAGGTTACCGCCCTTGGACACAAGCGAGCACAGAAGAATCAGAAGCTTCCGGGCAGGGAGATAATCGTCGCAGGTTTCCATGCGGTTAAAACCGAAGGATCTGCCGATGCCGCGGCATTCCTCAAAGGGGCGATCCAGACGTCCGTCCAGAGTTTCATCGCCCTGCACCCGGCCGTATTCCGTGGTGAAATTACCGCCGAACCGCCCGCGGGTTTCTTTACCCCAGCGGTCGTTGGGCACGATGGTGTCCTTCACCGGGGATTCGTTATACAGCCAGGTTAGGAAGTCCGTGGAATGCCAGACACTGCTGGGATATTCCCATTCGCCATCGGTAAACAGCGTCCAGGGCTCGTATTTCACGACTAACTCCTTGAGCATGGGAATCAAGTGCTCAAGAGCATAGCGCTCCGGGTTTTCCAGATACAGCGGATGCGCCCACTCATATACCGAGTGATATATACCAAACTTCACGCCCCGGGGCTCCATTGCCGCCTTCAGCTCGGCGCAAAAATCTCGATGCGGGCCCACGTCCATGCTGTTCCAGTTCCATGCGTAATCGGTCTTGTAAAGGCAGTAGCCATCGTGGTGCTTGGTGACCAGGTTCATATATTTGGCACCGGAGCGGGCAATTATATCTGCCCAATGATCTGCATCGAACAGCTCGGCCTTGAAGGCATGAGCCAGGTCTTCATAGCGGGTGTTCGCGCCATAAACCCGATCGTGGAACGGCTTGGTTACGTCGTACACCCGATCCGTTTCGTCTGCAATCTGATGACGATACCATTCTGCATAGGCGCCGCGCTTGGTGAATGCCGGAACGGAATAGATGCCCCAGTGAATGAAAATTCCAAACTTTGCATCGGCAAACCACTGCGGAACCGGGCGGGAATTCAGGGATTCCCAGTTATTTTCATACTTCATAAAGTCGTCCTCCGTTTTGCTGCGAAATCTGCCACCATTATAGCATGCTCATTTCGGGAAAGCAAGGGCGATCTTCCAGTGAATGCGGTTTGCGGAAGAATATGCTGATAGGCAAGCAACAGAGGCGTGCGTCCTCTTTTTTTGATGAGGCTTCCGAAAATCTGCGCACGGAAAGGGTTTTCAATCGGAATGGTCTTTGCAGGATATTCGTTTGACGATATTTCGCCGGAGCAGCAGTGAGCGACGTTTGATTCATGTCAAAGAAGGAAAATTACGAATGTTTACAAAGAGAAAAAACGACCGGATGGACTTGAAAATCAATGCCGGAGAGGGTATAGTAGATGAAAACACCGAGGGTGGAGAGAAGCATGACGGAGAGACTGTATTACGATAATGCTTATCTGACGGAATTTGACGCGGAGGTGCTGGTGTGCGAGCCGGAGAATGCGGCATGGTGCGTGCGGCTGGATCGCAGCGCATTTTATCCCACCAGCGGCGGGCAGCCCTACGATACGGGTACGTTGGGAGACGCGAACGTAGCGGACGTATATGTGGATGAGGACGGCGAGGTATGGCACGTGGTGGATGCGCCTCTGGCCGTCGGAGACAGGGTGCGGGGGCACATCGACTGGGCGCGCCGCTTCGACCATATGCAGCAGCATGCCGGAGAGCACATTCTGGCTGGAGCCTGCTGGAGATATTTTTCCGGACACACGATTGGCCTGCATTTAGGCAAGGATGATTCGTCGATCGATGTAGAGCTGCCGGATGGGCGCATGCGCCTGACGGCAGAGGAGCTGTGCATGCTCGAGGATGACGTGAACCGTCACATTCAGGCAGATGTTCCCATTCGCTGCTGGTTTCCGGATGCGAAGGAGATTAACGCGCTTCCGCTGCGCAAGCCGCCGACGGTGAAGGAGCACGTGCGCGTGGTTCAGATTGGCGACGACGAATTCTGCGCCTGCGGCGGTACGCATCCGTCGAGTGCCGGGCAGATCGGCCTTGTGAAGATTGTCGATGCGCGCCCAAGCCGGGGAAAGCTGCGGCTGACGTTTGTGTGCGGCATGCGCGCGTTTCTTTATCTCCGAAGAATGTACGATGCAGCTACGGAGGCAGCGGGTATACTGTCCACGGGTTGGGAAAACCTTCCGGAGAAGGTGGAAACGCTGAACATGCGTGCGAAGGAGGCGGAGTATCACCTGAACCGCGAACGTCGCGAGCGGGCGCTGGATGGGTTGGATGCGCTGCGCTGCGGCGCAGAGGCCGTGGGCGAGTTGCGCGTGGTAACGCACGTCTACGATAGCCTGTCATCAGATGCACTGCGTGACGTTGCGTCGGCGCTGATCGAGACGCCGGATACGGTGGCGCTTCTGGCTGCCCGGGTGGAGAACGGCTACCTTCTGCTGTTTGCCCGTTCCGAAAACGTGACGCTGCACGTGGGCAAGCTTCTGAGCGAAGCGGTGAAGGCATTTGGCGGCAAGGGCGGCGGCCGCCCAGACTTTGCGCAGGGAGCGGCGAGCTCTGCGGAAGCGGTGGAATTTGCACTTGCGCGGCTTCGGAATGGAAGCGCGATATGAGAGTTCTGCGCGGTAGATATGCTGCCGACGGAGTCCTCGGACGATGCGTGTTAACATGAAATCTATCCATATTCAACAGAAACGCTTGCTCATAAATATACGAGAGACGGTATACTGAAAGAACAATGTACCAAAGGAGAATGCGAAATGCCGCGTTTACTGAACCGTCTGTTTAGCGCTCAGGCGCTGCTTCCCAAAAACGGCGCGAGGGGAGAGGTTCCTTCTACGAAGGATGCCTACATGAATCTTCTGCGCATCGCGCTGCCCAGCGTGTGTGAAATGGTGCTGATCTCGCTGATGGGCTCCATTGACACGATGATGGTGGGTGGAATCGGCACCGAGGCCATTGCTGCCGTTGGTCTGGTGGGGCAGCCGCGCATGCTGATTCTGTGCATGTTCTTTGCCATGAATACCGGCATTACGGCCGTCGTTGCCCGGCGCAAAGGGCAGGGTAACCGCGCGGATGCAAACCGCACGCTGCGCACGTCCCTGATCATCATCTTCCTGATGAGCCTTGTGATGACGGTGATTGGTCAGTTGATTGCGCGTCCGCTGATGCGCCTGGCCGGTGCAAAGGCCGACACAATTGACGATGCGGAAATCTACTTCCGCATTATCACGGCTGTTCTGCCGTTTAATGCGCTGTCCATGGCGATGTGCGCAGCGCAGCGCGGCATTGGAAATACGCGCATCACGCTGTATGTGAACGTGACGAGCAACGTGGTAAATGTGTTTTTGAACTGGCTGCTGATCAACGGCATCTGGATTTTCCCGCGGCTGGAGGTAAAGGGCGCTGCGATTGCCACGGCGATTGGCCTGTGTGTGGGCTCGGTGCTGGCATTTATATCGCTGGTGCGCAGACATGACGGCGACGAGGGCTTCCTGCATCTGTCGGTGAAGGATGACTGGCGCTTCAGCATGCCTGCTGCGCGCGCCGTGGTGAAGGTCGGCGGTAACTCTATGCTGGAGCAGATTGCACTGCGCATCGGCTTTTTCCTGTATGCGCGTCTGGTTGCCGATCTGGGCACGCAGGCGTATGCGTCGCACGTCGTGTGCATGCAGTTTTTGAATCTTTCCTTCACGTTCGCCGACGGTATCGGCGTGGCCAGCACGTCGTTGGTCGGGCAAATGCTGGGCAAGGAACGTCCGGACCTGAGTCACCTGTATGGCAAGATAGCCCAGCGCATCGCCGTTGTAGGCGCGGTGCTGCTGGCGTCGGTCATTGTAGTGTTCAGATATCCGCTGGTAGGATTGTTTACCGACGATCCCACGGTGGAGCGCCTTTCTGCCAATGTAATGCTGATTGTGGCGCTGTTCCAGCCGCTGCAGATGCTTTCAGTCATTACGTCCGGCGCGCTGCGAGGTGCGGGCGATACGAAGTATGTGGCGCGCGTAATGCTGATCTGCGTTGCCATTATCCGGCCGGTGCTGGCGTTCAGCGCCATCAAGCTGATTACACAATTCTTCACCCCCGTATATGCTGAGGCGGCGTTTGCAGGAGCGGCAGCTACGCTGACATACTGGCTGGCCTATGAAGCGCCGGAATGGGCACTGCTGGGCGCGTGGGCGGCGAGTTTGGTGGATATGGCGCTGCGCATGGGGTTGGTTATGAAGCGGTTCAACGGTGGTCAGTGGCATTCGATTAAGGTGTAAAGGCGGGAAGACGAATGGATATGAAAGGCATCCGCGCGATTGCGTTCGATATGGATGGTACACTGCTTGACTCCATGGGCTACTGGCGCAGCGAGAACAGGCACTTTCTGGAGAGACGATCGCTCCCGGTTCCGGAGGATTTGAAGGACGAGATTGATACGATGTCCAGCTTCGCTTTCGCGAAGCGGTTTGTGGCGGATCATGGCGCGCCTAACACGCTTGAATCCGTGATAAAGGAATACCATGAGGCGCTCCGGGGACTGTATCAGACGGTCATTCAGCCGAAGCCGGGCGCAGAGCGCTTTCTGCGGCTTCTGAAAAAGCACGGCATAAAGACGTGCGTAGCTACGGCGACGCATCGCGATACGGCCCTCGAAGCGCTGGATAGACATGGCTTTCTGCCGTATTTCGATTTCGTGACCGATGGGGCGGAAATGGGAATGGGTAAGGGCGATCCCAGATACTTCGAGAAGCTCGCCGAGCGCCTTGGCGAGAAGCCGCAGGCGTGCGCAATGTTTGAGGACGCATCCTACTCAATGAAGGGAGCCCGGGCTGCGGGTATGAAGGTTCTGGGTATTTTCGAGAAGGTGAATGCCAGCAAGCCCGACGAGATGGCACGCATTCTTGAATGCTGCGACCTGTTCGTAAATACCTTCGACGAAGCGGCAGAAGCGCTGTTTCCGGGAGAGGAATAAATCCTGATGCAAATCCGCAAAACGTCTCTGCCCCGATACGGGCAGAGACGTTTTGTTGGTGTGTGAGGCATATGCATAGCTCGCCAGGCAAGCGCATTTCTGTTGAGTGCGTCCCGTTAGTCCATACTTTATCTATGAAACTACAGCACCGGATTTCCTGTTGTCTGCGGCATGCAGGCGTCGCGATTTGAAACGCTTGAGCTTTTCGTGCATTCAATGAAGAATCCGTTCGATGGCCCTGTTTGCGTGAGATTCCGCAAGGAAATTACAGCTGCTCCAGATATGCGCGACGACCGGTTTCGTAGAGGCTGTTGCCCTCGCTGTCGATCACGACGACAACTGGGAAGTTTTTAACCTCCAGCCTCCGTACGGCTTCTGCGCCGAGGTCGGGGTATGCAATGATCTCCGCCTTCTTTATGCATTTCCCTAGTAGTGCGCCGAGACCACCGATGGCGCCAAGATAGACTGCGCCGTGCTTGCACATGGCTTCGACCACGGCTTCGCCGCGCTTTCCCTTTCCGATCATGCCGGTTTGACCGAGGGCAATCAACGCTGGGGAATACGCGTCCATTCGATAGGAGGTGGTTGGTCCGGCAGAGCCAATGACCTGCCCAGGTTTTGCCGGAGTGGGGCCGACGAAGTAGATAATGGCGCCTTCAATGTCGAAGGGCAGCGGCTCGCTCCTTGCGGCCAGCTCGCACAGCCGCTTGTGGGCGGCATCGCGCGCGGTGTAGATCGTACCGGTGATCAGACAGCTTTCGCCGCATTTGAGTGAGCGGGCGTCCTCACGCGATAGAGGCGTATGAATTGTCTTCATTTTACAGTACCTCCGACTGATGACGGGTTACATGGCAGTTGATGTTCACGGCAACGGGTAAGCCTGCAATATGGGTGGGACAGGCAAGGATGTTCACGGCCAACGCGGTTGTTTTGCCACCAAAGCCCTGCGGGCCTATGCCTAACGCGTTAACGCGTTCGAGAAGCTCTGCTTCCATGGCGGCGTAGTAAGGATCATCGTTGCGCATGTCCACAGGACGCATCAGCGCCTTTTTTGCCATTAGTGCTGCGCGGTCAAACGTGCCGCCGATGCCGACGCCAATCACAATGGGCGGGCAGGGATTCGGCCCAGCTTCCTCCGCACAGCGGACGACGAAGTCCTTGACGCCATCCTCGCCGTCAGACGGGCGCAGCATGGCGATACGGCTCATGTTTTCGCTGCCGAATCCCTTCGGCGCGACGGTGATCTTCAGCCGGTCGCCAGAGACGAACTCGTAGTAGATCATGGCGGGCGTGTTGTCGCCGGTATTCACACGGCGCAGCGGGTCGGCAACGACGGATTTGCGCAGATAGCCGTCCGCGTAGCCCTGACGCACGCCCTCGTTGACGGCCTCGGAAAGGTCGCCGTTTACGTGTACGTCCTGCCCAATCTCCAGAAATACACATGCCATGCCGGTGTCCTGGCAGATGGGCACGCAGTCCTGATCGGCGATTTCGTAGTTTTCGATGATGCGATCCAGAATTTCGCGCGCGATCGGCCACTTCTCCTCGTTGCGGCAGTGGGCAAGGCGGGCGCGCATGTCGGCAGGCAAATGACAGTTGGCTTCGATGCACAGACGGCGCACGACTTTCGTTACGTCTGAGGCCTGAATTTCTCGCATGGGACTTCCTCCTTTTATTGTGCAAGCTGCCGGATGATGTCCAGCGGCTCGCCGTTGCGCGAGAGCACGCGAGCGACGGTGCGGCCGCCCTCCGGCGGCACGGCGGGTACACCGGTGATGCGCTCGCCAATCTGCTTGAGCTCGTGAATGTCTACGATGGGCAAGCCTGCGTCCTTCAGGCGCAATGATAGTTCGGGCTTTGCGGGGTTCACCGCTACGCCACGCTGGGTGACGACCACGTCTACATCCTTGCCGGGGGTTGAAATGCAGTGCACGCGGCTGGTGACGATGGGCAGGCGCGCGCGGAACAGCGGCGCAATGATCATGGAAAGCTTAGCGCCTGCGGCGGTATCTGAATGTCCGCCGGATCCGCCCATGATGCAGCCTGTGGAATCGGTGTGCACGTTCACATTGAAGTCGGTGTCGATCTCCGTCGCGCCCAGCAGAACTACGTCCAAATGATCGACCACAGCACTTTTTGCTGCCGGACTGGCATATTGCATGGCGGAGATTTCATGGTGGGCGGGATTCGTGCGGATGGATTCCACGGCCTTCAGGTCGAAGCACTGCACGTCCATCAGCGATGTGAAGCAGCCCTCGTTCAGCATGTCCACCAGATAACCCGTGATGCCGCCGGAGGCGAATGAGCCGCATATTTTTTCGCGCAGCATGATGTCCTTCAGAAATTTCGCGGCGGCCAGCGTTGCGCCGCCCGCGCCGGTCTGGAATGAAAAGCCGTCCTTCAGAAGGCCGGAATGGCGAATGACGCGCGCGGCGGTTTCGGCCATGACCAGACCTACGGGGTCACGCGTGATCTTCGTTGTGCCGGATACGATGCCGCGCGGGTCGCCGATGGCCTCCACGGGCACCACGTAATCCACGTAGATTTCGGAAATCGATGCGTCCGTCAACGGATAGGGTGCGAGGCTGTCGGTGATGACGACGACCTTCCGGGCGTACACTGCGTCTGGAAATGCGTAGCCCAGGCTGCCGCAGGCGGATGGACCGTATTTTCCGGAACAGTTTCCGGCGGCGTCCGCTGTGGGCGCGGCGATAAAGGCCACGTCAATCGGCGTGATTCCGAGCGCGATGTCGCGTGGACGTCCGCCATGCGTGCGGAACTCGACGGGCTCGTCCATCAGGCCTTCCGAAATCGCACGGCCGAGGCCGGCCGACATGTAATCCGTATTGATTTTGCGCACGACGTGGTTTTTGATGTGGTCGATAAGCGGCGCATGCGCGTCGAAAAGCGAGCTGGCGTTGAGCGTCAGGTCGCGAATGCCCAGCGCGGCGATTTCGTCCATCACGCGGTTCAGCGTGTAATCGCCGTTGCGCAAATGATGGTGGAAGGAAATGGACATGCCGCTTTTCAGACCGCAGAGCGAAATTGCTTCCCGAAGAGAAGCAACGACCTTTGTATCCATGCTTATGCCCTCCTGTCAAGGCCGAGCGCCTCGGCTGCTTCAATGGTCTGCCGCGCGCGGGCGACGATGGGTGCGTCGATCATCTTGCCACGCAATGCGACTGCGCCCTTTCCCTGTGCCTGCGCGGCGCGAATGGCGTCCACCACCTCGTAGGCATAGTCGATTTCCGCAGCCGTGGGGCTGAACACCTCGTTGATGGCTTTTACGTGGCGCGGCGATATGGCGGATTTCCCAGTGAAGCCAAGGCTTTTTGCGTATTCTGCGTCGGCGTAAATGCCCTTGTCGTCGTTTACATCGGTAAATGGCGTGTCGTATACGTCTATCCCAGCGGCGCGTGCTGCCATGACCATACGGGCGCGGGCATAGGCAATTTCACCGCCCGCCTTAGTGCGGAGGCAGTGCAGATCGGCCGTTAGATCCTCGCCGCCTAAGAAAATGGCGGCGACGCGCGGAGATGCGGAGGCAATCTGGAACGCGTTTTCCACGCCAAGCGCTGTTTCGATCAGCGGAATCAGGCGAACGGTGTTCTGCGCAAAGCCCAGGCGACTCTCCAGGCGGGATATGTATTCGTCCACGCGTAGCACGTCTGCCGCGCAGCCGGTCTTCGGCGGCATGATCAGGGAGGGCTTTACGGGAAGAATCGCGTCCAGATCCTTCGTCCATTCTTTCGTATCCGTGGAATTGATGCGCACGATTACCTCGCATCGGCCAAAGCCCATTTGTCCGATGGCGTTGCGCACGAGGATGCGAGCGGAATCCTTTTCCGACGGCGCGACGGCGTCCTCCAGATCGAGAATCACGGCATCGGCACCCAGTATCTCGCCGTTGATGATGATATTGGGCGTGTTGCCCGGAAGAAACAGCATGGAGCGGCGCATGGCTATTCTCCTTTCGCCCGCGCGACGGCGGTTTCGACCCGCGCGCGGATTACGCAGTCCAGCGCGCCGCGATCCGTCAGGCGCACGCGCGCATCCGAAACGTCCTGCTCCTTCAGTACGTCCAGTGCGGCGTCGCGAATGGCGTCGCCAAACTGAGCGAGCACGACGGATTCAATTTCCACCTCAATCTTGCCGTTGCCGGGCTCGATTTCAACAAATACGTCGCTTGATTCCAGCGTGCCGGCGGTGGCGCGCTTTCTGATTTTACTCATACCGGTAACTCCTTTTTCTTTTCGGCACATGCGTGCATTCGTAATTATTATACTGCTTTGAGCCAGAGTGTGCAATAAAATTTTGTTGTAAATGGCGGAATGTTGTGCTATAATGCAGTGGAAATGAAGGATGCGGCGGCAGGAGGGTACATATGCACATGGAAACCGGCCATCCCGACAGGCGGCGCGGACAGCTGGAAGATTTTTTGAGCGGGTGCGGGCTGGAGCTTGACGCGTATGTGGAGTATACCGTGCTTCTGGTGGATGACGGCGAGATCGTCGCCACGGGCTCTCTGGACGGCATGACGGTGAAATGCGTTGCCGTTGCGCCCGACCGGCAGGGCGAGGGACTGGCGGCGCAGGTAATGACCGAGCTTCGACGCGAGGCGTGGGCGCGCGGACATAGGCAGCTGATGCTGTATACGAAGCCGCGCAATCGCTTGATGTTCGCAGAGCTTGGCTTTTCGCCGCTGGCGGAGACGCGCGACTGCCTTTTGATGGAAAGCGGGCGAGGCGGCTTTGCGCGCTTTCTGGCGAGTTTGCCCGGTGCGGCGAGTGGTGTGATCGGCTGCATTGTGGCGAATGCCAATCCGTTCACGCTGGGACACCGGTATCTGGTCGAGCAGGCGCTTGAGCGCTGCGATGTGCTCCGGGTGTTCATCCTGTCCGAGGATAAAAGCCTGTTTTCGCCGGAGGCGCGCATGTCTCTGGCAAAAGCGGGCTGCGCCGGTCTTTCGCGCGTCAGCTTCCACGATACGGGGCCGTATCTGATTTCCTCAGCTACGTTTCCGGACTATTTTCTGCGAGATCGGCTAACGGCGGACAGAGCCTTCTGCGAGCTGGACGTAGCTATGTTTGGCGAGCGCATTGCACCGGAAATGGGCATTACGCGCCGGTTCGTCGGCACGGAGCCGGAGGACGGCGTGACGCGCATGTATAACGAATGCCTGAAGGCACGCCTACCGAACTACGGCATAGAGGTCGTCGAGCTTGCACGCCGGGAGGCGGAGGGCAGCGTCATCAGCGCCGGGCGCGTGCGCGCGCTGTATCGGGAGGGAAAGCTGGAAGCGCTTCGCCCGATGGTGCCTGAGACAACCCTAGAATATCTTCGAATGAATCCATATAGGGAGGAATAGGCATGCAATATTCGGTCGGTCTGCACAAAAGCCTGATCGAGTCTTCCTTCTTTGCGCCGCGCGGGCACAGCCGCATTTATACACTGGGCATGCAGATTGCCCAGCAGTACTTAAGCCCGTATGACAAGCTGATTGGTTTCATCGGCGACGCGGGCTCGGGCAAGAGTGCGCTGGTGAAGGGAATGTTTCCCGGCGTGGAGCTGACCAACGACGACGACGGCGTAAACGTGCGTCCGCTGCCGATTTTGGATTTGGATGACTCGCGCTCGTTTTATCAGCCGCATACCTATCATCTGGACATACGCTTTGAAATGGGTTTCACGCAGCCGCACGTGCTGGCGGACGCGATTATTACGGCGGTCAGCCGCGGGAAGCGTGTGCTTGTGGAGCATTTTGACCTGATTTATCCGCTTTTGCACCGCAATGCTGATCTGATGATTGGCATCGGCGAGCAAATTATCATCAGCCGTCCGACACTGTTTGGCCCGGAGCCGGGCGAGTTCGTCGAGGTGGTGCACAATTCGCTGCCGTATCGCCTGATGGCGCACACGGCAGAGGATTTGTGCGAAATGCATATGTCCCCGGAGTTGGTGAACAGCTGCGTGCATGACGATGTGCATCACGGATTTGTGCTCGCATTCCGCGAGGACCACCCGGAGATTGATCTGACTGAGCTGGAACGGCTGGTGCAGGCGAACATTGCCGCCAACCTGCCGGTGGAATACGCCGACGAAAGGCATATTGCCGTCGGAGGGCGGATTCACGAATGCAGCGGTCCTCGCACGCACGTTTCCGCGACGGGACGGATTCACGGCTTCCGGCTGTATCCCAAAATCGTGTTTGACGTGCAGCAGAAGCGATACCTGCTGATTGGCTTCGTCGGGGAGCACTCCGAGGAGGCGCTTAAGAATTTCCGCGACTCGCTGGAGGGCAATCCGGTCAGTCGCTCGCTCGCGTTTTTCTAAAATCGGGAAGGGAGTGAGAAGGCATGGAAAAGAAAAAGAAGGTACTGATTATCGGCGTAATCGGCGCGGACGTGCACGCCGTGGGCAACAAGATTCTGTATCACGCGTTTACCGAGGCAGGGTTCGACGTGGTAAACTTAGGCGTAATGGTCTCGCAGGAGGAATACATCGCTGCAGCGATCGAGGCGAATGCGGATGCAATCGTGGTTTCCTCCCTGTACGGGCAGGGAGAGCTGGACTGCCGTGGCATGCGCGAGAAGTGCGACGAGGCGGGTCTAAAGGGCATTCCTTTGCTGGTGGGAGGCAATATCGTCATTGGCAAGCAGAGGTTTGAGGACGTTGAGAAGCGCTTCAAGGCCATGGGCTTTGATCGCGCCTTCCCGCCGAACACGCCGCCGGAGACGACGATTCAGGCGCTGAAGGAAATTCTGCATGTGGAGGATGACGAGGCATGAAGCCCGTGCTCCTGATTGACTTTGGCAGCACCAACACGAAGGTGACGGCCGTCGATCTGGATGGAGAATGCCTGCTTGGCTCTGCCGCCGCATATACGACCGTGCAGACGGACGTGAACGAGGGCCTGAAAAACGCGCTTTCAAGGCTGCTTGAAAAAACGGGGCCGCTTGAGTTTGTGGCGCGCTATGCCTGCTCATCCGCAGCGGGAGGCCTTCGAATGGTTACGAGCGGGCTGGTACCCGAGCTGACCGCAGAGGCAGCGCGGCAGGCCAGTTTGGGCGCGGGCGCGAAGGTGCTGAAGGTGTTTTCCTTTCAACTGACGGAGGACGATCTGGACGAGATTCGCGCGCTCCGGCCGGATATCTTTCTGCTTGTCGGCGGCACGGATGGTGGAAATACCGAATGCATTCTCCATAATGCGCAAATGCTTGCACACATGGATTTTGATTTTCCGGTGGTGATTGCCGGGAACCGAGTGGCGGCGCGGGAGTGCGAGCGCATTCTGAAGGGGCATGACGTGAGCGTCTGCGAAAACGTGATGCCGAGGTTTGGTGTTCTGAACATTGAACCGACGCAGAAACGTATTCGCGAAATCTTTCTAAACCGCATCATTCAGGCAAAGGGGCTGAGCCGAGCCGCGCAGCTGATTTCGGGCATTCTGATGCCCACGCCCTCGGCGGTTTTGAAGGCCATGGAGCTGCTGGCGCAGGGTGTAGACGATGAGCCCGGCATCGGCGATCTGGTGGCAGTGGACGTGGGTGGCGCGACGACGGACGTCTACTCAATTTCGGACGGTATGCCGACTGCGCTTTCGACGGTGTACAAGGGGCTTCCGGAGCCGTATGCCAAGCGTACGGTGGAGGGGGATATCGGCATGCGCTATTCCGTGCGCGGTATTGTGGAAGCTGTGGGGCTGAAGAGGCTGAGCGAGGAAAGTGGACTTTCGACGGAAAGAGTTTCCGAAATGGTGGAAGCGCTGGCAGCGCACACGGACATGGTGCCCGAGCCAGGAACGGATTGGGAACGGCTGGACTATGGGCTTGCCTCGGTAGCCATTGAAACGGCGGTCGGGCGGCATGCGGGCAGCATGGAGGAAACCTACACGCTGATGGGGCTGACGTATGTGCAGTCCGGCAAGGATCTGCGGCCGGTTCGGCAGGTCATCGTGACAGGCGGCTGCCTGATTCATACGCCGCGCACGAAGGACATTGCTGCGCACGCGCTGCATTCGCCGCTCGCGCCGATGTCGCTGCGCCCCATGAAGGCAGATATCCGTGTAGACCGCCGCTACATTCTGGCGGCAATGGGACTTCTGTCCGAATATGAGCCGAAAATTGCGCTTCGTATTATGAAAAAGGAGCTAGACAACGATGGCTATACAGAATAAGAGGATTCCGGAGGGCGAGTTTCAGGCGCTGCGCGCCGAGGTGCTCACCCAGTGGCCTACTGGTAGGGATGTGAATCTGGAGGAATCCGTCGCGTATCATAAGGCAATGCCGGAGAATCGCATTTTCTCCCACAGGCTGGTAGAAGCCAAGAAGAACCACAAAACGCTGATACAGCCCCGCGCCGGCGTGCCGGTGGTGGAGAAGCATATCGAGCTTCTTCAGCATCTGGAGCAGTTCGGCGAGGCGGATCTTCTGCCCACGACCATCGACAGCTATACCAGGCAGAACCGCTATAAGGAAGCGGAAAACGGCATTCAGGAGTCCATCCGGCTGGATCGCGCCATGCTCAACGGCTTTCCGGCCGTTAACCATGGCGTAGCGAACTGCCGTCGCGTGATCGAAAGCGTGAACGTACCCGTGCAGATTCGCCACGGCACGCCCGATGCGCGTCTGCTGGCGGAAATCTGCTTCGCGGGCGGCTTTACCAGCTATGAGGGCGGCGGCATTTCCTATAACCTGCCCTATTGCAAGAATATTCCCATGGAGCGCACGATTCGCGACTGGCAGTATATCGACCGACTAGCTGGTCTGTATGAGGAAATGGGCGTATCCATTAACCGCGAGCCGTACGGCCCGCTCACCGGCACGTTGGTGCCGCCGTGCATTTCGCATGCTGCTGCAATAATCGAGGCGCTGCTGGCGGCAGAGCAGGGCGTGAAGAACATTACCGTTGGCTATGGTCAGTGCGGAAATCTGGAGCAGGACATTGCTGCCATTCGCACACTGGAGGAACTGACGGACGAGTATCTGACGAAATGCGGCTACACGGACGTAATCGTAACCACCGTGTTGCACCAATGGATGGGCGGTTTCCCGGCGGATGAGGCCAAGGCGTTCGGCGTAATTGCTACCGGCAGCATGATTGCAGGCCTGTCTAAGGCTACGAAGGTCATCGTGAAGACGCCGCACGAGGCCGTTGGCATTCCTACGATGGAAGCCAACGCGGCGGGACTTCGCTGCACGAAGCAGGTTGTCAATATGTTCGCCGACCAGGTGCTTCACAGTGAGCGTCTGGAGGAGGAGAAGGAGATCATCCGTAAGGAGACCCGTGCCATTGTGGATAAGTGCTTCGAGCTGGGCATGGGCGACATTGCATCGGGCGTGTGCCGCGGCGTGGAATCCGGCGCGTTGGACGTGCCGTTTGCGCCGTGCCGTGCAAATGCCGGTCTGATGCTCCCGGCGCGTGACAATGACGGCTGCGTGCGCATCCTGAATTTCGGCAATCTTCCCTTCAGTCAGGAAATTAAGGACTTCCATATTGCCAAGCTGGGGGAGCGCGCAAAGGCCGAAGGGCGCAAGGCCTCGTTCCAGATGGTCATAGACGACGTGTACGCCATCAGTAAGGGCCGCCTTGTCGGCCGCCCGCGCTGAAGCAAGGAGGTAAGAAAATGAAAATTGTTGACGTTGTATGCTCCGCCGGAAGAACCGGCTTCTATTTCGACGATCAGCGCGCCATCAAAAAAGGCGCGGGACACGACGGCGTGTTCTATACTGGCGAGCCAGTGACTGAGGGCTTCGCGTCTGTGCGGCAGGCGGGCGAGTCCATTTCCGTGATGCTGGTGTTGGAGGACGGCCAGATTGCCTATGGCGACTGCGCTGCCGTGCAGTATTCCGGCGCAGGTGGGCGCGATCCGCTGTTCCTCGCGAAGGATTTCATTCCGCTGATCGACAGGTACATCAAGCCCCAGTTGGTTGGTCGGGAGGCGGACAGCTTCCGCGCACTCGCGAAAATGCTGGAGGAGATTCAGATTGACGGAAAGCGACTGCACACGGCCATTCGCTATGGCGTGTCTCAGGCGCTTCTGGATGCCGTGGCAAAGGCCAGCGGCCGCATGATGTGCGAGGTTGTGGCGGATGAATACGGGTGCGAGGTGACTGATCAGCCCATCGCCATTTTCACGCAGTCCGGCGACGATCGTTATGACAATGCAGACAAGATGATCATCAAGGGTGCGCAGGTGCTGCCGCACGCGCTGATCAACAATGTGGAAACCAAGCTGGGTGAGAAGGGCGAGAAGCTGGCAGCCTATGTGGAGTGGCTACGCAACCGCATCCTCGCTCACCGCGGCGACGAGGGCTATATGCCCGTTTTGCACATCGACTGCTACGGCACGATCGGCGCGATTTTCGGGAACAACAACTATGAGGCCATGGCCGATTACATTGCGCAGTTGGGTAAAATCGCCAAGCCCTTCCACCTGCGTATTGAAGGGCCGATGGACTGCGATTCTACTCGTGAAGCGCAGATTGAGGCGCTGGCGGGGCTCACAAAGGAGCTGGACGACCGCGGGATTGATGTGGAATTGGTGGCGGATGAATGGTGCAACACGCTGGAGGACATTAAGCTGTTTGCCGATGCGAAGGCTGGTCACATGGTGCAGATTAAAACGCCCGACCTTGGCGGCATCAACAACACGATTGAGGCAGTTCTGTATTGCAAGCAGAAGGGCATCGGCGCGTATCAGGGAGGCACGTGCAACGAAACCGACCGCAGCGCGCAGGTATGCGTGCACTGCGCCATGGCGACGCAGCCCGTGCAGATTCTCGCCAAGCCCGGCATGGGCGTGGACGAGGGCTTCATGATCGTCTA
>CAZKQB010000011.1:0-72581 GCA_964554795.1 uncultured Oscillospiraceae bacterium | reverse complement strand
CTTCTCGTTCTCTGTATCGTTTTCAAGGATCGCGTTGCCGTTCGCTTGACAACGATTGGGATTATACCAGACATCCCAATAGTTTGTCAATACTTTTTTGAAATTTGTAATGTTAACTCTTTAGTTCCATTTCTGCTCGAAAAGACAGATTCCGAAGATATTTCGCCTTTTTGTCTCGAATATTCGCCTTTTACCCCTGTCATAAAATGTTCAGCGGAGTATTGACATCGTAACAATGTTATGTTACACTATGCCTGCGAGGTGAAAAAATCTCATGGACGAACAGATCAGCAAAAAGGATTTGCTGCGAGAAACTGGCATTTCATACGGTCAGCTGTATCGCTGGAAGCGCGAAAGGCTGATTCCGGATGGATGGTTTGAAAAGCGTTCTTCTTATACTGGGCAGGAAACGTTCTTCCCGCGCAAGCTGATCCTTGAACGCGTGCATTTCATCCTGACGCACAAGGATGAATACTCCCTGACCCAGCTGCGCGAGCTTCTTTCTCCCGAATCCGTGAGCCGCTCCTATGATTTGCATGCTGTTTCGGCGCTTCCCGGCGTCTCCCGCAGCGCGCTGCTCTATGAAGCCATCTTTCAGCGATGCGTGCTCAACCACGGGCAGGCGCTCTCCATCGTAATCGCCGCAAATTACGACGAGCAATGCCATCCGAGCGACGCATCCCTCTGTTCCTTCCTTTCCGCCATGGATCGGTGGGAACGCGAGGAGGGTCTGTTTTCCCGAAACGATGGTATGCTCTACGTCATCCGTCAGAAGAGTCATTCCCTCCCCCTGTTCTTCTCTGCAAACGGCAATTTGTATCCATGTGCAGGCGTACAAATCGACTATTCGCTTCCCCTAAGCGAAATTTCCCGAACATTCACCCGAATGCTCAATCAACTGATTTCGGAATGAGGTGACAAAAATGGAAGAAAAAAGGACAGTATCCATCTTCGGAAGCGGCTCCTTCACGGGCGGTCAATACGGCACTGTGCAGATTTCCGGCTGCGGAAAGTGCGACGACTTCTTCACCGCAGACAGCGTTCGCATCTCCGGCTCAGCCAGCCTTGCAGCCGTTGAAGCCAGCGAACTGCACATCAGCGGCTCCGCAAGGCTCGGCGGCGATGTTTCTGCCGAAAGGATGTCGGTCTCCGGAACTCTCAAATTAGAAGGAAGCTGCGAAGCCGCAAATCTCAAGGTTGCCGGTTCAATGCACGCATACAAGAATCTTCGCGGAACAAACGGCAGCGTAAGCGGAAGCATTCATGTCGATGGAGACATGGAGTTTGAGCATCTGACCATCTCTGGCAGCGCTGGTATTTCCGGCCTACTGAACGCAGAAACGCTCACCATCCATCTGGGCGGAAGCTGCGACGTTGGCGAAATCGGAGGAACTGATATTTTTGTGGATGTTCCCATTCTCCGTTTCGGCTTTCTGGGAAAGCTGCTCGGAAAACGAGGCGTTTCGATGCTCAAATGCAAGACCATCGAGGGTGAAAGCATTCGGCTTGAGAACACCGTATGCGATACGGTTCGCGCAAGGAACGTTGTCATTGGTCCCGGCTGCAAAATCGGCCTTGTCGAATACTCCGGCGAGCTGACGATTGATCCAGGCAGTCGCGTTCAGCGAGAAGAACGGACGAATGTAGCTTCCACGTCGAATGCTTCCTATTATAAGTAAGAAGATACCCTTGCACATTGCGGCAAGAAACCGCTTGAAAATCGAGCCTGGCTGCGGTATAATGCCATTGGAGACGCGCGGAGCAATCCGCCCGTGTTTTTGCCAAGCCGCCGACGTTTCGGCAGATGCAGAATTTTCAGCCAAAGGTGGATTGCCCGATGTATACGGAAGACAGCCCGTTTCTTTCCAGCCAGATTTTCGTCGCCCCAGATGGCAATGACAGCGCATCCGGACAAAAGGATGCGCCGCTTCACACGCTGGAGGCCGCGCTCAGGCTGGCAAAGAAGCTTTCCGAAACCGACTGGCGTGGCCCGATGGCCATCGAGCTGCGTGGCGGCGTGTACCCGCTGAAAAAGACACTGGAGATTTCTCTGACCGCGCCGGTCACGATTCGTTCCTATGAAAACGAGCAAGCCATATTTGACGGCGGCGAGCCCATTGAAGGTCTCTCCGAAACCGCGCTGCATGGCCAACGCTGCTGGGTAGCTTCCCTCCCTGAGGGCCGCTATTTTCATTCGCTGTTTGTGAATGGCTCTCGCCGTCCGCGCGCTTCACTGCCGAAGAACGGCTTTTATCGCATCGAATCCGTTCCCGGACAGACGCTGAACCTGCCCCACAACGTTTCCTCGGATCGCTTTCTCGTGAAGGATGGGGATTTCTTTCCCACCCGCAACCTGAATGATGTGCTCGCGCACGTCTTCCATTACTGGTCAGACGAGCAGATGCCGGTAAAGTCCTTCGATCCCGAGACCCGTCTGCTGATTTCCTCCATCGGCAGCTGCTACACGCTGCACGAGGACACAAAGGAGGCTTACGCCCGCTATCGTCTGGAAAATGTGTTTGAGTGTCTGACCGAACCAGGCGATTGGTATTTGGATCGCGCCGCGCGGACGCTGTACTATCTGCCGCATGCCGGAGAAACACTCGTGAACACAACTCTGACCGCGCCGGTATGCGAGCAAGCCTTCCTCTTTCGAAGCTGCTCGGACATTACTATTGAAAACATCACCGTGCGCCACTTTGACTGGCATATCGGCAGCAAAAAAATCGGCGGTCAGGGCGTATGTTCCCTGCCCGGCGTCATCTCGTTTGACCATTGCACGCGTTGCGCGCTGAAAAACAGCCGTATTGAGCACGTGGGCTACTACTGCGTAGACATTCAAAACAGTGCGTCCCTCCTGATTTCCGGCAACACGCTGCGCGACATGGGAGCGGGCGGTGTGAAGCTCAACGGCGCAAATGCGTCAGAGCCTCGCGAGGAGCGCACGCATCACATCACCATCTGCGACAACCTCATCTGCGAGGGCGGGCGACAGTTTCTCGCTGGTATCGGCGTACTGAGCATGCACGCAAATCATGTTCATATTGCGCATAACGAGATTCACGATCTGTACTACACCGGTATTTCCTGTGGCTGGGTATGGGGCTATGCCGAGAGCTCGTCCTTTGATAACGTGATCGAGTATAACCACATTTACGACCTCGGGCACTCCGTGCTTTCCGATATGGGCGGCATTTACACACTGGGCGTGCAGCCAGGCACCGTCATTCGCTATAACCTGATTCACGACATCGAAAAGGCGAATTACGGCGGCTGGGCAATTTATCCTGATGAGGGCTCCAGTCATATGCTCATTGAAAACAACATCGGCTACCGCACCACGTCCACGTGCTTCCACCAGCACTACGGGCGGGAAAACCTTGTGCGCAACAACATTTTTGCGCTGGGCGGTGAGGGCGCCGTGCATTGGTCGCGGAAGGAGCCGCACGTCAGCTTCACACTTGAACACAACATCCTGCTCGTCGATGGTCAGCCGCTGTTCACCGGCCCGGACAAGGGAAACCTGAGGTGCGACATGAACCTGTACTGGGATGTCGGCGGCCATCCTCTGCTCTATGCGCCCGACCGTCTCGACGCCTCGACCCGGCAGCCCTATGACGTACTGCGTAAAGAGGGCTACGACCGCTTCAGCATCATTGCCGACCCGCTTTTCCGCGACCCCGCGCGCGGCGATTTTACGCTCGATCCCGGTTCGCCTGCCGTGTGCATCGGCTTCGTGCCGATTGACATGACCGGCGTCGGCATCCGTTCCATGCGTAGCTGAAAGCTTTTCCTCCGCAGTGCGGACGCAAAGCATTCCGCAATTTTACCTCAACCGGGTTGCCAAGCGCTGCGGTTGGATGTATAGTAGTAGCAATATGAAACGACGGTGATGGGTATGCGATACAAGGCCATTCTGATGGACGCCGACCATACGCTTCTGGACTTTGAAGCAGCGGAAACGCGTGCGCTACGTATATTGTTTAACCAGCTGGGCATCCACGCTCCACAAGCGTTTGATGACTACCGGCAGATTAACAACGCCTGCTGGCAGGCATATGAGCGCGGAGAAATGTCGCAGGACGAGCTGCTTGTGAAGCGCTTTGAGCGTTTCTGCTCCGTTTATGCGCCCGGCTCTGACATTCCGACTATCCGCCGCGAGTACGACGCGCTGCTCGCTGAGCAGGCAGACATTCTTCCTCACGCCGACGAGGTTGTACGGCAGATTGCCGAAAGGCTGCCCGTCGCCATCGTGACCAACGGCGCGGCAGATATTCAGCGCGCGCGTCTTACAAAATCGCCTCTGTGGTCGTATATCGCCTATCTCGGCATTTCGGAGGAGGTCGGCGCAAGCAAGCCCCGCCCCGACATGATTCATCAGGCGCTTCGCCGTCTCGGTGTTGCCTGCCCATCCGACGCGCTGATGATCGGCGACAGCGTCACCAGCGACATGCCTGCGGCAAAGGCGGCGGGTGTGGATTTCCTATGGTACAATCCCTCTGGCGTCCCGCGCCCCAAAGACGCATATGTCACCTACGAGGCGCGCGACATTCGCGAATTCGTGCCCATTGCCACCATGGATTAGGAGGTTTTCATGAATCGCTGGATCCTGAACGACATTCCCTGGCACGTGGAGCTGGACGAAGCCATACAGCGCCTGCGCATTCCCGAGGATGACGCCGACGATTTCGTTTCCATGTTCCGCGAGATCATGCAAAAAATTCATCCTGTATTTTACTTTGGCTGCGAAAAGGTCACGTTCAACGATGGTCACCGCGTCGTCATCGGTAGTCAAACCTTCGTAAGCCGCGTACTGGCCGTAAACCTGAAGGATGCGGCGGACGTATATCCCTACGTGGTCACCAGCGGCCGCGAGGCCTATGAGTACGCGCATTCGATTAAGGATGAGTTTCTTGAGTTCTGGGCGCATCAGGTCTGCGAAATGGCGCTCACCAGCTTTCGCGTGGACGCGCTCGAAACCGTGAAGCAGCAGACCGGCTTTCAGAATCTGAGTGCCATGAACCCCGGCTCCATCGCAAGCTGGCCCATCGATCAGCAGAAGCCTCTGTTCGACCTGCTCGGGAACGTGTATGAAAATACCGGCATAGAGCTCACACCCAGCTTTCTCATGGTGCCGGTTAAGTCTGGCTCCGGCATTCTGTTTCCCACCGAAAAGCACTTTGCCAGCTGCATGCTCTGCCCACGCGACGACTGTCCTAACCGCCGCGCGCCGTTTGACGCCCGGAAGTTTGAGGCAGAATACGGCGACTAAGTTCGTTCTTCAGTAAAGGTGCCGTCGGCTTTCCATCCTTGTAGGGAAAACCGACGGCATCTTTTCACCCATATACGGCCGGATTTGTAACCTTTCCCATGAACAGCGGCATTTCTGCATTCTCATCATATAATATGTAGAGAAAGCTGCGATCAAGCGTCAGCTCGATCGGCTTTTCCGGGATCTGCGCGCTTGTGGAGTCCATCACAACCATCGTAGCAGCACTGGCCTCGGTGCCCTTCTCGTCCAGCTTCAGGCGGGTTTTCTGTAGAATCTGGCTAATCCACAAGGGCTTATCTCCCTTCAGCAGCTTCCCAAACTGTGCCTGCGCCGGGTCAAACGCGCGCGTCACGCCCATTCCGCTCAGGATTGCCTTCACGTCAAACGTGCACTCCGCGTCGATTCCCGGCATACGAAGGATGACCCTCTCGTAGGAGCCCTTTGTCTCGACGTTCGAAGACGCGTCGGTAGAAAGGGCATTCCAATATTCGTCCGCGCTCACGCTTTCGAACGGCTTTTGCATTTCGGCGAGCGTTTCAGCGGTAAGCGCGTTCAGATATTCGTCTGCACTCACGCCCTCGGGCGGCAGTATGGCAAGAAACGCCTTTTCGTCGCCCTCATACGGAATCCGAATTGCCTGCGCGCCATCCTCCAGCGCCCAATAGCGGAAAAAATCGCTTCGGTACATGAAGTCCGCTTCCACCGTTTCGCTGTCATCCCGCATAAACTCTCCCTTCTGCGTGAGCTCGGGGAGGAATGGTTTGCTCCATCTTCCCTTGAAATACACGGTATTGATCAGTGCAAGCACCGTGTCCTCAGACAGCGGCTGCGAAAGCACACGCTCAATCATGCCTTCGGTGCTCTTTTTTACCCAATCGTTGATCGCCTTCATGCCGCTTTCCTCGCTCAGCACAGCCGAAAACGTCTGTGCCTCCAGCGTGCGCTTCAGCACGCGGCAATAGTTTTTCTGAAGCTCAACTTCCCTATCCGTCCATACCGAGTTGGCAATTTTTACCCAGTTCCTCTTATCCTTCGTAAAGGTCTCCATAAGCGCTGCCGCATGATCGGGCCATTCCCCGTCCTCTCCAAATACGCGCGCCAGCTCGTCCCACGTTTCGCCCTCCGCACCCATCGCTGCCATCGTCAGAGCAAGATAGGCCGAGGCAGGCGAAATCACTGCGTTCTCCTGCCCTCGCACAGAATCGCTCTTCATCCATTCGAGTGCAAAGTTCATTCCCCCGCATTCTGCATTTTCGCCAGAAGCACAGACGCTCAGCGCCAGCAGCAAGCACAAAAGAAGACTGATTCCCCGCTTCATCCGCAATCCCCCTTTTACTGCCATTTAGGCGGGTTCCATCGATTGCCAGTTCCCATGCGCCTGCATTCATGCGTAAGAATTTACAATCCACGTTCATTCTCCACTGGAATTCTTGCACGCGGAGTGATATAATATAATTGTGGTTTAACAAAACCCAACATTTGAAGGAGGAACCACCATGAAGAAAGTTCTCGCTCTCATGCTCGCCCTGATGATGGCGCTGACCATGCTGTCTGTCGCCACCGCCGACGAAGCCAAGAAGCCCTACATCGGCATTCTTGCTCCCGCAACCACCCACGGCTGGGTTGGCGGCGTCGCCTACTATGCGCAGCAGGCCGCCGATTCTCTGGACATCAAGTACGAGTTCCTGACCTCCTCTGACGCAGATGGAATGTCCTCCCAGATCGACCAGCTGATCACTCTTGGCGTAGATGCCATCGTCGTGTGGCCGCAGTTCACCGGCGTTGAGACCTATGCGGAGAAGGCTCTCGAAAAGGGCATCAAGATCTACAACTTCGACATGATCATCAACGTGGATGACAAGTATGCCGAGGATATGTATCTGCTCACCGGCGACAACTACGGCGTAGGCTACGAAGGCGGCCGCTACATTGCTGAGAAGCTGGAAGGCAAAGGCAAGGTTGTCGTTCTGTGCAAACCCGCCGCCGGCAACGTCAACAACGACCGCATGCAGGGCTTCAAGGATTATGTGGAAGCCAACTGCCCGGACATCGAGATTATCGCGGAGATCGCCTCCGACTTCACCCGTGAAGCGGGTCTGAACGACATGAACGACGCTCTGACTGCCTACAGCCAGATCGACGCCGTGTTCTCTCTGGACGATGAAACCTCCATCGGCGCGCTGCAGGCCATCGCTGAATCCGGCCGCACCGACATCAAGGCTATCACCGGCTGCGGTGGATGCCAGGAATACTTCCACATGATGCTGGACGAGAAGTACCAGAACATCTGGGTTTCTTCCGCCACCTACTCCCCTCTTATGATCGAAAAGTGCGTTGAAAACATCGTGAAGGTTGTTCTCGGCGAAGAGGTCGAGCACACCATCGTCGACCCCACCACGATCGTCGACCGCAGCAACGCTGCCGATTTCCTCGACGCCAATACGCCCTACTAATTCATCCGCTTTTTAAAAAGCAGGCCATGGCGAAGCGTCATGGCCTGCCTTTGTAAGACGTAAACGGAGGTGCAACCCATGGCACTGACCATGACGGGCATCGAAAAGGCATTTGACCGCAACAAGGTACTGAAAAACGTGTCCTTCTCGCTGGAGAAGAGTGAAATTCACGCGCTGATCGGCGAAAACGGCGCTGGCAAGAGCACGCTGATGAACATTCTGGGGAGCGTACTGCGTCCGGACGCAGGCGAAATCGCGCTGGACGGCAAGCCACTTGTCTTCTCCGCCCCACGTGACTCCATGAACGCGGGCATTGCATTCATTCATCAGGAGCTGAATCTCGTAAACGATCTATCCATTTATGAAAATCTTTTCATTGGCCGCGAGGAAAAGCAGGGGCCGTTTCTTAAGCACGAGCACATGATCGACGCCTCGCGCAAGGTGCTTGCGCGCATGAAGGTAGATCTGGATCCGCGCACGATGGTACGCGAGCTGGATGCTTCCTATAAGCAGATCATCGAAATCGCCCGTGCGCTTCTGATGCAGGCGACCATCATCATCATGGACGAGCCTACCACCTCCCTCACCGAGGTAGAAATTGACCGTGTATTTACGCTGATGCGAACACTCAAGAACGAGGGCGTTTCCATCATTTTCATATCTCACAAGCTTAATGAGGTGCTGTCTGTCTGCGATTCGTTCACCGTGCTGCGCGACGGCTGCGTTGTCAAGACCGGCCGAACGCAGGGCGAAACGGAGCTGAGTCTCGCGCGCTACATGGTCGGCCACGACGTGCGCACCGAAAAGCTTGCCCGCAATGTGCGCATTGGCGGCGATGCGCTGGAGGTTCGCAGCCTATCCCGCGAACGCGCATACCACGACATTTCCTTCACGCTGCGCGAGGGCGAAATTCTCGGCTTCACCGGCCTTCTCGGCGACGGACGAAGCGAGCTGTTCCGTGCGGTTTTCGGCGCAGAGCCTGCAGACAACGGCGAAATCCTTGCTCGCGGCAAAAAAGTGCGCATACGCAATACCGGAGACGCGCGTAAGCTCGGCATCGGCTACGTGCCCCGCGACCGCAAGGAAAACGGAATTCTGAAGGATCTTTCCATCCTTGAAAACGGTTCCATCGTTATCTATGAGAATCTAACGCGTCTTGGTCTGATCGCCCATAAGCGCGAACGCGCCAACATGCAAAAGCAGATTCACGACCTCTCTATCAAGCTGGATTCCCCGGACGACCTGATCACCAGTCTCTCCGGCGGCAACCAGCAAAAGGTCGTGCTCGCGAAGTGGCTCAGTGCGGAGCCGCGCATTCTGATTTTCGACAACCCCACACAGGGCGTGGACGTAGGCGCGAAGGAAGAGATCTATGATATCATCCTTCGCTTGGCGGAAAACGGCGTAGCCATCTGCATCCTGTCCAGCGAAGCGCAGGAAATCATCCGCCTTTGCGACCGCGCGCTGGTCATGTTCCACGGAGAAATCCGCGGAGAGTTGCGCGGCGATGCCCTGAATGAACACAGCATCATGGTCTTGGCCACCGGCGGCCGCCTTGAAAACGCCGATGCAGTCGAAGGAGGCACTCACGAATGAAACTGAACCGCATTCCCGGAATTCTCTGCCTTGTGCTTGCGCTCATACTGATCGTTACAGCCATCGTCGGCTCCACGCTGGAAGCGTCGGACGGCACACTCGGCGTAAAATACTCCGAGGCCACCCAGTACGAAGCCGTCGTCAGCACGCACGCGCGTGCCGCGCAGAAGCTTGCGCCTTCCACGGTAAAAAAGGCCGAGCAGGCTGTAACCGCAGCTGAAAACGCCGCAAAGGACGCCAATTCTGCGCTGAGCGACGCAGTTCGCCTTTCCGAGGGATTGGCTGCCGGTGAAATCGGCGACGCCGTTACCGATTTGCTCCGCCAGAGCGGTGGCCGCGTAGAGGACGGCGCAGACGCCCTTAAAGACGCACTGGCCTCCATTGAGGATGCGTCGCTTCGGACACTGCTGTCTGAGAATATTGACGTGCTGCTGGAAGAAGGAAAAAAGCTTGGTCAAACGGCGGATGAGCTGACCCTCGCGCTCTTTTCGCAAAAGCTCACGGCCGCTCTCAAAACGCTGAACACCGCTGAAGACAGACTGAGCACCGTCTTTACGGCGATTGCCGAGGTCTATTCGAACTCCGGTCTTTCCTACGAGGCTCCGGTCATCTCGAAGACGACCACAGCCGACATCACATCCCCCGAGCAGGCGCTTTCCATTCTGAACGATCTGTCTGCCCGTGCAGCCGAGCTTCAGTCCCTTTCGCTGCGTGCCCGCAAGGAAGCCGCTGAAGCGCGGACCGAAGCCGCCCGCGTTTCGGCGGCAGACACGCTGACGTTTGGACAGCGGCTGGTTTTGCTCGTCGGCCGTAGTCGCATCGGTATTATGTTCACCGGCGCACTGTTCCTGCTGGTCGGCCTCATCCTGCTCCTCTTTGCCGACAGATTCCTTTCCGCATGGAAGCGCACGCCACTGTTTTCCACGCTCATCGCCGCGCTGGTGATGATCGTCATCCAGACGTATTCGCTGGGCTTCGACTTTGACAGCTATGGCGCATGGGGCAATTTCTGGCTTGTGAACTTTCTGAACGTGCTGCGCGCGAACGCCTCCGTCGGCATGATCGCGCTCGGCATGACGTTCGTCATCATCACCGGAGGCATCGACCTCGCCGTCGGCTCTACGCTGGCTGGCGTGTCCACCGTTGTCATGGTGCTGCTGGATACCTCTGCCGGGCGCGGTGTGCTCGTAAATGCGGGCATTACCGGTGTGCCGAACTACATCATCTCCATCGCTGCGGGCCTGCTCACCGGCGTCGCCATAGGCGCGCTGATTGGTCTGGGCGTCACCAAGGGGCGTGTTCCGCCGTTCATTATCACGCTGGGCGTCATGAACATTGTGCGCTCCGTGGCGCAGTATTTCACCAAGAGCTACAAAACTGAGGTTCCGAAGGAATTTCAGGTGCTCGCCAACAAGGAAATCATCGGCGGACAGATGCTACTGCCCATCATCTACTGGGTCGTTCTGGCCATCATCATGTACATCATTTCAAAGCATACCGCCTTTGGCCGCCACATCTATGCCGTCGGCTCCAATGAGCGCACCAGTCGTCTCTCCGGCATCAATGTGGACAAGGTCAAGATGAAGGTGTACATCCTAATGGGTCTGATCGTTTCCATCGCTTCGATCACGCAGGTTGCCCGCCTTCGCGGCATTGACGTTGCCAGTGCAGGCAGCGGCTACGAAATGAACGCCATCGCCGCCGTCGTAGTGGGTGGCACCAGCATGGCCGGCGGCCGCGGCTCTATTCTCGGAACCGTGCTGGGCGTGTTGATTATCGGCATTATGAATAACCTTCTGGTGCTGCTGCACATCGATGCCTTCCTCTCCGATGCTTTCACCGGCGCAATCATCATCTTTGCCGTACTGATGCAGCGTAAGGAAAGTCGCTGATTCCATATCCCGCCGAAAACGGCGGGATATTTTTTAGCCGACAAATGAACAAAAGCCCCCGAAAGTGATCTTTCCCGTAAAATCCAACATCTCTGAGCCTGTCGTCTGCAATCGCTCGCCGACTCCATGCGCAAAAGAGACCAAACGCAAAAACACAGCAGCTCAAAAAGGAGTCCTTGATTAAACAGATAAGGACAAATTCAGGCACCCTCCTTACGGAGGGTGCCCATCAGATTGTCTTTTCGCGGATTACTTCAGGAACAGCTCGATAACGGGAACCACCACGTTCGGCTTGACCGCCGGCAGATTGATCACCAACAGATCCTCCGCCTGCGCTGCGCCCTCGGAGAAGTGGTCAACCTTGCCTTCGGTGAACAGAAGCTCGCTTCCGTCATGCAGGAACTGCGCGTAGTCCACCTTGCCCGCCAGACCGCGCAGCTGCAGGTGCGCGTAGGGATAGGCGAACAGATGCACATACAGACGCTTGCCGTCCACAGACTGCGTGAAGCGGCAGTCGGCAGGCGCTTTGAATTCCGGCTCTGCCATCGTGCAGTTGTATATCGAACGTGAATTGACGCTCATCCAGTCCTCGTACACCTTCAGGGCATCCTTGGCGCGCTGGTCAATGTAGCCGCGCGAGGTGGGACCCACGTTCATCAGCAGGTTGCCGCCCAACGATACTGTGTTCACCAGCATGCGAATCAGCATCTCCGGCGACTTCCACGTGGTTTCATCGCGGTAATAGCCCCACGAACCGGAGAAGGTCTGGCAGGCCTCCCACGTCACCAGCTCGCCGGTCTCCTTATGACGAATCCACTCCAGCGGCTGATACTGCTCCGGCGTCCACAGATCCTGCTCAAGCTGCGTGCGATTGTCAATGATGATGCCGGGCTGCAGGGAACGCGCAAGCTTGATCAGCTCCTCGGCCTCCCATTCATCCTTGCCCTTACCCTTCATCCAGCCGTTGGCATAGCGTCCCTCCGTTTCGGCAGGATAGGAGAAGTCGAACCACAGGATGTCAATCTTTCCGTAGTTCGTCAGAAGCTCGCGCACCTGATTGCGCATGTACTCGGCGTACACATGCATGTCGCGGCCCTCGTTCAGTTCACGGGCATTCGCATCGTCGCGGCGCGGATGCAGATGATCGATCGGGAAGGATGGGTGATGCCAATCGATCAGAGAATAATAGAAGCCCACATGCAGCCCCTCGGCGCGGAATGCATCCACATATTCGCGAACCAGATCGCGCCCGGCAGGCGTATTGGTGCACTTGTAGTCGGTGTACTGACTGTCAAACATGCAAAAGCCCTCGTGGTGCTTCGTCGTCAGCACGGCGTATTTCATGCCGGCGGCCTTCGCGCGGCGCGCCCAATCACGCGGATCATACAAATCCGGATCAAAATACTTAAAGTATTTATCGTATTTCTCCTCAGGAATTCTCTCGCGGGTTTTCACCCATTCGTGACGGGCGGGCATGGCGTACAGGCCCCAATGAATGAACATGCCGAAGCGCGACGCGGTAAACCACGATGTGTCTCCGGGGGTTTTGCGGGTTACATAACTGGACAAGACGGACACCTCCCTGTTCGTTTTCTCCATCATTATAACTGAATTCTTCGCTGGACGCAATTGTTTTTTTTGCGTTCTTATGGTATAATGCATTTTGGCAGTTGATGAGTTTCGGTTGTCACAACAGGCGTGCTTACCCCGCCGGAAGTTGAGGTGATTTCGTTGAAGCGTACCAATACGCAGCAGAAAATCATGAAAATCGACCCGTGGCTTCAGAATTACGCATCCGACATTCATCTGCGCATGGATCGGCACGCCGAGGTTCGGCGTGCGCTGTTAGGCGACCACGCGGATTTGACGTCGTTTGCCAACGGATATATGTACTATGGCATTCACCGCACAGAAGCTGGCTGGGTATACCGCGAATGGGCGCCCGGCGCGGACGAAATGCACCTGATTGGCGATTTCAATGAGTGGAATCGCGAAAGCCACCCGATGCGCCGCGTCGATGCGGGCGGCACGTGGGAAATTTTGCTGGACGGAGCGGACGCACTGAAGCATGGCCAGCGCATTAAGGTGCAGGTGACGCATGAGGGGCAACGCTTCGATCGCATCCCCCTCTATATCCATAAGGTGGTTCAGGATCCCTCCGACCATAGCTTTGCCGGTCAGGTATGGGAGCTGGAAAAGCCCTTTCCGTGGACGGACGGCGGATATGGTCGCCGCAAGATCGCGCCGCTGGCCATTTACGAAGCGCACATCGGCATGGCCACCGAGGACGGCTGCATCGGCACCTACGACGAATTCACGAAAAATATCCTTCCCCGCATTCAGAAGGACGGTTATAATGCCGTTCAGCTGATGGCCATTATGGAGCACCCATATTACGCCTCCTTCGGCTATCAGGTGAGCAGTTTTTTTGCGCCCTCCAGCTGGTATGGCGAGCCAGAGGGGCTGAAGCGGCTGATCAATACGGCGCACGAGATGGGCATGCTCGTGTTCCTCGATCTGGTACATTCGCATGCCTGCGCCAATGCAAACGAGGGGCTCGCGATGTTCGACGGCACGGAGACGCAATTTCTCCGCCCCGGCGCCGAGGGCTGGCATGAAGCGTGGGGATCCCGCGTTTTCAACTACGGTAAGCACGAGGTGATTCATTTCCTGCTTTCCAATATCAAGTACTGGCAGGAGGAATTCCACTTCGACGGCTTCCGCTTTGACGGCGTAACCTCCATGATCTATCGAAACCATGGTCTGGGCGAAAGCTTTACCGGCTATGACAAATACTTCAGCCTGAACACCGACGTAGAGGCCGTCACCTATCTCCAGCTGGCTACAGAGCTGATTCATGCCATCAACCCCTTCGCCGTGGCCATTGCCGAGGACATGAGCGGCATGCCCGGCATGTGTCTGCCCATCCGCTATGGCGGTATAGGCTTCGATTACCGCCTGAGCATGGGTGTTCCGGACTTCTGGATTCGCATGATTAAAGGCGCAAGCTGCTCGCACTGGAATCTGTATGAGATGTGGCACGAGCTCACTACACGCCGTCCGCAGGAAAAGGTGATCGGTTACTGCGAGTCGCACGATCAGGCGCTTGTTGGCGACAAGACCATCATTTTCCGCCTTGCGGATTCCGAAATGTACACGGGCATGGATCGCGCGTATCATTCCCCCGTCATCGATCGCGCCATCGCGCTGCATAAGATGATTCGCTTCATCACACTGGCGCTTGCCTGCGACGGCTATCTCAATTTCATGGGCAACGAATTCGGTCACCCCGAGTGGATCGATTTCCCACGTGAGGGCAATGGCTACAGCTACCATTATGCCCGCCGGCAATGGTCGCTGGCCGACAACGGCTATCTGAAATACAGCCAGCTGCTCGCCTTCGACGCAGCCATGCTCAAGTTTGCACGCAAGTACCGCGTGATGTGCAAGCGCGATGCCGAGAACCTGTGGATTGACCCGACCGCGGCCGTCATTGCCTTCTCCAAGGGCGGGCTGCTCTACGTTTTCAACTTCCACGACACAAACGACGCGCGCGACTTCATACTGCCGGTGCACACCGTAGGCAGTGGTACCTACGACGTGGTTTTCACCAGCGATGAACGCGCCTTCGGCGGCTTTGGCCGCGTTGAACGCGTGGAGCGCTATTCCTCCTGCCCGACCGCGCGCGGCGAAAGCATCGTTCTGGACGTTCCCAGCCTCACCTGTCTGGTTCTTGAAAAAGCAAAAAGAGACTGATCTTTGCAAAGACAGTGCCGCCGAATGCTGTTCCGGCGGCACTGTCTTTGTTCATTTTTCTCCATATATACGTTTCCATTCAGCAGTCGGCGTATCGTCCTCATTTCGAAGAACCAGCGGCGGTAGCCAATGAAGCTGCACGCCTCCGTCCTTTACGCCGTCAAGCAGCATCAGCCCCGGTGCATGCGCCGCCGTATGCTGCACGCAACGTATGCGCTTAGGCGACAGCCGAAAACGTTCCATCGACGTCATCAACTCAAAAACGCGCTGTGCAGGAAACACGGCCGAAAACCGCCCTCCGCTTTTCAGCAGACGGTTCGCCGTCCGGCAGATTTCATCCAGCGTGATCGATACATCATGTCGGGAAATCCGCTTGTTTTCCGATTGCGAAAGCAACGCCGCCCCGGCCTTGAAATATGGCGGATTGCACACCACCGCGTCATACCGTCCGTTTCCCAGCATGCTCGGCGCGTCGCGCATATCCATATTATGCACATGCACGCGCGCTTCAAGCCCGTTCATGCGTACGCTGCGTGCAGCCATATCCGCCATCTCCGGCTGAATCTCCACCGCATCAATCACGCTGTCCGGATGATGTGCCGCCAGCAGAATGGCGATAATCCCGGTTCCCGCGCCCAGATCAATGGCGCGGGAATTCCTTTTCAGGCTCACAAAATCACTCAGAAGCACCGCGTCTGTCCCGAACCGGAATGCGCCGGCCTTCTGAAGAATCCGAAAGCCCTCGCATTGCAAATCACAAACGCACTCGCCCTCGCGCATCATCGACGCGGAAGTCGCCTCAGAAATAGGAAATCGATCCGATGAATTCATACTTACCCGTGCTCATGACGCTGCGAACGGCAATTACCTTTTCATCCGCGGGGGAAGCGTAGATAAACACGCTGTCCCCGACGTAGATACCCGTCAGTACCGTCTGCCCCTTTTTCAGAAATACCTGCTGGCCAACCTTTACCTGCCGAACGCTTTCATTCCAGCCCTTCTGCTTTTTTGCGTATTCCAGCTGCAAGCTGATCGTCGGTTCCAGCGTAATATCAATTTCCTTGAAGCAAGCATATACCATGCCTGCGTTTCCATAGCTCGTCGGACCGGCCTTTCCGGCTTCGTATAAGCTGCCCACGCAGGCAATCACCCGTTCGCACAGCTTGTTCAGCTTGTTCTCGTTCTCCTCGGCTTCCTTGCGTTCAAAATAACGGCTACGCGCCATCTCAAACGACATTGCGTCGGAGGAATTCATCCGTGCGCGCGTCTCCTCATCCGCCTCTCCTGTCTCCTCCATCTCGTGTCCACGCTGGAAATACGTAACTGCCGTGACCGTCGCCTTGTCATACTCGCCGCTCACCTTGCCGTCGTAATAGCCCAGCGCCTTCAGGCGAGCCTGCAAAAGCTGCACGGCGTAGCCCTTATCGCCCTGACGAAGGGCACAGGCAGACATGGCCTCGGTGTATGCCGCCATATCTGCGCACTCCCCTGAGTTGATCAGCCGACGCGTATCCGCGTCCGCTATGCCGGTCACCTTCAGGTCATTCGCCGTCTGAAACAGCTTAAGCGCCGTTTCCAAGGCGTCCGTAAAGGTCGTTCCGGTGGTTTCCCCGCTGTAGAAGCCCAGCTCCGCCAGCTGCCGCTTGACCAGCTGCACAGCTTCACAGTCGTCGCCCTTCTTCAGCTCCTTCTCGGCCTCCGCCTGATCAGCCATATACCGCGAAACGCACTGCCCTGCCAACAGCATCAAACGCATCGTCAGGTCGCACTCGCCCGTTTCCTCCAGCCCATTGAACCGCTGGAACAGAATCACGGCCTCCTGCGTTTTCTTCCCAAACTGCGCCGTGTTGTCGCCAGAGAAATAACCCAGTTCCTTGAGATATCGCTGCAGCGTTTTCACGTCGCTGCCCTGGTCGCCAAACTTCAGAAGGTATTTTTCTTCATACCCTTCCGCAGAAATCGCGCTTGAGCTCGTCAGGCGGTTCAGCGTCTCGGGATCGGCAATGCCGGTCACCTTCAAGCGATTGACCAGCTGAAAAAAGCGCACGGCATACTCGGTTCCGGCATCGTAGGTTTCGGTAATCACCTGCTTTAAATAGCCCAGCCGGATCAGGTACTCCTGCAATTTGCGCACATTTTTGCCTGTGTCGCCTGTCTGAAGCGTAATCTCGATCGTCTCCCCCTTCTGGGAGTTTTCGATATACTGCTTTTTGGTAACAGCGTCCGCCTTCTCCATCGCGGCAATTGTCTCAGCGTCAGCCTCGCCGTTTACAACCAGGCCGTTTGCCTTTTGGAAATTCTCGATCGCCGTTTTCGTGAACTCGCCAAAGAATCCCGTACATTCGCCGGCAAAATAGCCCAGCTCCTTCAGGCGATTCTGCATTGTCACAATCTCTTCGTTTTTCTCGCCATACGCAACCGGTTCCGCAGCAAGCGTCGGACATGCCGCCAGCTGGCAAACGATCAGCACGATCGCGAATCCCTTGATCAGCGTTTTTTTCATATCTCCCCATGGGCATAGTGCCCGCAACCAAAACATCAATTCCGATTATATTATACGCCTTTTTGCGCATTTTGCCAAGACCCAAACCCTGACGCTTGTGTGTTTTTTCCGCATCAATGCAAAAATCAAGACGGAGAAGCTTCCTTCCCCGCCTTGATTTTCACGTTTGATCTCAGGCTTCCTCAGGAGCGCCAACCGGGCAGGCTGCCGCGCAAGCGCCGCAGGAAATGCAGGTATCAGGATCAATAACGTACTTGCCGTCGCCAGCAGAGATCGCGCTCACCGGGCACTCGCCCTCGCACGCACCGCAGGAAACGCACTTATCAGTGATCTGGTATGCCATAAATGACACCTCCCATAAAATTGTACGCTTTTATTATAACATCGATCCCGCAGAAATGCAATTGTATATTTGCGCATTTTGTGATATTATTTCCGGTAAGAAAACGACAATACCGGAGGATCTGCTATGAACGCCATACTGGAAGCCCGAGACATGCTCAGGGAGCTCACTCCCCTCTTGAACGACTGCGGCGAGCTATGCGACCACGCCTGCTGTAAAATGGACAAGGATGCCGGCGGCCTCGTCTGGCTGTGGCCCGGCGAGGAGCAAACCGACATGCCTTGGGCCGAAACACTGTTCACACGTCTGCCTGTAACCGGGCTGGATGTAGAGGCCGTGCGCTGTGTCGCGCCGTGTACGCGAGAGGATCGCCCGTTTCTCTGCCGTCTGTTCCCACTGGCTCCCTTCTACTCGGAAAAGAAGCAGGCATGGGATGTGCGCATGGATCGCCGTGCATGGATGCTCTGTCCTCTGTGCAGCTATGGCATCCGCGGCCTGAACCCGGCCTTTGTAAAGGCCGCGCGCGCCGCCGTGCGCCTGCTCGCGCAGGAGCCGGCAGGCGAGGCCTTCCTACAGGCTCTCGCCCGCGAGGAGGACGCCTACCGAATTTCGCTGTAGCTCGCACTTTCATTTAGGCCTTGCTTCGTGCTGCCATAGGAAAACGCTGATATTCACCGTCTTCGCAAACCTGCACACGCGGGTACAGGCTCATCTGACAATACAAACGCATTCTGCCGATCGCCTCCCGCCGTGCTCTTTCTGTACCCGACAAATAAACCTTCACGGGTTCGGGAGTACTCTGCCTTGGCGTCAATGACCGCATTGCGCGTGACCGAATCAATGCTGCCAATTTCTGCCTCCGGCGCGTCCAAATCGCCTACCGCCTTCGGACGACACCTCGCTACCCCTTCAAATGCTGTCTATATCGACTACACGGGCGAACGTCTCTCTGTACGTCCGCCCGTGCATTCATTGATTCCTTTATAGCCCCTTCGCCGCATCCGTCGAAAGAAACGCCTGCAACTCTGCGGAGGCAATGCCATCGACCGTGATTCCCATGGCGTTCTGCACGTCAATGACCGCATTACGCGTGGCCGAATCAAAGCTGCCGATTTCTGCCTCCGGCGCATCCAGATAGCCCAGCGCTGCCAAGCGATACTGGAGGATCTCCACGGCGCTGCCCGTATCCCCGAGCCTCAGCTCCTGATAGCTTCCTTCCTCCGGCTCCGCGTACTGACCCGCTGACGGCGCAGCGTCCGAGAACAGGATCTCCTGAAGCCCCGCCGTTGCCGTGCCCGTCTGCTTCATGCCAATGGCTACCTGAAACTCCTTCACAGCCTTCGTCGTCTTCGTAAGGTAGTTGCCTCCGATGTCGCCGTCAAAGTAGCCCAGCTGCTTAAGTCGCCTTTGCAGCTGCTTCACACTGTCGCCCTTCGAGCCGTTTTTCAGGGTTGAATATTCGCTCTTTTTCGTATCGTCGGCAGAGGCGCCGTCATCCAGCTCTTCCAGCACCGTAAGCTGCTTCGTGTACACATAGCCCTTACTGCCGCCGGAATTCTTTACCTCCGCCCAACTGCCGCGCGTACGCGTCCAGGTAACCGTCGCCCCCTTGGAAAGCGTGCCCAGCTTGTCGGACAGCTCATCCGGCTCGGCGTACACGGTAACCCGATCCTCCACCACCATCGCGTAGGCGTTCACAGTCACGACTGTTTCACTTTCTCCGCCTTCATCCGATGAATCGGACGAAAGCACAAAATCAGCCAGCTTCGCGTAAGCCACGTCTCCGGATGCATTGCGGATTTCGGCCCACTCGCCTCGCGTACGCAATATGGTAACCTCTGTTCCGATGGACAGTGTCGCCATTGGCTCCGAATCGTTGATGGACGCATACACGTTCGTCTTCGCTGCGCTTACGTAAGCAGTCTTATTGACCGTAACCACCTTAGTGGAGGTCTTTACAGGCGCATCCTCGGAATAAAGCTCCTTTTGAAGCGCCGCACTGGCCGTGCCCGTCTGCTTAAGCCCCAGCGCCTTCTGAAACTCCTTCACGGCGCTCACCGTATCTGCACCGTATTTTCCGTCGCATTTGCCTGTGAGATATTTGAGTTCAATCAGACGCGCCTGCAACTTTCGAACCTCGCTGCCGGTATCGCCTTTGGAAAGCGTAGAATAGCTGACGGCCACGTCACCGTCCGTATTGTAATACGCCGAATCCGAATACAGATAGCTCTGCAGCTCAGAGGTTGCAATACCGGTCGGCGTTTTACCGTAGGCCGCCTCAAACGCCTTCACAGCCTCCTCGGTACCCGCGCCGTAATAGCCATCCACCGTCCCGGAAAGATAGCCCAGCTCAATCAGGCGTGACTGAAGACGCGCAACGTTGTCCCCCTTGTCGCCGTTTTTCAGCTTCTTGTATGTGCCTCCGGTAGGCGTGGTCACATTCCCGGTCGGCGCATCGTCCGCATACAGCTTCTCCTGAAGCGCCACGGTCGCGATTCCGGTTTCGTTTCTGCCGTACGCAGCCTCAAACGCCTTCACGGCCTCCACGGTATTTGCGTCATAGTAGCCGCTTGCCGTTCCAGCCATGAACTTAAGCTCGATCAAGCGCTGCTGCAGTGCGTAGACGGCGCTACCGTAGCTTCCCTCCGAAAGCGCAGTATACGCAGACTGACCGCTGCCGTCGGAGTTATTGGACATTGCGCTGTCCGAATATAGGAATTTCTGCATAGCCGCCGTCGCCACGCCGGACTGCGTACGCCCATGGCGACTCTCGAAGGCACATACGGCGCTGGCAGTGTCGTCGCCATAGTAGCCGTCGGCCTTGCCGGACAGATAGCCCAGCTTCTTCAGCCGCGCCTGCAGCGCCACGACATCCTCGCCGTAGCTGCCCTTGGAAAGCGTGCGATATGTATCTTCGGACGCAGCGGTAGTCGGCGCCGGAGTCGCAGAGCCGTAGGCAATCGCATCGTCTGCATACAAATGCATCTGCATGCCCACCGACGCAATTCCGGTCTGCTTCTGGCCGTAAGCCTTTTCAAACGCCTTTACGGCTTTTACCGTGGCGTTTCCATAAATGCCGTCTGCCTTGCCGGACAAGTAGCCAAGCTCCTTCAGGCGCTGCTGCAGCTGCTTCACGCTCTCGCCCTTGCTGCCGTATTGAAGCGCCTTATAGGTAACCGCATCCTGCCCGTCATCGTCTGCAGGGACGGCCGTCGGCCGCGGCGTTGTCTGCGCGCTTTCACCGGCGCGCAGCGCGCTGTCGGCAAACAGATAGCTCTGCATCGAAACCGTCGCAATGCCTGTGCGCTGCTTGCCATAGGCTGCCTCAAACGCCTTCACGGCATTTTCCGTTGCCTGGTCAAACACGCCGTTAGCCTTTCCGTCCATATACCCCAGCTCAATCAACCGATTCTGAAGGCGCGTGACCGCGGTACCGATGCTACCGCGCTCCAGCCGCTGATAATCAGCGGAAGCCTGCTGCGTGGTAATCGGCTCAATGCCGGTATAAATCTTCGCGCTGTCCGAGAACAGATACACCTGCATCAGCTGCGACGCCACGCCGGTCGCTGTGCGGCCATAGGCCGCCTCAAACAGGCGCACTGCCTGCGCAGTTGCCTGATCGAACGTGCCAGACGCCGTGCCCGACATATACCCGAGCTCAATCAGGCGCTTCTGAAGATTTCGCACCGCCGTACCCAGCGAGCCGAGCGATAGCTCGGTATACGCATCCTGTACGGAGGAATCCAGCTGCTCGTTCATCCAGCCGAGAATCTGAATCGGCGTATCAGGCCGGATTGTATATCCCGGCGCCTGCGTCGCGCTGACCGCGCCCGACGTGGGGAAGGGCAGCGTCACGTCTACGGAATAATCGGACAGCGGATCCTTGTCCGTCGTGTCCGTCTTGGGTCCGCAGCCGACCAAAATCAGCATCAGTACCACGACAAGCACCGGAAAAGCGTATCGAACCGTCCTCATTCTTCCATCCTCCCCTCCGCGCTGGCCCTTACGGCGCGCGTTTCCGAAATCCTTCGGCTATGGCAATTACTGTAATGACGCATTTGGCAGGATGAAAGTTGCTTCACCCCGCCAAATTTTCAGATTATTCGTTTCCCAGCAACACGCGGATCGTTTCGAGCGCATTGGAGAGGGTTTCAAGCTTACCCACATCCAGATCCTTCGCCCACGCCTCCATGCACACTCTCAGCGCCTCAACCGTGTCTCGCACCTTCTCGCGGCCCTTATCAAGGATCACCACGTGGACGACGCGACGGTCAGCCGCATTGCGTTCGCGCGTGACGTAGCCGGCATTGATCATGCGATCGATCAGCGGTGTAATGTTGGGCTTGGCGATGTCAAAACGAGTAGAGATTTCCGAGACCGACAGCCTGTCTGCCTCGTCCAGCGCCGCAAGCACCTGAACATACGAAAGCGGAATCGGGTTGTCCTTCTGCTCAACGTCCGGCCTTAACAGCCTTTTTTTGAAAACCGGGGCGGCGGTCAGCACCTGCCGTGCGATCTTCTCCAAGGTTTCCTGTCTTTCATTCGTGCAGTTTTCCATTTGTGTCCCCCCAGCGTTTATTACGCAACGAAACCTATTTTATCGCAGCCCTTATAAAAACGCAAGTTATACTTCCATTATATTTTGAAGGTGAAACCGATATTCTCCGTTAACCCGCCTGAGCAGCTACCTGTGCCCGCGGAGAAACTGCGAAAATATAGATTTCGTCGTACCACGCGCCGCCCTCGTAGATCAGCGGATAGTGCTCCTTCAGCGCCGCAAGGTCGCCGCTCTGCACTTCATAGGAGGAATAGAACACATAGTCCACGCCATACTGGTCATAAAGCTCCGCCGTACCCTCCGGATCTGCCAGCATGCGCCTCGCATCCTCTGCGCGCTGGGCATAGTCCACGCCATGGAAGTACAGATACAGGTCGGCGCCGCACACAATTTTTCGCCCGGCCAGCACCGCCGGGGCATTGTTGTGGTTGGTCTCCGTCAGGAACAGGCCATCCGCAAGCGTATTTTCCCGAATAAACGCCGCTGCCTCCACCTGCTCCTTCCCGAAAATCTGGTACTCGCTCTTCACCTCGCGAGCAATAGTAATCGCACCGGACAGCGTGCTTGCCAGAAGAAAAGCCGCTACCAGCACGCACCGTCCCCGAATGCCCTTCAGGCGCGCATAGAGATCCACCAGAAGCTCAGCCGCCGCCGGAAGCATGGTCAGAAACGCCACATAGAACAGCTTATTGTTGTCGTATACATTCGGCTGAAACACAACCGTTTCTGCCAGTGCGTATAGCAGCAAGCACCCCAGCGATAGTGCCTTCACCCCACGCTTTCGAATCGTGAGCGCTGCGAGCGGAAAGATTAGATACACGAGCCCGACATTCTTAATCCAGAACCAGAAATACTCGTCGATCAAGCCGCCGTTCCCGTCGTTGTTCACCCAGTTAAACAGCAGCCGGAGCGAGCCGCCGCCGACCGTCTGCGGGAACGTCCACTCAAGCAGCTGCGGAAACGCCAGCGCACAGGCCGTCAGCCCGTAGAGCCCAAAAAGCATGAGCACCTTGAGACGATGCGCTTTTTCCCGAATCAGACAGTCGATCATCGCGCCCAGGCTGATCACACCCAGCGCCAGAAAGGAATGCGTGTGAATCATCGGCATGGGCCCTGCCCATAGTCCGACCACGAGGAAGGCCGCCGCGCACTTTTCCCTCATCGCCACAACCAGCAGATATAGCGCCGGAAGTACGCACAGCCAGCCAGCCATCAGCGTGCGCTGCGGCACAAGCAGGTCGCACAGCGCATTCACCCAGCGCAGATTCACATCCGGCATGTTGGTGGGCGTCTGATAATAGCCGTTCAGCGCCTCATTCAGCGCCGAAGGATCGGACGTCACGCGATCCAGCGTTCCCAAAAAGCCCAGTCCACCGTTGAAGAACAGCAGCACGAACGCAAGCGCCACCGCACTCCTCTTCCCGGTGATTTCCCACGCAAACAGTGCAAAGCCCAGCCAGATCAGCCCCGTCATCAGCGTGCCCGGCACGGAAAATGCAGCGGCCAGCGGCGTTCCATAGATGAGCATGGTGGCGCTCAGTGCGTCCACAAGGAAGGGATAGCCCAGCCGCGTTCCCGGCAAAATCGTGTATTCCGGCGGATAGCTCTGCCCAATCAGACCCGTGGCAAAGCTCGCGTGCATGCACAGGTCTCCATAGGTCGATTGCCCCACGTACAGCGCGCCGTCCACCTCGCGAAACATGTGCGTATACTGAAGGTACCCGGAGATAAGCGTCGCCGGAAGCACCAGGCAAAGAATCACTTGCAGCGGTAGCTCCTGCTTTGGCGCGGCCTTCGAAAGCGCCGAAGTCCTCGGCTTAAGAAACGCGCAGCCCACCGCCGCCAGCGCCGACGTGAGCAGCGCCAGCCTCTGCGCAGGAAGCGTAAAGTCGAACGCGAAGGCAAACAGGGACGGCAGCCACATCATCTCCATTAGCCCCATCACCATGCCCAGCCATAGCCGCACCGTGCGGCTGCGCCGTGAAAACAAACGCCATGCCTGCGCGACGCCAAACAGCTCAAACGCTGCCAATACAACGATTCCCAGCATATGGTCTCCAATCCATTCGTCTGATTTGCTTCCATTATAACACGCAGGGCGAACGGCCGCAACCGCTCGCCCCGAAAAAGCCTTTTTCAATGGAGCCTTCGTTTACCTTCCAAACAGCTGCACCCAGTAGATTGTTCCTCCAACCTTATAGGCGCATACGCCGATGGATCCGTAGCTTTCGCGCAGGATATTGGCCCTATGTCCGCTTGAGCTCATCCACGCAGCCATCACGCGCTCCGCATCGCGCTGTCCCTTGGCGATGTTCTCGCCATAGGCAGCAGAGGACACCGTGCTCCACGCCGTCCCATCCGGACGCGTGTGGCTGAATTTCGAAACGATCTCTCCGGCACGAACACATGCGGCACGCGTTAGCTCCGCAGACGGTGTAAGAGGCGCAAGCCCATGCTTTGCGCGCTCCTCGTTCACCAGCTGAATGACCTGACTGGCAGCCGAGCTCGAGGTTACGCCCTCATTTTCGATCTCCTGCTTCGGCTCGTCGGCAGACGGCGCATCCGTCTTCGCGTCCGTCTTCTTCCCAACTGTGCCGATCGTAATGGTTTCACACGCATTTCCGCTCTTCAGGCGAACCGTATAGGTTCCCTTCGCCTTCAGATAGGAATTGGGAATCAGGCACTGTCCCTTCGCGCCGGAAACAGAGGCGCACTTGACTGGCCATCCATCCCGATACAGCGTCAGCGTGCAGGATGAACGACAGCACTTCCCGTTCCACTTGATCAACGCGCCTTTTTCCGTTTTCTGCGAGCTCAGACTGCAGGAGGCTGCCAGCGCGCTGGATGTAAATAGCAGCACTGCAGCAAAAACCGCAGCCAGCCATGCCTTATATCGTTTTGTTTGCATATTTTTCACTTCCTTACCGTTCTTTCGCATTTCCGGAATGCATCTCCATTTTACCCTGGCCGCACTCCTGCGTCAATCATTTTTGTTATATTGTTATATATTTCCATTTTCTCTTGCAATTCTCCGCCGGATGTTGTACAATGGATTTAATGAAAAAAACAAGGTATGAGGTGAATTGCATGTACAAGTTCCCGATTGGCATCATTCTGGATTCCTTCCGGAAACCGTTCCCCGAGGCACTGGACATCACGCGCAATCTGGGCGCGCAGGGTGTGCAGGTGTACGCCACGCGCGGTGAAATGTCTCCTGAAAACCTGACCGGTCAGAAGCGCCGCGATTTCCTGCACGCCGTAAAGGATCGCGGGCTTGTGATCTCCGCGCTGTGCGGCGACCTCGGCCACGGCTTCTACAATCCCGAGAAGAACCCCGAGCTGATCGAGCGCTCCAAGCGCATTCTGGATCTGGCCAAGGATCTGGAAACCAATGTCGTCACCACGCACATCGGCGTCGTACCCGCAAGCGAGGATCACCCGCGCTTCCACATTTTGCAGGATGCATGCGGCGAGCTGGCCGCCTACGCCGACAGTCTCGACGCGCACTTTGCCATTGAAACCGGCCCTGAAACCAGCCTGACGCTCAAGCACTTTCTCGACAGCCTGCATTCAACCGGCGTAGCCGTCAATCTCGACCCCGCAAACCTCGTAATGGTCACCGGCGACGACCCCGTGCAGGCGGTCTACAACCTGAAGGATTACATCGTTCACACCCACGCCAAGGATGGCGTGAAGCTGCGCGAGTCCAATCCGGAGGCCGTATATGGCCTTGTGCGCGAGGACGCGCTGGTCACCGACGCTGCGTTCCTGGAGGTTCCGCTGGGCGAGGGCGGCGTGCCGTTTGACAAATATCTTGCGGCGCTGGACGACATCGGCTACAAAGGCTTCCTTACGATTGAGCGCGAGGTCGGCGACAGCCCCGAGGCAGACATCCACAAGGCCGTCGATTTCCTGAAGGCACGAATCGGTTAAGGCTACAAGCGGGAGGGCAAGCTGTCCTCCCGCATTCTTTTTTCCCAAAGGAGACGTTCATGGCTGAATTCTGGAACCCGTGGCACGGCTGTCGACGCGTGAGCGAGGGCTGCGCGCACTGCTATGTGTTCGCGCTCGATCGTCTGCGCGGCGTAGAAACCGCCATTCACAAAAACGCATCGGGCTTTTCCAAACCGCTTTCGCGCAGGCGAAGCGGCGAATTCCGCTATCCCTCCGGAACGACCTTCTTCACCTGCTTCACGTCCGATTTCTTTCTGGAGGACGCGGATGAATGGCGCGGCGACGCCTTCCGCATCATCCGTGCGCGGCCGGACTGTACGTTTGAAATCTTCACCAAGCGCATCGACCGCGCTCGTACCCTGCTGCCGCTCGACTGGGGCGACGGCTATCCGAATGTTCGTCTTTCCGTCAGCACCGAAAATCAGCGCCGCGCCGACGAGCGCATTCCTTTTTTGCTGGAGTTTCCAGCCGCCGCGCGCGGCATCGCGGCCTCCCCGCTTCTGGAGGAGCTTCATCTGGAGCCTTATCTCGCCTCCGGCCGAATCCAATGGGTTTCAGCGGGCGGCGAAGCCTACGAGGGCGCGCGTCCGTGCGATTTTCAATGGATTCTCTCCCTACGCCGCCAGTGCGAAGCAGCTGGAGTTTCCTTTACCTTTCACCAGACCGGTGCGAATTTCAAAAAGGACGGGAAAACCTACCTTCTCCCGTCCCACCGCTTACAGCTCGCGCAGGCGCAAAGGGCGAATATCGACTATCGCCCGTAGGCCTACTCCTCGCCAATCCGCCTTCGATGCTGGGCGCGCAGCTCGCCGGGCGTCTGACCGACAATTCGCTTGAACTGTCGGATAAATGAGCCAACGTCTCCAAAGCCGCACCGCTCGGCAATGGCATACAGCGTGTCATCGCAATTCAGAAGCAGCTTTCTCGCGTTCTCAATGCGCACATGCAGCAGAAACTGATAGGGCGACATGCCTGTAATCTGCTTGAAGCGGTGGCAGAAGTGGTACTTTGTCATATACGTTTTCTGAACCAGATCGTCCAACGTGATCGTTTCCATATAATGACAGCGCATGAACAGAAGCGCGCTCTCAATATCGCGCTTGCCGCGCTCGCCCGCCTCTCTGGCGCTCAGCTGCGCGCTGCGCTCGCACTCCTTCACAATCTCATTGAGAATTGATGCGCCCAGCGCGCACGCCTGGGCATAGCCCACAACGTCATCCTGAATATGCGTGTTCAGAACGGTACTCATATAGCTGTTCAGCATGGTAACCTCGGAAGGAAAGAACAGCAGCGGCAGCGTAAATACATTGTCCAGATATGCCTTCATCCCGTCCCCGGCAAGATGCATATAATCGTACGCCCAGTGATCGCCATTGACTGCGTAGTAATGATACCTGCTGCAGTCGATCAGCACATAGCTTCCGGCCGGAAGCTCCCGGCGCACACCGTCCACAATCAGATAGCCTGCGCCCTCCAGCGTGTGAATCAGCTGATAATCCTCGCGCTTATCTCTCTCGGTATAAAAGCCCTCCCCCACGACAAAGTGCCCGCAGGATGTAATCTGAAACGGGAACCGCTGAGCAAGGCCTGTATAGAAATATACGCAGCCCATATTTATGATCGGCGGAACGGGACGTCTGACCAATTTTCTCTACTCCTTTGTATGCGCAAGAATTGCTCATATATTCACAAGAATCGACATTGATATCGCGTTTGTATTATAATACTATAGGGTTGAATCTGTCAATAGATGCTGTTTTCGGAGGTGGTTTTATGATGAAATCCGATCGGATGCTAATTCCTTATCAAAAATCCAGGCTTGAGCGCTTCCGCAAGGAAATACGCAATAACTGGGCATTGTATCTGCTCATATCCATCCCTGTCGCTTTCCTGATTATTTTCAAGTACATACCGATGTACGGCGTGCAGATTGCCTTCCGCAACTATTCACCTGCACGTTCCATCTCCGGCAGCGAGTGGCTGGGCTTCAAGCATTTTCAGACCTTTATGACGGATTTCAACTTCAAGCAGATCATGCGGAACACCATTCTGATCAGCCTGTATTCGCTGTGCACCTTCCCTCTGCCGATTATACTGGCGCTGATGCTGAACTACACGCGCCTTTCCGGCTTCAAGAAAACGGTACAGTTGGTTTCCTACGCTCCGCACTTCATCTCCACCGTCGTCATGGTCGGCCTGATTCTTCAGTTCTTCGATCAGCGCAGCGGCATTCTGAACATGCTCATCAACGCGCTGGGCGGCGAAAGCGTCTATTTCATGGCGAAGGCAGAATACTTCCGCCCCATCTACGTGTGGTCAGGCGTATGGCAGAGCGTAGGCTATTCGTCCATCATCTATATCGCTGCATTGTCCGGTATTTCTCCGGAGCTGCACGAGGCCGCCATCGTGGACGGCGCAAACATCCTCAAGCGCATCTGGCACGTCGATCTTCCCGGCATTGCGCCGACGATCTCCATCCTGCTGATCATGAACTGCGGAAGCATTCTTTCCGTAGGCTACGAAAAGATTTACCTTCTGCAGAACAGTCTGAATCTGGACGTGAGCGAGGTCATCTCCACCTACGTATACAAGCAGGGCATCGCCGCCTCCACGCCGCAGTATTCCTACGCCACGGCCATCGGCCTGTTCGTGTCGCTGGTCAACGTGGTGATGCTGCTGATTGTAAACAAGGCGTCCGACCGTCTGAGCGGAAGCTCTCTGTTCTGAGGAGGGAGCATTATGAAAAAGCAAAAGTGCAATCTCTTCGTACGCGATACCTTGGGCGACAAAATCATCCTCACAATCAACTTCATCGTGCTGTGCCTGTTTCTGATCATCATCGCCTATCCGCTTTTGTTCGTCATCTCCGCCTCGTTCTCGGCCGGCACGGCGACCATGTCCCTGTCCCTGATTCCCAAGCGCTTTTCGCTGGCCGGCTATGAGGCTGTGCTTCAGTACAAGGATATCTGGATGGGCTATAAGAACTCGCTGTTTTACATGCTGTGCGGCACGGCGCTGTGTCTGGCTATGACCGTACTGATGGCCTATCCGCTTTCCCGCAGCGACTTTGCCGGCCGCAAGCTCATCATGCTGCTTGCCATGGTCACGATGTACTTCTCCGGCGGCTTGATTCCCACCTTCCTGGTCGTTCAGAAGCTGGGTCTGCTCAACACCCGCTGGGCGCTTCTGCTGCCGGGCTGCCTGTCAGTTTATAACATGATCGTTATGCGCACCTACTTTAAAACGTCGATTCCCGGCGAGCTGCTGGAATCTGCCCAGCTGGACGGCTGCGGAAACATCCGCTACATGATCAGCATTCTGCTGCCGCTTTCCGGCCCCATTCTGGCGGTCATTGGCCTGTTCTACGCCGTCGGCATCTGGAACGCCTACTTCGACGCAATGGTCTACGTATCCACCAAGCGCAATTACTATCCGCTTTCCCTGTTCCTGCGCGAAATCCTGATTCTCAACACCACCGACATCGACCAAATGGACATCAGCACGCTGATGGCGCTGGAGGAGCGCCGCAACGTCATGAAATATGCCGTAATCGTCGTTTCCTCCCTTCCGGTTATGATTATTTACCCGTTCGTTCAGCGCTTCTTTGTAAAGGGCGTCATGATCGGCGCGGTAAAGGGCTAAGCATCTTTGGCGCGCGTGCGCTCAAGATAGAAAACAAGGAGGTATTTCCCATGAAGAAACTCGCACTGCTCATGGCCATCCTGATGATGGTCTGCGCGTCCGCAAGCGCCGTCACGGTGTCCGACGAAAACGTGTATCCTCTCGCGGATGAAGTCGTAACCCTCACGGTATGGACTGCCAATCAGGCCAATCGCGACTATCTCAACTGCGACATGACCAAGTACATCGAGGAAAAGCTCGGCGTCAAAATCGACTTCCAGTTCTATACCGACAGCGGCGACACCGCCTACAACCTGATGCTCGCCAGCAACGAGTGGCCGGACATCTTCCTCGGCCCCTGGTTCAGCACCGACAAAATCCTTATGGGTATGGAAGCCAAAATGCTTCTCCCCCTCAACGACCTGATCGAAACGCAGGGCTACAACTACAAGGCCATGCTCGAGGAGAACCCCGGCTACAAGGCCATGCTCACCGCGCCCGACGGCAACATCTACACCTTCGTGTACACCGACAGCGGCGTGCATAAGGACAGCGAATACAAGATGTTCGTGAAGCAGTCGTGGCTCGAGAAGCTCGGCATGGACATGCCCACCACGCCCGAGGAGTTCAAGGATCTGCTCATCGCCATCAAGGAAACCGACCTGAACGGCAATGGCGAAGCGGACGAAATCCCGATGATGGGCTACTACAACGGCCGCAAGTCCGACCCCATCTGCTTCCTGATGAATCCCTTTGAGCTGTACACCGATAACTACTACACCATCACCGACGACGGCGAAATCGCCTTCCACGCCAATACCGACGGCTGGCGCGAGGGTCTTAAGTACATCGCCGACCTGTATGCCGAAGGCCTGATCGCCGAGGAAACCTACGTGCAGGACAAGACCCAGTTCCAGGCCATTCTCAACAAGCCCTCCGACGAAGCCGTGATCGGCGTTATGCCCATCTGGTATCAGGGCGACGTAATCGACGCCAACATTCTCAACTGGGTTGACTACGAGCCCATCGCGCCCCTGAAGGGCGACGACAGCACCCAGCAGAGCGCGGCCCGCTTCGGCGGCAACTTCAACATGGTCGGCGCCATCTCCACCAAGTGCGAGAATCCCGAGGTCGCCTTCAAGTTCCTCGACTGGTTCATCGGCGAGGAGGGCACCTATGTCGGCCACTACGGCGTAGAAGGCAAGGACTGGGAGTGGGTTGATTCCCAGAGCTTCTATGGCGGCGACAAGTCCATCTCCCGCCTCGTGCCCGATATCGAAGCGCTGTGGAACTCCGGCTCCTTCCCGCGCGCCGACAAGGCTGAGATCCGCTACGCCACCACCATGGATCCCGAGAATATCTACACCGACAACACCTACGCTCTGGTGCATGCCGCGCAGGTCTACGAGCCCTACTACGTAGATCATCACATCCCGGACGTCGTATGGTGCACCGATGAGGACGTAAAGACCAAGGTTGCCAACCTCAGCACCACCATCAACGATTACGTGAAGGCCACTGACACCCAGTTCATCATGGGTCAGCTGGACATCAACGACGATGAGGCGTGGAACGCCTACCTGAAGGGCCTGGAGGATCGCGGTCTGGAAGAATACCTCGAGAACCTCGTCGTATACTACGGCCTCGAATAAGCCGCATATTGAACCCTGAGGGCATAAAACTCCCGCGGACGATTCGCAAAGCTCTTCGTCCGCGGGAGTTCTCTTTTTCATGCGCTTCCACGCGCGCTATGTCCTTTTTTCAAAATATGCCACACGTCTCCGCCGGTAAATCCGCAGCTGCGATACAGGCGTTCCGGTTGACTCGGATTGTCGCACCGGCCGGAAACCGTAGCAAACCGTGCTCTGCCGCGCATCCTCCACAGCAACTCACACACCATATACCGCCCGATTCCGCGCCCACGGCAAGGCTCAGACACCTGAATCCATTCCAGAATGCCCTCGCCAATCTCTCTATCCAGCTCTCCAATGCCCGTTCCCGCAAGCTCCCCGGTTCGGTCGTCCCGCACTGCCAGCCACAGGCGTCCATCATATACTGCACGCGAGGCATAGCCCTTTAATTCCTTCTCGGAGACGCACATCCTGCCATAGCAGCGGTTAATATGCTCCGCAAGCTCACACAGCGTGGCTGATCCACACGAATATCCCGGCGGAAGCACAGGCTTATGCAGCGCCGTCAGCGGATGCAGCAAACGAAAATACGGCTCGTCTGAATACGCTTCATACCTTTCCCCGTCATACGCTACGTCGTGTACAATCCGCATATTCTCCGGCACGCAGATCGTCCTTGCCTTCCAGTACGGAATTGAAGCACAGCCGCAGGGGTTCTCCAGATATTCCTCTTTTGAGAATTGCTCCATCATGTTCCTCCTCAGAGATATTTCCCGAGGAACTCCTCAAGCGGCGGCACGTCCTCCTTCCAGTAGGTTCGACCGTCCGGCGTGCGATTCAAAAGGCGCTTATTGAACAGCTCCCTTCGCAGTGTCGCGGGATCGTGAAATTCCGTCCAGTCGTCCAGAATGTCATTCACCTCCGACTCGGTGTACTGCCTGCCAATTTCAAATTTTCCAGCCAGATAATATAGCGCCGTCAGCTTCTTTCGGCTTTTCGCCGGAATCGCCTTCAGACGCAGTACTTCATTCAAAAACGGTTTCAGCTCCCGATACTCGTCCATTTGGTTTCTCCTTTCCGCCTCTTCACAGGAAGCCTCCTCCGAGGCGGATTTCCTCTTCCGACGCATTTCTGCACGCAAGCGATCGCCTGCTGCCGAAGCCGCCATTCCGCCTTTCGGCAGGAACCTCCGCGTCACGCATCCGCACACATGCAATCGCCAGCCGCCGCTATCGAAGCAATTATTCCGCTTTTCAGAAGGACCCCTCCAACGCAGATTTCCTCTTCCGACACACCTCCGCGCGTCATTCCTCTTCCCATCTCCGCGCGCGCTCAACCGCCCGCCGCCACTGCTGAAGCAGCCGTTCTCGGTTTTCACCCGGCATGTCGGGACGGAATTCCTTCTTTTTCCGCCACACATTCCTTAGCTGCTTGTCGTCCCACAAGCCCACCGCGCGCCCGGCCAGCATGGCCGCGCCCAGCGCCGTGGTTTCCGTCACCTGCGGCGCAATGACCGGCACGCCGAGAATATCGCTCTGAAACTGCATAAGGAACTCGTTCGCGCTCGCACCGCCGTCCACTCTCAGCGCTGCCATGCGTACGCCGCCGTCCTTTTCCATGGCTTCAAGCACATTCGCCGATTGATAAGCAATGGATTCCAACGCTGCACGCACGATATGCGCTCGCCCCGCCCCTCGCGTAAGCCCGACGATCGTGCCGCGCGCATACATATCCCAGTACGGCGCGCCCATGCCGGTAAACGCCGGAACCAGATAGACCCCGCCATTGTCCGCGAGCGACCGCGCCAGCACTTCCGACTCCGCTGCGGTCGAAATCAGCTTCATTTCGTCCCTCAGCCACTGAATCGCTGCGCCCGCCACGAACACGCTGCCCTCCAGCGCATAGGTGGTTTTTCCGTTCACACGCCACGCAACGGTGGACAACAGCCCAAACTGGCTGCGAACCGGCCGCGCGCCGGTGTTCATCAAAACAAAACAGCCGGTGCCATAGGTATTCTTGGCCTCGCCCGGGCCAAAGCATGCCTGTCCGTAGAGCGCCGCATGCTGATCACCCGCCATAGCCGCAACGGGAATCTCACGTCCAAGAATGGACTTGTCCAGCATGCCGATTATGCCTGACGAGTCCACCACCGTCGGCAGAAGCGGTGCAGGAATATCCATAGCGCGTAGGAGCGTTTCGTCCCACTCCTGCTTATGGATATTAAACAGCATCGTGCGCGATGCATTCGTTGCATCGGTTACATGCACGCGCGCACCCGTCAGGCGATACGCCAGAAAGCTATCCACAGTACCGAAGCACAATTCACCATTCTGCGCCCGGTCGCGCGCGCCATCGATGTTGTCCAGCAGCCATTCGAGCTTCGTTCCGGAAAAATACGCATCCGGAATCAGGCCCGTGCGGTCCCGAATGGTATTGCCCAGTCCATCCTCCTTTAGCCGCTCAACCAGCGGCGCGGTGCGGCGGCACTGCCACACAATCGCATTGTGCATCGGTTTGCCCGTCTCGCGTTCCCAAAGAAGCGTTGTCTCTCGCTGATTGGCAATGCCCACGGCCAGAATATCTGCCGCATCGATTCCCGCCTTCTCCACCGCCGCGCGAAGCGCGTTCAGCTGACTTTCGTAAATATCCTCCGGATCATGCTCAACCCAGCCGGGCTTCGGATAAATCTGTCTGAACTCAATACCATGCGACGCTACAAGCGCGCCGGTTTCATCAAACACGACGGCTCGTGAGCTCGTCGTTCCCTGATCCAGTGCCACAATGTATTTCATGAAAACGCCTCCTGTCGGCGAAGCCTCGTCCCGTCCGTAGCTCAATTCTCCATCCACGCGTTCCCGGCATCATCCTGCTCAAGCCCGCCGGCGACGCTCCCGTCCGCATCTGCCATGACTGCCCCGCAAACGTCCAGCTCACGCGCGTCTATCGCAATCAGAACAGCCCCGTGATGTTCCCATCCTCGTCCACGTCAATACTCTCTGCTGCCGGAACCTTCGGAAGCCCCGGCATCGTCATAATGTCCCCGGTCAGCGCGACTATGAAACCCGCGCCTGCCGATACGCGCAGCGCGCGCACAGTAATTTCAAAATCCGTCGGCGCGCCAAGAAGTGCAGGCTTGTCCGAAAAGCTGTACTGCGTCTTCGCCACACATACCGGCAGCTCTCCGTAGCCCAGCTCCGCAAGCCTTCTCGCCTGTCTCTTCGCCTCCGCCGTCAGCACGGCGCAACGGCCGCCATACACGCGCTTCGTCAGATCGTTCAGCTTCTTTAGAATGCTGTCCGCTGCATCATAGGCAAATGAGAAGTGGTTTTCCTCCTCGCACAGCCGCACGACCTCGCGTGCCAGCGCCAGCCCTCCTTCGCTGCCCCTTGCCCATACCTCGCTCGGAAGCACCTTCACGCCCTCTGCGTCCATGGCATGCGTAAGCGCCGCGATTTCCGCATTGGTGTCGTCCGGGAAACGGTTGATTGCTACCACACACGGCAGTCCGAATACATCCCGGATATTCCGCACGTGCCGCCGCAGATTTTCCGCGCCCTTGAGCATTGCATCCACATTCTCCTGCGTCAGAGCGTCCTTCTTCACGCCGCCGTGCAGCTTCAGCGCACGAACCGTAGCCACGATCACCACCGCATCAGGACGAATGCCCGCCATGCGGCACTTGATATCCAAAAACTTTTCCGCTCCAAGATCAGCGCCGAAGCCCGCCTCCGTCACGGTATAATCTGCCAGGCGCATCGCCATGCGCGTAGCGAGCACGCTGTTGCAGCCGTGGGCAATGTTGGCAAACGGCCCTCCGTGCACCAGCGCGGGCGTATGCTCCAGCGTCTGCACAAGATTGGGCTTAAGCGCGTCCTTCAGAAGCGCCGTCATTGCCCCCGCGGCCTTCAGATCACCAGCCATAACCGGCTGATCGTCATAGGTATAGCCTATGACGATGCGCGCGAGACGCGCCTTAAGATCAGCAAGGCTCTGGGACAGGCACAGAATCGCCATGACCTCGCTGGCCACGGTAATATCATAGCCATCCTCGCGCGGACAGCCGTTTGCGCGGCCGCCAAGTCCATCCACAATACTGCGCAGCTGACGATCGTTCATGTCCACGCATCTCCGCCATGCGATGCGCCGCGGATCGATGTTCAGCGAATTCCCCTGATGAATATGATTGTCGATCATCGCCGCCAGAAGGTTGTTGGCCGCACCAATCGCATGGAAGTCGCCAGTAAAATGCAGGTTGATTTCATCCATCGGCGCCACCTGCGCATAGCCGCCGCCCGCAGCGCCGCCCTTCAGGCCGAACACCGGCCCCAGCGACGGCTCGCGAAGCGCCGCCATCGTGCGCATGCCCAGTCGGCTCAGCGCGTCGGCCAGACCAATGGTGGTGGTCGTCTTGCCCTCGCCCGCAGATGTGGGCGTAATCGCCGTCACAAGCACAAGCTTTCCGTCTTTTCCGGCAGGCTCGTCCAATAATTTGAGCGATACCTTGGCCTTATTTCGGCCATAACATTCCAGATCGTCTTCCCTGATTCCCGCGCGCGCGGCAACCGCCTTGATGTCCATAAGAGGGGTATTCCGGGCAATTTCAATATCGGTGTGCATAGCAAACACCTCCTGCTCCCATCATACCCGAATCCGCCGCCCGCGTCAACCCTTTCTTTCCTCTCTCACTCCCTTGTGCAGCGTCACAAAAATTTCCACGCTATCGCTCGTCTCCTCCACGCGCAGCGCTGCATTCACCCCCACCTTGCGAAGCTTCTCCACCGTGCCGGAAATCGCGTTTACAAACATGCGCGCATCCCTCACCACGCCCTTGACCCTGCAGCTTGCTGCACGCTTCTCACGCAGAAGACTCTCGATCAGCGCATCTGTCTGGCGCACGTTCAGCTGTCCCCTTGTAATGCGGCGAACTGCATCCAGCTGTATCTTCTCATCGCCGTCCAGCTTCAAGAGCGCGCGTGCATGCCGTTCGGTCAGCTTTTCCTCACCTATTGCCCGCCGCACAGTCTCCGGAAGTCTAAGAAGGCGCAGAAGATTCGCTACCGACGACGGACTTCGCCCCAGCCGGCGCGCTAACGCCTCCTGCGTTACCCCTGTCTCACGCAGCAGCTCCCGCATAGCCTGCGCTTCCTCCAGAAACGTCAGCTGCTCCCGCTGGATATTTTCAATCAGCGATAACGCGCGCATGTCGACCTCATCTGCATCCATGACAATGGCGTCCACCCAATTGCGCCCCAGCACGCGAAGCGCGCGTAGACGCCGTTCCCCTGCAATCAGCGTATACCCGTTTCCCTCGCCCCTTCGCAGAAGCAGCGGCGACAAAAGCCCGTTTTCCTCAATTGACCGCGCCAGCGCGCGGATGCTCTCCTCGTCAAAAAGCGCGCGCGGCTGATACGGGTTTGCGTGAATCTCCGCCACCCGCACGCGCGAAAGCTCCTTTGCCGAAGGCTTCAGCCTTCTTTCCATCATAAAGCCATCCCCTCCGCTTATATATACGGAAGGGATGGCTGCTTTCAAAACCAGTCGACGAAGATATCGCGCTGCCGTCATCGTATACGCTTCAATGACAGCAAATAACTGCGCATGTTTTCGGTGAAGCCCACTGTCACCTGAGCGGCCGCTTTTCGGCGATGCCCGCCTTGCGGGGAAAGCGATCCGGCGTCGCATCCGTTTTCAGAATCTCAACCACGCGATGCTCCCAGTCGCGCCCCGGTACAGCGACCGGACACACGCGCGCCAGCCGTCCGTTCAGCTGCGAAAGCGCTGTCTCTGCGCGTTCTGCCTCCTCGGCCGCCATCGGTCCCTTCAGCGCCAGCATCCGCCCGCCGGGCTTTACAAACGGCAACAGCCACTCACTCAGCACGTTCGTTTCCGCCACCGCGCGCGCACAGGCTGCGTCATACGAATCCCGGAATTCCGGCTTCTTTGCCGCATCCTCGCATCGGGCATGCACGCAGTCCGCATTCAGAGCAAGCGCATCCACGACCTGCTTCAGAAACGCTACACGCTTGCCCAGCGCGTCCATCAGCGTAACATGAATGTCTGGACACATGATGGCGACAGGGATGCCGGGAAAGCCTGCGCCGGTGCCCACGTCAATCAGCGTAGACACACCGTGCAGAAACGGAAGAATGGTCAGGCTGTCCAGATAGTTGCGGTCGACAGCCTCCCGAACATCCTCGCCTACGCGCGTCAGATTCATTTCCCGATTCACTGCCGTCAGCAGATCATGATACATGCAGAACGCATCCGCCTGTGCATCCGTCATCGGAATACCCATTTTCTCTGCCTGCGCCTTCAGATACGCCTTCATGCCCTGTTTTCCCGCCTTTTCTTTTCCATCAGAATCATCAGAACCGTAATGTCACCCGGCGACACGCCCGGGATGCGCGATGCCTGCCCCAGCGATATAGGCCTCACCTTGTTCAGCTTCTGCCGCGCTTCCACGCGCAGCGTGTCCACCGTCATGTAGTCCAGATCAGCCGGAAGCCGCATTTCCTCCTCGCGGAGAAACCTCTTTACCTCGGCGCGCTGACGATCAATGTAGCCCTCATACTTCAATTCAATCTCCGTCTGCTCCCGCGCGTCGGCACGCAGCTCAGGCATGCCGGATACGCAGGCGGCAAGGTCGTCATAATGCACGTTCGGGCGCTTGATCAGATCGCTCAGGCGTGCAGAGGCTGAAAGCTCCGTCTCGCCCTTTTCGCGAAGCAATGCGTTCACCGGCTCCGACGGCGCCACCCACGTTTTGCTTAGGTACGCACAGCCCTTCTCCAGCTGCTCGCGCTTTTCGCACATGCGGCGGTAGCGCTCCTCGCTCGCCAGACCGGCACGATAGCCCAGCTCCGTCAGCCGCAAATCGGCATTATCCTGCCGAAGAAGCAACCGGTATTCGGCACGGGATGTCATCATGCGGTACGGCTCGTCGGTGCCCTTTGTGGTCAGGTCATCCACCATCACGCCGATGTAGCTGTTCGCGCGGTTGAGCGCGATCATTTCCTCGCCCTTCAGCTGAAGCGCCGCGTTCATGCCCGCATACAAGCCCTGTGCTGCCGCTTCCTCATAGCCGGACGTGCCGTTGATCTGCCCTGCGCAGAACAGGCCGCGGATATGCCGCGCCTCAAAATGACTGGTCAGCTGCATCGGATCAATGCAATCGTATTCAATGGCGTAGGCCAGCCGCATCAGCTCGGCATGCTCAAGGCCTGGCACAGAACGATACATGCGCCGCTGTACGTCCTCGGGCAGCGATGACGACATACCCTGCACATACCATTCCACCGTATTCAGTCCCTCCGGCTCCATGAAGATGGGATGGCGTTCCTTGTCGGCAAAGCGCACAACCTTGTCCTCGATGGATGGGCAGTAGCGCGCGCCGGTACCCTTGATCGCACCAGAGTACATTGGCGACAGGTGCAGGTTTTCGCGAATAATTTCGTGCGTTTCGGGCGTCGTGTAGGTAAGATAGCACAACGCTCGGTTTTTTAGCATCGCAGCGTCCGTGAGGAAGGAAAACGGCACGATCGGCGAATCGCCCTCCTGCGGAGTCATCCGTGAGAAATCCACCGTGCGCACGTCCACGCGCGCGGGCGTACCGGTTTTAAAGCGACGAATCGAAAAGCCGTTGTCCAGAAGCGACTGCGTGAGCCCCGTAGCGGCAACAAGTCCCTGCGGGCCGCTCTCCCACGAGCACTGACCAATGATGATGCGGCTTTTCAGATATACGCCCGTACACAGCACCGCCGCACGGCAACCAATTTGGGAACCCGTCGCCGTTTCCACGCCGCGAAGCTCGCCATTTTCCACGATCAGCCGTCTGACCTCTCCCTGCCGAAGCGTTAACCCCAGCTGGTTCTCCACTGCAGCACGCATTCGGGCCTTGTAGGCCATTTTATCCGCCTGCGCGCGCAGGGAATACACGGCCGGCCCCTTGCCGGTATTCAGCATGCGTGACTGGATGAATGTGTCATCGATGGCGCGGCCCATTTCGCCGCCCAGCGCATCCAGTTCGCGCACCAGGTGGCCCTTGCCCGTTCCGCCAATGGCGGGGTTGCAGGGCATCATGGCCACGCTATCCAGATTCAGCGTCAAAAGCAACGTGCGCTGCCCCATCCGAGCGCCCGCCAGCGCAGCCTCGCAGCCCGCATGCCCAGCTCCCACCACGATCAGGTCAAATTCCTCAGTAAACAAACCCGCTTCCCTTTCCTTCCGTCAGCGGTACTGACTCATATATAGATCCGCATAGAATCCGTTTTTCTTCAGGAGCTCCTCGTGGCTGCCCACTTCCATGATTTTTCCATCCTTCATGGCCACGATCACATCTGCGGAACGGATCGTGGACAGGCGATGTGCCACTACGAAGCTGGTTCTTCCCTCCATCAGGTGCTGAAATGCATCCTGAATGCGCAGCTCGGTGCGCGTGTCGATGGAGCTGGTGGCCTCGTCCAGTATGAGAATTCGCGGCGTTTTCAGCATCACGCGGGCAATGCAGATCAGCTGCTTCTGCCCCTGCGACAAACCGCCTCCATCCTCAGACAGCATCGTATCATAGCCGTCCGGCAGGCGCTCGATGAACGAATGTGCATGCGCCGCGCGCGCAGCCTCAAGTACCTGTTCGTCCGTGGCGTCGGGCGCGCCAAAGCGAATGTTCTCGCGTACCGTTCCGCTCATCAGCCACGTATCCTGCAAAACCATGCCGTAAGCACTTCTGAGCGCCTCGCGTCCATATTCGCGCGCATCCACACCGTCCACGGTAATGCGCCCCGCGTCCGGCTCATAAAAGCGCATCAGAAGGTTTATTAGAGTCGTCTTGCCGCAGCCTGTCGGGCCCACGATAGCCACGCGCCGCCCCGCCGGGGCGCTCAGATTCAAATGCTCGATCAGCTTTCGATCCGGCTCATAAGAGAACGACAGATCCTCAATCCCCACGTCGCCCCTGAGTCCCTCAACCGCCGCGACGCTCTGAGGATCAGGCTTCATCTCTTCCTCGGCAATGAACTCAAATACGCGTGCCGCGCAGGCCAGCGCGTTCTGGAACTCAGCTACCACACCACTGATTTCGTTGAAGGGCTTGGTATACTGGCTGGCATAGCTCAAAAAGCACGTCAGATCTCCGACAGACATCATCAGCGGTCGGGCAATTGCGAACAGGGAACCAATCACGGCAACCAGCGCATATACCACAGAATTGACAAAGCGCGTCGCCGGGTTCGTAATGGAGGAAAAGAAAATCGCCTTGAGCGCGCTTTCTCGCAGTCTTTCGTTTGCCTCGCAGAAGCGGCCGCGCATCATTCCCTCCTGTGAGAACGCCTTCACCGTCTTCATTCCGGATACGCTCTCGTCAATGATAGCCGTCAGTGCACCGCGGTTTTCGGATTGCTTTTTGAACATACTGTACGTGCGCTTCGCAATAAAAGAGGATACCACCAGCGACAGCGGCGTAACAACCACGACGGCCACGGCAATCAACGGCTGCTTGACCAGCATGAAAACCAGCGTGCCCAGAATCGTAATCACGCCGGTGAACAGCTGCGTGAAGCCCATCAAAACTCCGTCCGAAAGCTGCTCCACATCCGACATCACGCGGGAAACAATATCGCCCAGCGGCTGCGCATCAATGGTCTTCAGCGGCAGCCTTGCAATTTTCCGGAACGCCTCCAGACGAATGTCACGCGACGTATCGAACGACAGGCGATTGTTTACAGCGCTCATCGCCCACTGCAAAAGCGCCAAAGCGCACGCGCACGCGGCAATTTTCACAAGAATCACGGCGATTCCCGCTAGCTCCACGTTGCCCCTACCGACTGCCAGATCGACTGCCTCACCCGTAAGCACCGGGATATACAGGGATAGCCCTACCGACCCCAACGCCAGCAACAGCGACACAAGAATCCAGTACTTTCGCGCACCCAGATATTTCATGAGCATCTTTAATGTGCTTACCTGCTTTCGCATACGTGATCGCCCTCCGGGAACTGGCTGAAATAGATTTCGCGGTAAAGCTCGCTCGACTGCATCAGTTCCTCATGCGTGCCCTGCGCGGACACACGTCCCTCGTCCATCACCAGAATCCGATCGGCGTAGCGCACGCCGGACGCGCGCTGAGAGACGATAAACACCGTCTGCCTGCCCTGCCGCGCGCGAATGGCAGCGCGCAGACGTGCGTCGGTGGCGAAGTCCAGCGCCGAGGCGCTGTCGTCCAAGATCAAAATATTCGCATTTCGAACCAGCGCGCGCGCAATGGCCACGCGCTGCCGCTGTCCGCCGGACAACGCGCGCCCACCCTGCCCGACCGGTGCATTCATGCCATCCGTCTTCCTGGAGAGGATGTCCGCGCCCTGTGCGCCGTCAATAGCATTCAGGACCTCTTCATCTGACGCATCCGCATTTCCCCAGCGCACGTTGTCGGCAATACTGCCGGAGAACAGCACCGTTTTCTGCGGCACCATTCCCACGCTGCGACGAATGTCCTCCGCTGCCAGCTGCTTCACGTCCTGCCCATACAGCTCCACGCTGCCGCTCGTCGCGTCATAGAAGCGCGGAATCAGGTTCACAAGCGAACTTTTGCCGGAGCCCGTCGGGCCCACGATGCCAATCGTCTCGCCGCGATGCGCAACAAAGCTCACATCCTCCAGCGACGGCGCGCCTGCGCCGGGATATACCAGATTCACATGCTCGAAGCGCACAGCTACGTCGGCCGCCCTGTCCAACGCTGCGCCGGCAACGCGCTCGGTCGCATCCTCGGGCAGGTCAATCACCGCTTGCACGCGCTCAAAGCAGGCCAACGCCTTGGAAATGGAAACGATCAGGTTGGCAAGCTTGATCAGCTCAACCAGTATTTGGCTCATATAGTTTACAAGTGCCACAAGCTGTCCCTGCGACAGCGTGCCTGTATCCACGCGCAAAGCGCCTGTATGAATCAGAACGATCAGCGCAAGATTCACAATCACGCTCGTCAGCGGGTTCGTAAGCGCACTCACGCGCCCCGCCGCGCGCTGGCTGGCGTTCAGGCGATCAGACGCGTCGGCAAAGCGCGCGTTTTCGCTGCCGTCTCGCCCGAACGCACGAATCACGCGCACACCGGTCAGGTTTTCACGAACCAGATTCATCACCCGATCCATGTTCGCCTGCGAGCGCTTGAACAGCTTTAACGACCATCCCATTACGCCAAACACGACGACGGACAGTGCCGGAATCATCACTGCGAAAATCCATGCGCTCTTCGCGTCCACGGTAAACGCCATAATCATCGAGCCAAACACGACGAACGGTGAGCGTAGCATCAGGCGCAATGCCAGATTCAGGCCGTTCTGCACCTGATCCACATCGCCCGTCAGCCGCTGGGTCAGGCGGGAGGATCCGATTTTGTCCAGCTGTGCAGCCGACAGGCACGTTACACGGTCATACAGCGTCTCGCGCAGGCGCGATGCAAAGCCCACCGATGCGCGCGCGGCAAAATACTGCGCCGTGATTGAGAACACAAGCCCTACCACGCCCAGCAGCAGAAGCAACCCGCCCATCTTCCACACATAGGCCTCGTCTCCCTTATCGATGCCAAGGTCGATCATCCTCGCGACGACCAGCGGCACAAACAACTCAAACATTGCCTCCAGTAGCTTAAACAGCGGCCCGAGCACGCTCTCGCGCCCATAGCCCTTCAAATACGCACCCAGTTTTTTGATCATGTTCCGCTCACAAGCCTTTCGCTCATCCGATTTCGGGGGACTTCAGTGCCAGAAGATCATGTGCCACCGGCTCGTAGAACCGCCTGCGCACGGCCTCCGCGCTTCGCTCGCGCGCCAGAATCCACATCAGCTTGACTACGGCGGTCTCCGGCGTCATCGTGTACGCCTCAATCACGCCGCCCTCCGTCAACGCGCGTCTGCCAACCTCATACAGCGCCAGATCGCTACCCTCGTAAGGAACCTGCGTCGTAAGCGCCACTACCTTTCCAGCTTCCCGCCAGCTGCGGATTTCCTTCAGGAGAGCCCCGCCATCGGAACTCGGCAGTCCGCCCACGCCGAAGCTTTCCACCACAAGCGCGTCCACGCAGCCACGCAGCGCGCTCACTGCCTGCCACGGAAGCCCCGGGGTCAGCTTGACGACCGCCACGCGCGAATCCATCTCATGATAAAACGTCGGCTCGCTCGGCCTGTCCTCGCGAATATAGCGCAGCACGCGCCCATCGCGAACCAGCGCCACTGGCGGATAATCCACGCTTTCGAAGGCGTTTCGGCTCTTCGTGCGCACCTTGCGCGCACGCGTTCCGGTGATCACGTGCCCGTCGAATACAATGCTCACACCGTGCGACGCGGCGTCGGACGCGTAGCAGAAGGCATCGTACAGGTTCGTGCGTGCGTCGGTATCCTCCGTCACGATCGACCGCTGCGCGCCGGTCAGTATGATCGGCTTAGGCGAATGCATCACAAGATAGCTCAGCGCCGCAGCGGTATAGGCCATCGTGTCGGTGCCGTGGGAAATCACAAAGCCGTCGTAATCATCGTAGTGCTCGCGGATGCATTCGGCAATGCTGATCCAATTTTCCGGCCGCATATTGGTGGAATCCAGACTCAGCGGCTGCACGGCATCCACCGAATACAGCGATTCCAGCTTCGGCACATGCGCCAAAAGCGCCTGTGCGCCCAGCCCCGGCTTCAGTCCCTCCTCGCCAGTCTCGGAGGCAATCGTTCCACCGGTTGCAATCAAAAGGAGTTTTTTCATCGGCTTCACCTGCATCTGTTCTTCTCGCGTCCATCAAAGGAAGCCCCGGCGCTGCCGCCGAGGCTTCACCGGGACTATTATACACGTTCCCTGCAAATTTTCAGTGTAGTTTCGGTATACATCAAATTGTAATCGGCGGGAATGCTATGCTTTTCGAACCGCGCAGCATTCGGCCCGTCCACGCGCGTGTACCATGCCTCTGCCTCTTCCCGCGAAAGGCCGCCGCGTATTTTTCGCGCAATCAGTCGTTCCCGTAGAACAGGCTCCGGTGCGCCGAGCGCAACCGTGCAGTCGCACAGTGCGCATGCTTCGTTCCAATCGGGCTCATCCAGCAAAAGCCAGTTGCCCTCTACAATCAGCACGTCTCCGGTTACAGTCGCGCCGCGCACATCCACATCGTGCGTCGTCCGGTCGTAGCGCGGCCAGATAACGTCTTCCTCCACTCTCGCCCTTGCCAGCGTTTCCGCAAAACGGCGCACATCGAACGTCTCCGGCCTTCCCTTCACGTCGCGCAGCCGCGTACACACGCCATCGATCGTTCGGTATGTCTTATCCAGATATGCGTTCGGATAATGAAATCCGTCCAGTCCCAGCGTCTGAAAGCGCACGTCCACACGCCGCTGAGCCGCACGCACGCAAAGCATCTCGGCCAGCGTACTCTTTCCCGCGCCGGGCGGCCCGGCCAGAAACGCGACGATACGCCGGGAAGAACGCTTTTGCATAGCAACCAGAGCAGCAATCAGAGGATCAATCGCCCGCTCCATTTCCCCGTGCTGAAACTTAGCCTCCACCGGGAGGCCGTTGATTGTCAGTCGATAGCACGTTTTGTTCATCCTGTGCCCTACGCCAGATTGACGATGAACTCGGGCCGGCCGCTCTCAGCAGCCCTCTGCACCGCATCCATCACACACACGGCCTCGATGAAATCATGCGCATTTTGATGCGGCTCTTCCCCATGAGCAATGCGCGCAAAGTTCTCCGCCTCCAGATCGTATCCCTCGCCGAACTCGATCCCCGAGGTGGTAACCTGCTCGCCCAGCACAGTCGCGCCGTAGTTGTAATTCTCGTCGCCGAACGTCAGATGCACAGCGTACGCGCCATAATTGAGCAAGGCGGCAATGCCGCGGTCGGTTCTCTGCGCCGTGACGAAAAACGGACGATAGCCAAAGATCGTAAGCGCCGTTTCCACCAGATGCGACGCGTAGAACCAGAAGTTTCCATAGGCGTTTTGCATACTAACCGGTGCCCAAACATGCCCTCCAACGAGCTTGCCGGCTGCCTTCTGCGCATTCGCCGCCTCCCTCAGCTTCATCGTGTCAGAGACCAGCTTCACAAACGAGCCGCCCGTCAGTCGCGCGCCGTGCTTCTCCGCCAGCCGCACCAGCTCCAGCGCCTGCAGCGGATCGCAGGTCACAGGCTTGTCGATGAACGCAGGAAGCCCGGCCTCAAGGAACGGCTTTACATAGGGAAAATGCAGCTTACCATCGCGCGACGTGACCATCAACGCATCCACCCTTCCAAGCATCTCCTCAGGATGGTCGCACAGCAGCTCCACGCCGCATTCCTTCTGAATTGCCTCGCTTGCCTCGCGCTCCTCGCCATAAACGGCGACCACGCGCATATCCTCATATTTGCCGGATTGATTGAAAATCCGGGAAAACGCCATGGCATGCGAATTCTCGCTGCCGATCACACCCACACGAATCACGTTTTTTTCCTCCTTAGCAAAACTTATCCAGTGGATTCAGCTCATGTGCGCGCTGAATCACGCGAATCTGCCTTTTCACCTGCTCCGGTGTCACGATCAGCGCCTCGCCGTTCGTCAGATGATTGTAGATATTGGTGTAGTAGTCCCTTACCGCACTCTCGAACGGATTCTCACCCTCTCCCGCAGCCCAGTGCTCCTCCTGCCACGGCAGCCTCTCGGAGCAATACGCCGGTTCGCCATCGGGCGCCGTGAGCGGCGTGCGAATCACCTTCTGCTCTGGCGCCTCCTTCGGATCAAACCAGCGCCACTTTGCCTCCGTAATCGATGCCCATAAGCCGCCCTGCGTCCCCTGCACATTGTAGGTGCCCCACGGATAAGCATTGGAAGACGAAATTTCCAGCTCAACCAACGGACGTCCCGGCAGCGTCATAATGAGCTTGATGTAATCCTCCGCGTCGCCGAAGGTAGTAGTACGGTCCATCTTACAAAAGATGTCCGGCATTTCCTCGCCGCCAAGCAACGTCAATGCCTGATCCAGCGGGTGCGGGCCGGTGTTGAACAGCGAGCCTGCGGTGAAGTCCTGAATCGTCTGCCAGTCCCAGCGTCGCGCGAAGCCGGAGAACTGGATGCTGATGGACACAATGCGCCCCAGCACGCCGGATCGGATGACCTCGCACACCTTCCTGAAATACGGCGCTACGCGCGACTGCTGAAACGGCGCGAGCATCCTTCCGGCGTCCTTCGCGGCGGCAATCATCTCGTCCACCTGCTCTGCGGTGGCCGCAAACGGCTTCTCACTCACGACATTGAAGCCGTGCTTCAAAAGCTCGATCGCCACAGGCGCATGCATATGGCTAAACGTGGAATTCACGACGAAGTCAATCTCATCTCGATGTTCAAACAGCTCGCGATAATCGGCAAACGTGCGGCAGCCGAACACTCGCTCGGCCTTTTCACGGCGTTCGGGCAGCGCATCCACCACAAAGGCAACGCGGAAGCGCTCCGCATCCGTAAGGAAATGTCGTCCGTGAATCGAATAGCCGCTTCGTCCCTGCCCGATGATGGCAACATTCAGTTTTCTCATAGCCGAATCCCTTCTTTCCACGATTGTCCTTCCATTTCAGTCCTTCAAAAGCCGTCCGCGCGGATGCTTCCAGCGGCGCTTTCATACATCAGGCCTATACGCACAATCAGCCCGGTTACCTCGCAGGCAAATCGCCTAAGCGTGCCATATACATTTCTTTTCTTCCGCATTCACTCTTCATTCATTATATCCTGCTTTACAGAAACCGTCAATCACACCAAAGAAGCTTTTGCAATTTGCGCTTGCATAACGCTCCTGCTTGTGTCATAATAGGATAGGATTTTTACGACTTCTTCCTGACGGAGGCTTTTCATGATTCGAAAGACCATCCTGTTTCCCGTTTTGCTGATGCTACTGCTCATATGCTCTGCGCAGGCCGAAGCCGCGCCGGAGTGCATCATTCTCAGCGAGACGCAGGTTTCCATCGACATGGCGTATGCGCGTACGCGGCAGCTCACGGCGAGCGTGCTTCCCGCCCAAGCCGATCAAACAATCGTCTGGACCTCCTCCGACCGCTCCGTGCTCACCGTTGAGGATGGCCTTGTCACCGCCCTAAAAACCGGCGACTGCGTCGTCACGGCCTACGTACCCGGAGAGAGCACGGTTTTCGCGCAGGTGAACGTAACCGTGACCAGCAGTCTACTGCCCACCGCCCTGATCGGTCTTCCGGAGCGCATCACCCTTGAGCCCACGCAGACCCTTCCGCTGGACGTGACTGTGCTGCCCGAAGGAGCGGATTCAACGCTTTTGTGGCGCACGAACAATCCCTCCGCCATTTCTGTGGACGAAAACAATGTGCTCACAGCCAAGCGCGAGGGCACTGCTCTTCTGAAGGTCGTTTCCACGCGCGATCACAGCGTTGGCGCGCAGGTCATTGTAACCGTGAAATACAAATCCGCGCCAGACAGCGTGGCGCTGAGCCTACGCGAGGCAACGCTCGCAGTAGGCGAGACCCTGTCCGTCGACGCCTCGACTGCGCCAGAGGACAGCTCCTCTATCGTTCGCTATAAGTCCAGTGACACAACTGTCGCCACTGTGGATGACGACGGTCACATTATCGCCGTCGGCTACGGACAATGCGAAATCATCGCGGCCTCCGCGCGAGATACCCGCGTACAGGATCGCCTGACGCTCACCGTGACGGATGAACGCGTGCCGGAGCGCATCGTCGCTTATCCCTCGCCCATTTCGCTTGAGCCATCGCAGACGCAGGCGCTGGACGTGGTCATCTTCCCGCAGACGTTGAACGCCTCCATTGTTTATCAAAGCACCGACGCAAGCGTTGCAAGCGTATCGGCAGACGGCGTCGTTACCGCTGTAGGTGAAGGCGAAACCAACGTTTTCGTGTATTCCGCACACACGGACAAGGTCTTTGCGAAGATTCCCGTGCGTGTAAAATACGGCAAGGCAATTCAGAAGCTTTTGCTTGCATCCGGCGAGCTCGCGCTGCAAAGGGGCGATACCGCGCCGCTGGGGCTTACGTTGTATCCCGAGGATGCCAGCCGCGCACTGGTATACGAGTCCTCGAATCCCGACGTTGCCTATATAGATGAAAGCGGCCGCATCGTCGCAGCCATGTACGGCGAAGCCACCCTTCGCGTGCGCTCCTACCGAGATCCCTCGCTGTATGCCGAAATGAAGGTCACCGTGGCCGACGATCGTTGCCCGCGCACGATGACCGACTCCGGAAAGAAGGAGCGCTACGTACTGCGTCCGGGCGAATCGCTTGCCGTCTTTCTCACGTTTACGCCCGAAGCCGCCGACCATTCGATCGTATGGCAATCCAGCAACGAAAGCATCGTCTCCGTTTCTGATGGCGGCGTGCCCGTTGCCCGTTCACGCGGCGTGGCAACCGTGCGCGCGCAGAGCGCTCTCAATTCCGCACTGTATATCGACTATTCCATCATCGTCGAGGATGACGAATATACGCTGCTCATGCCTGCGCGCCGCACGACCGTGGATGAAATCGACAACAACCTTGCCGCCATTGAAAAAATTCGTCTGTGCACGCATCATGCGCTGGAGGAATTGAGCGCTGCGGGAACCATCTCCGCACAGGAAGCCGCAAAGCGCGGAGAAATCATCGACGAAGCCTTCGAAATGTACGCCTTCCCGTGGATGGTCACAAGCGTGCAGGCCTACTGGAACGATACCAATTCCGAGGACGGCGCGAAGGATTTTAAGCCCGGCACCGTGTATTACGGCCTGCCCTACATATCCAGCTACAATTCGTTCCACACCTACAGCGTAAAGCGCGCGCTTGCGGAGGAAAAATACGCGCCGGTTGAAGGCGAGAAATACTACCTTCTCAATCAGGAGGACAAATTTACGCGCAATTACGCCGGAAACGATTGCTCCTCCTTCGTCGCGCTAGCAATGTTCGGCTATGCGGACTACAAAAATGAAAATGTGAAAACCGACACGCTACTCAAGGACGACCGGCTGCGCGCCATCTCAGACGCCTCCACGCTGCGAGCCGGGGACATTCTCGTTCGCCACAACTCACACGTGATCATGTTCCTCTACTGGGCGGACGAAAACCGTACGCAGGGTGTGTTTATCGAGCAGGGCGGCAGCGAGCCTGCCATCAACACAATCTCCACCTCGGTTTATACGCTTTCCGATTATCTGGATCATTTCTATCGCATTCGACGCCTGCGCGACTTCCGCGAGCAGTGAACAGGAGACAAGCCATGCTGTATCAGATTCTGGGTGCAAAAATCCTCACACCGCTCGAGGAAGTCGCTGGCGCAGTCGTCGTGCGTGACGGCCGTTTTGTCGGGATAGCCGCGCGGCCTCTGGAGCACGTTCCCTCCGTTGACGCGAGAGGGCTATACCTTGCCCCCGGCTTCATCGATCTTCACGTGCATGGCGGCGGGCGCTGCACGCCAATGAGCGGCCGCACGCAGGACGTGCTTGCCATGTGCCGGGCGCATGCGCTGCACGGTACAACCTCCATCCTGCCCACCACGCTGGCTGCGCCAAGAGACATGCTCCTGCGCGCCGTTTCCGCCGTAGAGGAAGCTCGGCATTCGGAGGCCCCCTTCCGCATTCTCGGCGTGCATATGGAAGGGCCCTGCCTGAACCCGGCACAGGCCGGCGCACAGGAACCCGGCGTGCTGACCCTGCCAGCGGATCTGAACCTTGACGAGTTTCTTGCCGCCTGTCCCTCCATACGCATGATGGGTGTCGCGCCGGAACTGGAGGGCGGCATGACGCTCGGCGACCGGCTGGCAGAAAAAGGGATTGTTGCGTCGATCGCGCATTCAAACGCTACCTACGCTCAGGTTGTCGAGGCTGCCTCGCATGGCTACCGCGACATTACGCACCTGTACTCTGCCTGCAGCGGTATCGTGCGCGTAGGCGGCTTCCGCGTGCCCGGCGTGATTGAAGCAGGGTTAAACCTCGACGAATACACCGTGCAGGTCATTGCCGACGGACGGCACCTGCCCGTTCCCCTTCTGCAGCTCATCTATCGTTGCCGCGGCGCGGACAGCATCCTCCTCGTCACCGATGGGCTGGAATTCGCCGCCGCAGACAACCTGAAAGAGGGCGAGATTTACACGCAGTTCAACGGCGTTCGCGCGCTGTATGAGGATGGCGTAATGAAGCTGCCCGATCGCACGGCCTTTGCCGGCTCTGCCGCCACAATGGATCGGCTTGTCTTCCATATGCACAGGGCAGGCGTTCCGATGGACGAGGCTGTACGCATGGCAACGCTTAACCCAGCCATGCGAATCGGCGAAGCAAAGCTCGGGCGGATCGCCCCTGACTGCATGGCCGATTTCGTACTGTTTGACGACGATATAAATGTAAAGCTGGTGGCGACGGGCGGCCGTGCGCTGCGCGACGATTGGAAGATTCTGGAGGGCATGTGTGCATGATCGACGTATGCCTGCTGGGCTGCGGCGGCATGATGCCACTGCCCAGCCGATTTCTTACTTCTTTATATGTGCGCACCGATGGCCGCGCCGTGCTGATCGACTGCGGAGAGGGCACCCAGACGGCCGTGCGCTACGCCGATCTGCGCTTTAAATGCATTGACGATGTGCTGATCACGCACTACCACGCCGATCATGTAAGCGGCCTGCCTGGCCTATTGTTGACGCTCGGAAACGAAGGGCGCACGGCTCCCCTGCGCATGCACGGCCCCGCAGGGCTGAAACGCGTGGTATCCGCGATGCGCTTCATTGTTCCGGAGCTTCCCTATGAAATTGAATTCGACGAGCTTCCCGCCGAGGGCGCAACGTTTTCCGTCGCAGGCGGCCTGCGCGCCGTCGCTTTCCCTGCCAACCACGGCATGCCCTGCTTCGGCTATGCGCTGTACCTGGATCGTCCCGGGAAGTTTGATCCCGCAAAGGCGCGGCAAAACGGTGTTCCCCTTTCTCTGTGGAGCCGTTTGCAGGCTGGAGAATCGCTGGACGGCTTTCACCCGGAGGACGTGCTCGGCGAAGCGCGGCGTGGGCTTTCCCTGCTGTATTCCACCGACACGCGCCCCGTCGCAGATATGGTTCGTCTGGGCAGAGAATGCGACCTGATGGTGCTTGAGGGCATGTTCGGCGACCCTGAAAAGGACGAACGCGCCCGCATCACGCATCACATGACGATGCGCGAGGCTGCGCAGATTGCTCAGGACGCGCAACCGGCTCGCCTGTGGCTCACTCATTTCAGCCCCGCCACGCCGCATCCGGAGGAATATCTGGAGGAAATGCAGGCTCTCTTTCCCCGCCTTCAAATGGGCGAATGCGGCTTGAAGGATACATTGAATTTTGCCTGATCATCGCTTGTATATGAAGGCCGTTCACTGCATCGGCTCAGGGCTTTTTCATCACAAAAAGCCATTTCGTGACTTCCTGTGCATAGGTCGGTTCACACTCCTCTCAATCGACTCATCGTTTACCCAGCAAACGCCCCGTTGTGCATAGCTGTGCGCTGCCCTTCCCTACAGCATCCCGGAGTCGCGACAATCACGGATCCAAAAAAACAGCCGACGCGAACCACAGGCCGCAGTCCAGACCGTCAAAGCCTGCAAACACAAAAATTCCAACCGAGCGAATAAAAACGGTTGGAATTTTTGCTTCCTATGTCGTCAAAGCTTGCAGCCTTCAGTCGCATGCAGCCACATGGGCTCACTTATCTACAAGTTTGTTTCCTTTTTAGCAGGCTTTCCCACTAAGGCTGTGGGCGCGCGTCACAGCCCACGCCCACATTTTTAATTTTCGGAGTCGCTTTCTCCCTCTGGCGCTCACGCCATGTGAAGCAGCGCCGTATCGCGAATGTCATAGCGAAGCGTGCCCTTCATTACAAAGCTGTAGATTTCAGATGCAATGTTTTCGCCCATTTCCAGGCGACCATTCCAGGTATGTCCGCCCGCCAGATGGGGCTGAAGAAGCACGTTCGGCAGTGTACGCAACGGACTATCCTGCGCACACGGCTCCGGATCCGTCACGTCTAAGCGGGCGCTGATACGCCCGGTTGAAAGCTCGCGAATCAGCGCGTCCTCATCAATCAGCATTCCGCGCGCCGTATTGATAAGCAAACAGCCGTCCTTGAGCGTAGGCAGATTCCGTGCGTTCAGCATATGGCGGCAATCCTCGTTGGCTGGCGCATGCAGCGAAACCACATCGCACAGAGGCAGCATTTCGTCCAACTCCATCTTCGTCACGCCAAGCCTTTTCGCATCAATGCAGTCGAAGAACGGATCGGCAACCAGCACCCTGCAATGGAACGGCTTCAGGTATTCAATCACCGCCCTTCCAGCCATGGACGCGCCGACAATGCCCACCGTTAATCCGTTCGGGCGCCTCAGCATGGTTTCGGGCGTCGGCTTCCAACCGCCGTTCTGCATGCGGTTTCCCATTTCCCACATGCACTTGAGGCCCGAAAGGATATGCGCAAGCGTCGTCTGCGCCACATCCTCTGCCAGAATCGGCGCGTTGCTCGTGATTCTTCGACCATTCTGCCAGAAGCTTTTGGGAACCAGACTCTTTACAGATCCCGCAGCATGCGCAACAAGGCGCAGACGAGGCAGATGTTCGAGCATCTCCTCCGTGAACGCAGGCGTTCCCCAGCAGGAAACGGCAACGTCCGCATCGGCCAGCGTTTCAAGCATGTATTCGGCGGAAATCCGCTCCGGAAGCTCCGAAAGCGCATTAAAATCCGCAAACGACGAAAGAAAGTCAACAGTATCCTGCGAAAAAAGCTGACGTGCAAAATCTCTTGTCAGCACAAATCCGATACGGCAGCGACGCATAAAAACTCTCCTTGTACTGATCGTCCTTCAGATCGGAAACAAACAGGCGGCGCGAAGGGCATCTCCGCACCGCACCGACACATAAAACCTTTACGCCATGTGCGACAGCATCTCGCCGCGCACCTCGTAGGCAATCAGACCCTTTGTAAGATAATTGTATACTTCCTTAATCGTGTTGCGTCCCATAAGCGTACGATTCTGAATGGTATGTCCACCCGCCATATGCGGCGTTAGAACGACGTTCGGCAGCGTGCGCAGCGGGTTGTCCACGCTCGGCGGCTCGGGGCTGGTTACATCCAGGCAGGCAAAGAAGCGTCTCTTCTTCAACTCCTCAATCAACGCACTCTCCTCTACCTCAAGTCCGCGCGCGGTGTTGATAAACACGGCTCCATCCTTGATGAGCGGAAGATTTCCGGCATTAATGATGTTCCTGCAATCCTCGTTTGCCGGGGCATGCATGGAAATCACGTCGCTGTTGGACAAAAGGTCGTTAAGCTCCGCCTTCTCCACGCCCAGCATTTCCGCCTCAATCGGCGACAGATACGGATCCCACACCTGAATCGGACAGCCGAAGGGCTTCAGGATCTGAATAACCTCCTTGCCGACGAGCGAGCATCCGATGAGACCGACCTTCAGATCTTTATCCACATTTTTCGTGGTAAACGTTCCGGCTTCGCCGCCCTTCCACATTCCACCGCGCGTCATAGCACTCATGCCCCAGAACTGCTTGAGGGACAGCATCATAAACGCCAGCGTCGTCTGCGCCACGTCCTTGGCAATAATAGGTGCATTGGAGGAAATGTGGCGGCCCTTCATATCCCAGAACTCCGGGCAAACCAGATTACGAACGGCGCCCGCACCGTGCATAATGAAGCGAAGCCGAGGATGCTTGTCCAGCAGTTCCTTTGTGAAGGTCGGCGTGCGCCAGCATGTAATGCAGGCATCCGCGTCCGCAAGCTTTTCGTCCATGAACTCGATCGTTACCTTTTCAGGCAGCTCCTCTACGGGGTTAAAGCGGGCAAAGGTCGCAAGGAAATCAAGATCCTTTTTCAGAAAAAGACTATCGGCGAGGCTCTTTTCCATGAGAATCGCTACGTTAAACATGTTTCTTCCTCCTTTTTAGCCGGCGCGGCAGATTAAACAACGCCCTTGCGCACAATGAGATTGGCGAATTTCGATGCTTCTCCGGTCACAACCACAAGAGCTGCATTTCTGGCGCGCGCATAAAAGTCCGTCTTTGAAACCATTTTCAGGCGCTCGGCCTCATAGCCATGCCTGAGTAATACGCCCGGAAACTCGTCGTGTATCGGAATCGGGCCACGCTCCGGCGGCGCGAATACGCCGATTACGCTGTCCTTTACAAGGTAGTCCAGCGGGATCATCGTCAAAACAGCGTCAAGCATATCGACAACGCCGGAACCCTTTACGTAAAGGGGCCTTCCGTATGCGGTGTCGCGCGCCATGGTAAGCGCAGGATAATTGCTGTCCGCAATCACGATTTCATCGCCATGTCCCATCATATCCAGCGCCATAAGAAGCTCCGGTGTGAGAATTCGCGGTACATTCAGCAGCATACGTCCTCCTGATTTTGGCGAAGCAGCGCCTGTGCAAGAATAACCTCAGCTGCTTCCATGGTCTTCAGTGCATTGTCAAACCCGCTTGCGGGTCTTCGGCTGCGATCCCGGCAGCAGGCGACGAAGTCCTTTGCAAGCGCCTCGACGCCCGTGTAAACATGAAAACGACTTGAGCGCGCCGCCTCGACAGACGTGATGGGCACACCCGTGGTATCTCCGTTTTCATAGTATCTGCCGCCCTTTTCATGCTCTACCTCGGCACAAATCCCCGGCGCGTGCATTTCCATGTCAAAAATCCGGCGTCCGCTGATCCAGCTGTTGATCAGATAGCCCTTCCCGCCGCCTTCAAATTCCAGCGTGGCGGAAATGTAGTTGATGTCCGGCGTCCCAATGGCCTGGCAGAGGCTGGTGATGCGCTTGATCCTACGATCGTCAAACACCCACCTCAGCGTATCAATCGAATGGACGCAGTCGTCCATCATATGGTCGCGGGCACAAACGAAGGGCTCCGGCGCACACTTGTAAAAGCGAACCAGCGAATGCGTGATCGGGCCATGCGACAGGCATCTTTCGCGCAGCTGCATGACCACCGGCGTAATGCGCCTCTGAAACGCTACCGTCGCCACAACGCCGCGCTTCTGTGCAAGCATGTTGAGCAGACGGGCCTGATGAATGGTTATGCCCATGGGCTTCTCAATATAAAGGTTGTAGCCCTGTTCGAGCACGTACACCCAGATATCGAACATGATATGCGGCTGACCGATTACCGCAACGCCGTCGGGGGCCGTTTCTCTCAACATATCGCGGTAGGCAAGCACTCCGCCCGTCCAGCGTCTCTCCTGCGGCACGCGATACTTTTCTGCGGTATCGTGAAGCAGTTCAGCGTTGATGTCGCAGATGCCGACAATCTCCACATCGTCAAGGTCTGCAAATGACGGGTAGTGCACAAGATTGGCCCGGCTTCCGGCGCCAATGAAGGCCATGCGAAAACGCTTCATGGCTTATCCTCCCATGTTTCGGTCAAAGACTCAGCCTTCCACCAGCGACTTCAGCCACGTCAGGTCGCGAACGGCATACTGCTGCTCTTCCTCATGGGTAAGTCCCGTATACTCCGCGGGCATGCACCACGTTCCGGCATAGCCCTTCTTCTTAAGATGGGCAACCGCGCGCGGCCAACTCAGAACGCCGTCGGGGCCAGGGCAGAAATAGGGCTTAAAGCCGGCCGTGCCATCCATATTTCTTCCATACATCTGCCAGCGAGCATTTTTGAAGTTGGCAAGGCAAAGATGGCTCCAACATACATCGATCGCCTGTTCCGGGTTTTCTCCGGCAAGCGCAGAATGCGCGGCGTCCCAGATCGCGCCGATATGCTTTGGATCAAAATGGGAAACCACTCGCATCATATCGGCCGTAGTCATAGCGCCCCTGCCGTGGTGCATCTGCACGCCAACCTTCACACCGTACTTCTCGCACAACGGGATCCAGCTTTCAACCAGCTTGCAGTATTCATATTCCTGCGCAAGATAATCGTCGGCCTGCGGCGGATTGAACATCACGCGAATCATCGGAATCTTCGAAGCAGCACAGGCAGCAAAAACGCATTCATCCGTGGAGGAAGCAACGTCGTCAATCGTGATGCCCGCATCGCCAAGCTGCTTCACCAGCTGCGGCAGCTTTGCCTCCGCCTCGGCAGGACACACCTGCGCACCGTCGCGAAGGGGAAACTCAATGGAGTTATAGCCCATATTGGTAACGATACGAATTAGCTCGTCAACAGGAACATCCTTCCATGGCTTGGTAAATACGGAATACTTTGCCATACGCGATACCTCTTTCTTTTCTTTATCTAAGCGCTTCAGCGCTTGAAAGACGTTTCGTTTGGAGGCGCAACGCTTCCCCGTTCGATGATTGAAGTAGGCGTCCGAAGCATATAGCCTACATCCCCCTTTGGCATATCGCCGACCCTAGTCGCAACCTCAAGCGAGTCCAGCGAAAGCTCCGCAATCTGCTCTGCGCTTACGCCAATGGTGGTAAGCGACGGCGAGCAGTATCGACCCACATCAATATTGTCAAAGCCCATTACGCTGATGTCCTGCGGAATGCGCAGCCCGGCCTGATGAATCGCCTCCATCGCGCCCAGCGCCATTTCGTCACTGGATGTCAATATGGCCGTGGGCGGCGTATCCATCGCCAGAAGCGCCTTCGTCGCCTGCACCCCGCTGTCAAACGTCCACGTGCCCTCCCGAATCAGCGCATCCTCCACCGGAAGCCCCAGATCAAACAGCGCATGCCGATAGCCGTTCAAGCGCTCGCGCGCATTAATCATCAGAAGGTCACCCGTGATAAAGCCGATTCTCGTATGGCCCTGCGCATTCAAGTAGCGCACGCCGTCGGCGATTCCCTTTTCGTTGTCTGGCAAGATGCTGATGGCATTGGGCGCATAGTGGTTCACGCAAATGGTCGGCACGCCGGTCTGAAGTGTTGCCTGCGTAGCCGTCTCGCTGTGGTGACTGATCAGCATCGCTCCGGCAAGCGTCTGCCTTTCGTAGTTCAGAACCGCAATTTCATCATTCTCCACGCCGGCATAAATCAACGTGTAGCCGCGCTGATGACACTTCTGCTCAAGTATAAAAAACAGCATGGCATTGAACGCGTGCACATTGTGCAGAATGTCGTTCACGTGTCTCTTCATGGAAAACACGATCGTCTGCCTGGCCCGAACCGTCTCCGGCTCCGCATGCTTCACGAAGGATCCGACGCCCGTTTTCTTTTCAATTAGTCCGTCTTCGGCCAGAAGCTCCAGCGCATGTCTGAGCGTTACACGCTCAACCGAGTATTTTGCGCACAGGTCGCGTTCGCACGGAAGCTTTTCACCCGGCTTGTATACGCCCGCCAGCACGTCCTCCTTCATCTGCTTATAGAGAATTTTATATTTAGGTACAAATACCGTTTTCGCCATATTCACGTCTCCATGTCATTTCTAATTACCTACACGCGTATTATAGCACTTTCCTCTGCGCGTGTCAATATTTATACCAATAGGTTTTTAATTTAATACCGCATATACCAAATCACCGTTCTTTAAACCACGTAATTCCGTTCGTATTTTGGAACAATGTCACAAATATCCACTTTTTATGGTGGAATTTCAAAAACAATGTTGACATTTGTTATTTTAAATGGTATTATATTTGCACCCGAATCAGCAAATGTTTTCATACATCATTGCCCATTTTTATACCAATTTTGATACATTAGGAGGTGTGCAACATGGTTGAGCAGAAACAGATGGTTTCTTCGTCGGTCAGCAGCGGGTTTGTAAGGCGATGGCACGCAGTGAAGCGCAGATGGGGACTGTATCTGCTTTTGTCAATCCCCGTGATCTACGTCTTCATCTTCAACTACATTCCCATCTACGGCGTAACGCTCGCGTTCAAGTCCTACGACATCAAGGCCGGCATCATGGACAGTCCTTGGATCGGCTTTTACCAGATTTTGCGTTTTACCACAAACGTGAAGTTCTGGAGCATTCTTTCAAACACGCTGATTATCAGCATCTATAACCTTCTGGCAGGCTTCCCGATTCCGATTCTTTTGGCCATCGGTCTTACGCACCTCTCGAGCGATAAATACCGCAAGACCATCCAGATGGTCACCTACGCGCCGCACTTTCTGTCAACAGTCATAATGGTAGGTCTACTGAATCAGCTTCTGAGCCTTCACAATGGCCTTCTGAACCGGGTTTTGGAGCTTTTCGGCGCCGACGCCATCAACTTTTTAGGCAAGCCCGAATACTTCCGGCACGTATACGTGTGGTCAGGCGTATGGCAGGAGGCCGGCTACGGTGCAATCATCTACATCTCCGCGCTGGCAGGCGTCGATCCGCAGCTGCACGAGGCCGCATCCATTGACGGTGCCTCCATGTGGAAGCGCATCTGGCACGTAGACATTCCCGGCATTCTCCCGACGATCACCATCATGCTCATTCTGCGCATGGGCTCGGTAATAACGGTCGGCTTTGAGAAGATTTATCTGATGCAGAACTCGACCAACATCTCCATATCGGAGGTCATTGAGACCTACGTATACAAGCAGAGCATCACCGCAAGCAAGCCGGACTTCTCCTATTCTACTGCGGTCGGTCTGTTCCAGAACCTTGTATCGCTGTTCTTGGTTCTGACCGCGAACTTCTTCTCGACCAAAATTTCCAGCTACGGCTTGTGGTAACAGGAGGAATGGATTATGGCAATCAAGCAAAAGAAGCTTTCCATACTCGGCCAGCCGGGCGACCGCTCCTTCCATCTTACCAACCTGATTCTGCTGTCCTTTTTCTTCCTGATTGTACTTTATCCGATCATCTACGTCGTATCCAGTTCCTTTTCATCGGCCTATGCCGTCATCACGAACAAGGTGTGGCTGTGGCCAGTCAGTCTCACGCTGGATGGTTATAAGGCTTGCTTCAAGCAGAATCTCCTGATGACCGGATACCTGAACAGCATGCTGTACATGATTCTCGGCACAATCGTGAACGTAATTCTGCTCGTGCTGGCCGGCTATCCGCTTTCTCGGCGCGACCTGCCAGGCAAGGGCATGTTCGTTCTGTATTTCACCTTCACCATGTTCTTCTCCGGCGGCATGATTCCGAACTACATGCTGGTAAAGAATCTCGGCCTCATTGACAGCCGCCTCGCAATGATCATCCCCTTCGCGTTTTCATGCTACAACATGATCATCGTGCGCACCTACTTCAGCACCAATGTGCCGAACGAGCTTCTGGAGGCCGCGCAGATTGACGGCAGCAACGACCTGCACTTCTTCGTGAAAATCGCGCTTCCGCTGGCCAAGCCCGTTATCGCAGTCATGGTGCTCTTCCACGGCGTAGGACACTGGAACGGCTACATGCGCGCGCTTCTGTATCTGAACACCTCCAGCAAGTACACGCTGCAGCTCGTGCTTCGCGACATTCTGCTACTCTCCAACATGTCCACAGAAATGATGGCTCAGATTGATGACTCCGCGCTGGAGGAAATGGCCAACGCCATGCAGCTGATCAAATACGCCGTCATTGTGCTTGGTTCCCTGCCCGTCATGATCCTGTATCCCTTCGTTCAGAAGTACTTCGTAAAGGGTATGATGATTGGCTCCGTAAAGGGATAACGCGTACTTCGGCCGGTTCTGCCGGTTGAACATAAGAAAAAGGAGGCAAGACCCATGAAACGACTCGTCACCCTGATCATGGCCATCGTCATGATGCTCAGTGCGACCGCCGCACTGGCCGATCTCACCACTGAGGGCCCAGTTCGCATCATCCCCGATGCAAATGCCCGCATCGTGCCTGAGGGCGAGGAAGTAACGCTCACTATCTTCGGCGCCCTGCAGCCCAACACGCTAGAATCCTACAGCCGCGAAGTAAACCTGACAACCCAGCTTCTCGAAAAGGACACCGGCTTGAAGCTCGAATTCATCGAGGGACCCGCCAACGGCGCCGATGCGAAGCTGAATCTGCTTCTTAACTCCGGCAGCTATCCGGACGTCATCATGTACAAGGGCATCAAGAAAGCCGCCATGGATCAGTATGCGCAGAGCGGCATCTTCGTTGCACTCGATGAGTACATTTCCGAGGAAACCACGCCCAACACGCTGGATCTTTTCGCCTATAACCCCGCCACTAAGGCATATGTTACCGGCTCCGACGGTCACATCTACTCTCTGCCGGATTACAACGAAGCTTATCACTGCATGTACGGCGAGGGCCGCGTGTGGTACTCCATGCCCTTCATGGCGAACTACGGGGATGGCGAGCCCCAGACCACCGAGGAGCTCAAGACGTATCTCGAGTGGATCCGTGACAACGACGCGAACGGAAACGGCGATCCCTCCGACGAGATCCCGCTGGCCTTCCACGCCGACAATACCGACCGCTTTCTCCGCTGGGTTTCCAACTTCTATCAGGTCACCCCGTATGAAAACTACCGCGTGGATGTGGACGGCACTGGCGAGGTCGTCGCCTGCTTCACTACCGAGGAATACAAAATGGCGCTGGAATACGCCCGTTCGTTGTATGCCGAGGGTCTGATTTTGGAAGACAGCTTCTCCATCAGCGTGGATGACCTCCGCGCCATCGGCGAAGCGCCCGCAGGCGAAACGCTTGGTCTCATCATCGGCTGGGGTCCCGAAGACGGTGTCATCAAGGCCGGCGATACGAATCGTTGGTTTGACTACTTCGTCCTCGCGCCCGTCGAAGGCGAAAATGGACAGCGCAACGCCATCTACAATGCCAATTATCCCTGCCAGGGCGGCTGGTTCATTACCGACAAATGCCCCACCGAATACATTCAGTATGCGGTTCGTCTGGGCGACCTGTTCCTCGATGAATACTATGGCTACAGCGCCTACATCGGCGTTAAGGGCGTAGGCTGGGACGATCCCTCATCCGAAGCCGCACTCGGCATCAACGGCGAACAGGCATGGTTCCGCGAGGTAGTCAATTACGGCACGCAGCCCGTTAACTGCTCCTGGGATCAGAAGGCACTCTCCAACCGCTATGCGCAGTTCCGCCTGAGCCAGGAAGCCGACGGCGCACCCGAAATCATGGAATATTGCGACGGCAATCTCGCTCTCAAGGACACCGTAATGGCCTACTCCTCCTACAACGAGGTCATGAAGTACTACGGCTGCCAGAAGAATCTTGAGAAGTACGCCTTCGGCGCGGAATGGTGCGTACCGACGTTGCTGTATGATGCCTCCATCGCCGATCAGGCCAATGACAGCGAAACCGCCATCAACGAATACCGCAAGGAAATGGCTGTCGCGTTTATCACCGGTACCCGCAGTCTCGACGAATACGACGCATACGTCGAGGAGCTGTACTCCATGGGTCTGCAGTTGGTGCTTGATGCCAAGAACGACGCCTACAGCATTTTGAAGTAAGCAAACGCATGATCTTTTCTTTGCTCGGCGGCGGGGAACTCGCTTCCCCGCCGTCTGCCAAACACTCCTTTCCTCTTCCCGCAGCGGCTGGCTGCCGATTTTCCGGCGCGGCCCAGACGTCATCTCTCTTTCGAAAGGCGATGAAATCTCATGTTTGATGTGATTCAAAACCGTCGTGTTCTCTATGGAAACGGAAAAACCGCACTGATTCCCGAAATGCTTCGGGAGGTTACTGATAAAAAAGTTTTGGTTCTTGCCTTCTCCGAAACGGCAAAGTGCGTCTCTGATATTCTCACCGCGCTTCAGAACTCCAACATTTCTTATCTTCTTGACGCTTCTCTGAAGGGCGAGCCCTCCACGCTTGATATTGACCGGATCGCCGTGAAGGCGAACGGCTGCGGCGCCGTGCTTGCCATCGGCGGCGGAAGTGTGCTCGACTGCGCAAAGGCCGTGGCCATGCTCGCCACCAACGGCGGCAGTGTTGTGGACTATCAGATGAACGGAAAGCCTATCGTCAACCGAACGCTCCCCTTCTTTGCAATTCCCACTACCTCAGGCACGGGATCAGAGGCAAGCAAGGTCAGCGTCGTATATAACCCGGACAACGGCCTCAAAAAAAGCTTTTACAGCCAGTACATGATTGCCGACACCGTTATTCTCGACCCGCTTATGACCGTGGGGCTTCCGGAAAGCGTTACCGTATCCACCGGAATCGACGCACTGAGCCACGCAATCGAAAGCTATGTTTCGCTGAACGCCACCCCGTATACGGAAATGTTCAGCATGCAAGCCATGCGGCTGGTCGTAAAGTCACTCAAAAAATGCGTGGACGAGCCTAACGACGTGGACGCCCGCGGCGATATGGCGCTGGCCAGCTACTTTGGCGGCTGCGCGCTGAACGCCGGCATCGGCCTTGATCACATCATCGCGCAGCCACTGGGCGGCATTACGCACATTCCCCACGGCGTTGCCTGTGCAATCTTCCTTCCCTATGCAATGGAGTACAATGTGGAATACGCCACTAATAAATACTGCGATATCGCGCGCGTATTTGGCGCGGAAGGTGAAAACGGTCTGGCTCTCGCAAGAGAAGGAATCACCCACGTTCGTAGCTTCCTGAAAGACCTGAAGGCTCCGGATACCATTCGTCAGTATCTGCCGGCAGATTTTGAGCTTGATAAAGCCGTTGATATTGTTGTCGGCGCGACCGGGCACATCAAATGTAACCCGCGCCCTGTTGACAGAGCAATTATTCGCGATACAATTTCAAAGGTAATCTGATCAAACGCATCGGGGATGACATATCCGTCACGGATATCCATCCCCGAATTCCAGTATGAAAAGAGGAGAACACCATGACCATCACAAAAAACGAGCTTCACAGCAAGGCCTTCCATCTGCTGCAGGCCTGGTGCGACGAACTGATCCGTCTTCAGATTTCCATGCCGGGAAATGCAAGCTTTGACGGTGCAATTCTCTGTCCCTCCTGCCAGGTAATACACGGACGTTGTCACGATGCAATCTATCCGATGATGTATATGGCAGACACAACCGGCAATCAGAAGTATCTGGATGCTGCAAAGAAGCTCTTTCGGTGGGGCGAAAATATGCTATGCGACGACGGCGGTCTGTATAACGACGCACAGTCTGCGTGGAACGGTATTACCGTTTTCAATGCCGTTTCCCTATGCGACGCGCTAAACAAGCACGGTCATCTGCTGGATGCGCAGACGAAGCGCGAGTGGGAAGCGCGTCTGCTTCGAATGGGCGACTGGCTGTTTGCAAACCTACGGCTCGGCATGCGCACCAACATCAACTACTTTGCCACCAACTGCAACGCCATGGCGCTGCTGGGCAATTATTTTGACCGTGACGATTACCGTCATCTGGCGCATGAGCTCGCGCATCATTGCATGAAGCATATCAGCCAAAACGGACTTCTGTTCGGCGAGGGGCAGCCCAATGACGCTGTCAGCGAAAAGGGCTGCACCGCTATTGACGTTGGCGGCTACAACGTGGAGGAATCACTCCCCTCTCTTTGCCGCTACGCCATAGAAAGCGGCGACAGAGAAGCGCTCGATGTCTTTGTCAACAGCTACCGCGCGCATCTGGAATTCATGCTTCCCGACGGCGCATGGGATAACAGCCTTGGCACACGTGCCTTTAAATGGACCTACTGGGGAAGTCGCACGAGCGACGGCTGTCAAGAGGTGCTGTTCCATCTCGGGAAGCAGGATCCCGTGTTTGCAGAGGCTGCGCTGCGCAATCTGGAGCTGTACGAAGCATGCACGCACGGCGGCCTTCTGTTCGGTGGGCGCGATTATCACGCGCACGGCGAGCATGCCTGCTCTCACCATACCTTCTGCCACGCAAAGGTGCTGGCCGGCGCGTTGGACGGCGGCTTCGAGAATCTGGAGCGGACGTCTTTGCCCTCTGATACCTTCAGCGGCCTGAAATACTATTCAGAGATCGACAGCTATCGCGTTGGCATGGGCAACTGGCGTGCCAATGTAACCGCGTATGACTTCAACTATATGGTCGGCGGCCATGCCTCCGGCGGAACGTTGAATCTTCTGTGGCACCGGAAGGTCGGCCCGGTCATCGCCGTCGGTGCAGTGGACTACAGCATGCTCGAGATTCATAATCAGCAGCTTTCGCTGAAAAAGGCCGAGCATCGCTCCGTCTGTCCCCGCATTGAGCTGATTAAGGACGGCAGACGCTACGCCAACCACTACGATTTCCATGCGACCATGAACGCTGAGACGTACGAGGACAGCCTTGTCATTCGCGCGAATGCCGTGCTGTGCGATAACCGCAACGCGCCCATTCCGGAAAACTACGCATGCACGCTCACCTATACCTTCACGGAGGACTACGTGCGCATTCATGGCAAGCTGGACGCAGCGATTGCCGATCAGGCCGTTTTCTTCCTTCCGCTCGTTCAGAACAGCGCCTCCGTCTCGGTAGAGGAAGGTTCTCTGCTTTCCCGTGAAAAAAGCTTCAATCTGAATCCCGGCTTCATCTGCACAGAATACAAGATCGCAGCAAACGAACAGGGTAAATTCTCTCTGAGGCTCTCCGTATAACGCAAACGAGGTGAACCATATGGCAACAAAGATGCAAATGGCGGATATGCACTTTGTAGACGGCAACGGCCCCGACACGCAGAAGGTTGCCGTTCTCGAAAAGCCCTACCACATGTCCATACGCCGGGCAGAAATACCGATCCCGGCGGAGGACGAGGTGCGCATCCGCATCAAGTGGGTTGGTATCTGCGGCAGCGATCTGGAAGCCTACCGCGGTACGCGCGCGCCGGAATTCATCAGCACGCCCGCAAGACTTGGCCATGAGGTGAGCGGCATCATCGATATGGTAGGTAAAAGTGTGAAGGGGCTGCGCATCGGCGCAAGGGTCGCCTGTCGATATGTGTGGGGCGCGTTCGCTCAGTATATCGTCTGCAAGCCCTTCAATGTTATTGCCCTACCAGATGACTTCCCCATGCTGGATATCAGCCCTATCGAGGTGCTTCCGGGCATTCTTCACGCCGCAGAGCTTGGGCAGATTCAGCAGGCCAAGAACGTTCTGATTATGGGACAAGGCGTAAGCGGTCTCATCATGACACAGGTCGTTCACCTGTTCAGCCCGAAGTGTCTGGCCGTTACAGACCTGAGCGAAACCAAGCTCGCGCTGGCGCGTAAATACGGCGCAACGCACACCTATCTGCTCCCCGACAAAAACGCTCGCACGATGGATTACGCCGGGAAAGATTTTCCGGACGGCTTCGACGTGGTCATTCCCTGTCTGCTGGAGGGCGATGGCATCGTCGATGCAATTAACGCCGCCGCCATGTGTGCAAGGGTCGTCATGTATGGCTGCATCGGCGTGTGCAATACGCCCGTAGACTTCTTCAAGGCACACAGAAAGCGGCTTGAATTCTACTTCACCGAGCCGCGTAGGGACATCGACATGCGCCGCTTCTTCGACGAGGGCGTACGCCTTGTCACCGAGGGACTGGTCAACACGAGTGAAATGATCACCCACACCTTCCCTCTGGACGAAATCGACGAAGCCTTCCGCCTCAGGAATGCGCAGCAGAAGGACGCAATCCATATCGTTATCGACTGCGAAGAATAACAGGAGATTCAACGCCAATGAAGATCACAGGTTTTGAGGTATTTCCCGTACTGCCCCGCTGGCAGTTTCTGAAAATTGAAACCGACGAGGGGGTGTGCGGCTGGGGTGAGCCGGTCATTGAGGGACGCGCGCACACCGTAAAGGCCGCCGTCGAGGAGCTCAGCTATTACTTTTTGGGGAAGGATCCCGCAGACATTGAAGACCTCTGGCAAACCTTCTACCGCGCCGGCTTCTACCGTGGCGGTCCGGAGGTCATGAGCGCGATCGCAGGCATTGATCAGGCACTGTGGGACATCAAGGGGAAGGTACTAAACACACCGATTTACAACCTGCTGGGCGGAAGATGCCGCGACCGGCTTAGGGTGTATTGCTGGATCGGCGGCGACCGCCCATCGGACATTGCATCAGAGGTTCTAAAAAAGCAGTGCGAAGGATACAGCGCGGTAAAGATGAATGCCTCTGAGGAAATGCATTACATCGACTCCTTCAAAAAGGTCGACGCCGTACTGAACCGTGCCCGCGCCATTCGCGAAGCCGTTGGCAACGACATGGAATTTGCCATTGATTTTCACGGCCGCATCCATAAGAGCATGGCAAAGGTGCTTGCAAAGGAGCTTGAGCCCTATCACCCCATGTTCATCGAGGAGCCTGTGCTCTCCGAGAACCTGGAAGCACTGCGCGACATCGCAAACGCCACCTCCACGCCGATTGCCACGGGCGAGCGCATGTTCAGCCGCTGGGACTTCAAGAAAGTCCTGACGGATGGTTACGTTGACATCATCCAGCCGGACCTCTCTCACGCAGGCGGCATCAGCGAATGCAGAAAAATTGCGGCCATGGCGGAAGCATTCGACGTTGCCGTTGCGCCGCACTGTCCTCTCGGCCCCGTTTCGCTCTCCGCCTGCGTGCAGTTGGATATGTGCACGCCGAACGCCTTCATTCAGGAGCAGAGCATGGGCATCCACTACAATCAGGGCGGTGACCTTCTGGACTATCTGGAGGACGCCTCTCCCTTCCGCTATAAGGACGGTTTCATCGAGCCGCTAACCGGCGCCGGGCTTGGCGTAAAGGTTGATGAAGCAAAAATACGCAAGATGGCGGAAACCGGCCATAATTGGAAGAACCCCATCTGGCGCAACTACGACGGAACCCTCGCTGAATGGTAACAAAAAGGCATTCTCTGCTTCTATGCTACAGAAATAGAGAATGCCTTTTTTGAAAGGAACATCATGAGAGAAGAAACAATTCGACTGATCCGACAGCACAAGGTCATTTCCATCGTTCGAAACCTTCCGTTTGAATGCCTCGCTCCCTTTGCGGAGGCCATCCTGCGCGGCGGCATACCGCTGATTGAGGTAACCTTCATGCAGGACGACCCGAAAAGCTGGGAGCGCACCTGCGAAAGCATCTGCCTTTTAAACGGCATGGGCATATGCGCAGGCGCCGGCACCGTTCTTACCGAGCAGCAGCTGCTGCTCGCCCATGATGCGGGCGCTCAATACATCATCTCGCCCAATACCGACGAAAGGCTCATTCGCCGCACACGCGAGCTGGCGCTCGTCTCCATTCCCGGTGCCCTCACACCAACTGAAATTTCGGAGGCGCACCAATATGGCGCCGACTTTGTAAAGCTGTTTCCTGCCGTTGCACTGGGGCCCGCTTACATAAAGGCCATCCGCGCACCGCTCTCTCATATCCCCTTGATCGCCGTAGGCGGCATCAATCAATCCAATATGCACGATTATATCGGCGCAGGATGCACAGCCGTCGGCGTCGGCGGAAATCTCACAAGCCTTTCCCTGATTCGCTCCGGGTCCTTTGACCAGATCGAACAGCTCGCCCGCTCCTATGCCTTCCCGTAACCACCCATTCAGTCCTGAACCGCAGGCATCCTCCTGAAGACTTCTCACTTTTCAAGAGGATGCTCTGCTCCAAGCAAGCCAGACATATCCATTCTGGCCCTTCCATCGGCCAGAGCTTCCACCGCACGAAAACGGCATGAATACAAGCCCCATCCGTTCAACTGCAACCGAATCGGCGTTGCGCAGACCGCGTTTGCTTCCTCTGCCCATAAATCGCGCTTGTAATCTACTGCCAACGCAATGGAGTCGCCGAGTCTAAAGAAGCTATATCGTTACATAAAGCAGTCCCTCGCGCAAGATCTGCAGCTCCTTCTGAACAGCGCCATCAAGAAAATGCGCGGCTCCACCGAAGGCATCGCCTTCACAGATTGAGTTGATATACAGCGTGCTCCCGCAGCACTGACTTGCTCGCTCTGCATATTCGAGTTTGCCACCGCCTTCCCACTCTTCCTTCGTCCAGCACACATATACCGGCCATAGAAGAAGGTCTTCGCCAAGGGCAAATCGTTCGGGATAATCCCACAAATCGCCGCATAACCCAATTGCGCATTTTATGCCTTTATAGTCAAAGACTTCTACCGACGATCCCTCTCCGTAGTGCTCATCCGTTCGCCAATATTCCTTCCAGCCTCTTGAAATGCGGCGATAGTTGTGAATGATTTCGCCATCCGCAATCAAAGCGCAGGATGAATAAATGGTGCTTTCCTCAAGCTCGTTATATCCGAACAAAACATCGATCCCGATTTCCTTCGACATGTGTTTTATTTGCGCAAACTCCGGCGAAGCCGTAGTCACAGCGATTTCCCGATCCTCCTCATACTGCCACGAAAGCGCATTGAAGCCTTGCAAAAAGGCTTCGCCAAAGCAAACAAGATCAGCCTTCTCCTCCTTTGCTCGCTTCATGCTGTGCTCCATTTTCGACAGATTGTAGCAAATATCCCGATCGATAATTCGCGCTGATGCAAGGGCAATTTTCACAATATCACTCCGAATCCTTGTTCTCTATTTATGAATAGTCGTTCTGCATATCCTCAAGATAAAAAGAACGTTGGGATTTTTGCTCCGTATAATTTTCAGGCTTTCCTCGCAAAAATCGATGCCAACAACCTCGTATCCGAGCTCGTACAGTCTTCGTGTTTCATAGTCTACACCACCGCTGCCAACCGTGTATTCCTTGGTGAAATCACACATAGACAGAACATCGGGCACATCGTTATAGCTCGACTCCGCCCATTCGTTCGTAGTTTTTTCCTAAAAATCCGCTGTGTTCTTCATATTTTTGTTTCCCCCTGCAATCATACGCAGTTCATTCTCCAGCACATCTGCAAAACGCTGGATCGGCTTTGAAAGTGTTTCTGCATAGTCGAAAGTCCCTTCATCCTTATATTTCAGCGGATCTCTGCGAACCCTCAGCGCATATTGAAGCGCATCCGGATCGGGGCACAGGTTGTTTTCCAGCGCCCATTCTGCAGCAGCGGTTTTGGCAATAATCCTGCCGGTGCGCAGAGTATAAATGCACCGGGCTATATCCAGCATCCACCCGAAGGAATAAAAGCTCCGCCCAGTACTCTGCACATATTTTCTGATTGTTTCATAGTGGCGTTTCACGTCGTCATACAGCTCGCAGAAAGCAGGATATTTCATTTCCTTCCGCATGTCCCTTCCGTATAGAAGAATACTGCTTCTGGTCATCTCTGCCATGCCAAAGCTGTCAAGCGCATAACCATCGGTAATTCGTTCTCCGCTTGTGCCCCAATACACCACACGGTCTGGCTGCTTCCGAAAAAACGCATTCCACGTGAGCATGCCTCCCTCAAAGGAACGGTAATATGGGTTCTCTGGCTCTTTTGCAAGCATTGTCTGCCGAAGTCCAGCGAGCGCATTTGCCTGCTCCTCGGTTATTGGCTTACCCGTCAGTACAAGAATGTCAATATCACTCCATCCCAGTCGGAAATCGTCCAAAACAGATGAGCCGTACAGGTAAATAGACGGTTCGCAATTTGAAAGAATCCTGCTAATTTCACGAACCATCGCATTGATAGCGAGCTGTCTCTCCCTTCGTTCAGCACCGGCCGGATGGAGAACATATTTCTGATTCGGGTATCCAAACTCTTCTATCAGCTCGTCTGCAATAAACCCGTACTTTTCATAAAGCGCTCTCGGCGCAGAGCCCTTTTCATCGTCCACGCGAAAGGTTGATACCGATATTTCTTTTGTCCGGTCTAAATTCGCAATCGCTTCATCCATCAGCATGGAGGCCACACCGCGTCTGCGGTATTCGGGATCAACCGCAAGACAGCAGATCATGTTGTGCCCCCGCGAGAATAGCATAACACCGGCAATCTCGTTTTCTTCCTTTACGCAGATTGCCTGCCTCTTTTTTATAAATTTAAGGACAGTAGCTCGATGATCGTCCAGCTCTTCCTGCGTTTCCAGACCGGGAAAGTTCCATTTGACCCTTGCAACAAGGCTCATCCATTTTTCAATATCTCCGGGTTCCCCATAAAAGAGCCGCACGATCTTTCGCCTCCATTTATATTCTCTGCTTCCGATTTGCCCAGCACTTTACACTCGGCAGTCGTTTTAAGGTGCGCAACCCCTGCCTCTTTCTGCGCTTCTGTCACTTTGTTTTTCCCTATCTTCATAAGAAGGATTCCGTTTGTGATAGTAGTCCAAGATTACTTTTTCGCCGTCCTTCGTCAGTTCAGCTTCTTCGGAGTGCGTGTATATAAAACCACACGAGAGTGCCAAGCGCTTCGATACCTCATTTTGCTTGAAGCAATCATAATGCAACTCGCTTGCTCCAAGCTCATCAAAAGCCAATAAGCTAAAAGCAGTTAAGATCTGCTTGCCATAACCATTGCCATGAAATTCGGGGCAAAGTGCTATATCGGTAACGGTATATACACTCGGCTGTATTTCCTTTAGTCCGGCAATGCCGATAGCTTGCTTTGTCACCTTATCGTACACAAAGAACTCTGTCTTCACTTCCTTGTGCATTTCCGCATAGGCTGCGGTTTTCTTCATTGCTTGTTCCTCGTTAGGACTCGGCTTGGTAAACATATATCGGAACACCTCACCACGACTCCATAGGTTTCTATATAAGTCTTGCCAATCATCGACAGAGCCATGTCTTAAGATTAAGTCATTTGTTTCAATCATATCATTTGCTTTCTGCACGCTTAAAAATATAGTTGTGCCAACCAGTTCCGTCATCGCCAACCTCATTAACAAACTCAAACAGTCCGGTTGATTCAGTAATGAGTTCTTCGAGTGAATGACCGATAAAGTTGCGGTCGTATTCCACGCCGTCTATTACCTTGATGCTCCATCGGGAATTTTTTCCGCTTCCTTCACGCACGGTAATAAAAAGCCGTCCATTGTCGTTAAGTACATTACGCATATTAGCAAACGCCGTTTTTAACTGATCATTCTCTATATGGACAAGTCCAGCAATCACGAATATCGCATCGACCTTTCCTATGTGTGAATAGTCGTTCAGCATATTCTCTTGATAAAAGGAGATGTTGGGATTTTTACTCCGTGCAATTTTTAGGCTTTCCTCACTAAAGTCGATACCAACAACATCGTAGCCAAGTTTGTGCAATCGCTGTGTTTCATAACCTGCACCGCAGCACAAATCCAAGAATCGACTACCGAGAGGATATTCCTTTGCAAAATCAAACATAGACGGAACATCGGGAGCATTGTTATAGCCCAACTCTGCCCATTCGTTTGCAGTTTTATTGTAAAAATCCACTGTGTTTTTCATATTTTCTCCAGTCTAAGCGTCAATCCATCATATTTCTGGCCGTTCACTTCACGAAAATCGGTTTCCCGATTGCACTCCACAAAGCCGAGCTTTTCAGCACAGCGAATCATACGGACATTGCCAGACCACGTTTGCGTGTAAAGCTCGACCACGCCATCCGCAAAGTGATGATTTATAAAAGCACGCAACGCATTTGAGCCAATTCCTTTGCCACGAGCATCCGGCTCACAAATATCTATGCCAACCGCACGATAGGCAGTATCCTTAGCAGTCCATTCATAGTTCTTGTTGATTTTGTAGGAGCTGCACCAGCCGATGTGCCTGCCGTTCCATTCAATTTCCAACCGCCAGCGGAACACCTCATCTGGGCGATTTTTTACTTTATCGTAGTAGGCCTTCCATTCTCTGCGCTGCTCTTCCTCATTCGTGTCCTCTTTTTCCCAAGGAGCATCCCAGTTTTCCCATTCACGCTCCACGGTGAACCAGCGCACATAATCTTCAATGTCTGACTCTATCATATCCCGAAGGATGATGTTCTCAAATTCTATCTTCATCTTGATTCTCTACTTCGCAGGTTAGTCCAGAGATTTATACTCGGCGACCACTTTGAAGTACGCCTTCGGGTCGCCGTTCAGCACGAGGTCGGCATACGCCAGCGAATCGTTGTAGATCAGATAACCCACGCAACCGCTATTCATACTGAACGCACAATACAATCGCTTTTTCATTTGCTATACCCCATCTGCATTATGTACACAGTATATCACAGCTTTGCCCTGCTTTTCAATTGGCCTGGCGTAATTTGCCACAAAATAGTACGACTATTTTGCGAACAAACGCCATTTGACCGTTCTCTCTGCGTTGAGCGTACCTTACGTCATATTGCCAGATGATCCACATTGCAATTTCGTTTGTAAATCTGCAAAACCGCAACGAAGTCGGCAAGCCGC
>CAZKQB010000010.1:32850-74452 GCA_964554795.1 uncultured Oscillospiraceae bacterium | reverse complement strand
CGCGGACAGCTTGTATATATTATCACTCCCCGCACCTTTTGTCAATAGGGTTTTTTGAAAAAATTTATTTCTTAACATTTTTCGCACTCATTCGCGCGATCCGGCGTTTTTCGGCGGCATTCCACTCCATCCTGTCCTCTTCCGACTCAAGAACCAGCCTCGGAATCGGCCTCGGCTTCTCGTTTGCGTCGAGCGCAACCTCCACCAGATAGGCGCGATTCACCATTTCGCGTCGTCCGTCCATCTTTTCGACAAACGTATCCACGCGCACCTCAAGACTGGTTCGGCCCGTCCACGTTACGCGCCCAACAAGCACCAGCAAATCGCCTTCTCGCGCGGGCGCAAGAAACTGAAGATGGTCGATACAGGCAGTCGTAATGTCCGAATTGGTAAACCGGCGTGCTGTCACGCCGGCTACCACATCGATCCACATAAGAAGCTGTCCGCCGAAGAGGCGGCCAGATCCGTTTATATGCGCAGGACGGATGATATGCACCTGCTCCACGCATGCATCCTGCCACCGTTTCTCCATCGCTTCCATATTTAGCCCTCCCCATTATGCCTCGCCGCGCGCAAGAATCAGGGGCACGATCATTTCATCGTCGGTCAGACCAGCATGCTGGCCAATGAGCGTGAAGGGCTTGGTCGCAAGCGTCGTATAGCGCAGATAGCTTTTCCCAACCGCACAGGCAAGGTAATCGCCTACAAAGTCCTCACATTTGGGATGCGGAGTTCCGCGGCCCAGAAGATGACTCGAAAAGACCTCTTCATGCGGAATCAGCACAAATTCGTCGCGGCAAACCGCCCGAAACTCACGTTCGAACTGTGCCTTACGGTTTGGTTTTACAAACAGACTGGCAGCGCGCGCCTCAATGGACGGCGGCATCAGCAGACACTCATTCAGTTGCGGAATCTGCTCAAGGTCAATGCGCTCGGTTGCGTCCACAAGGCCGTGATCCGCCGTGATAAGCATCAGCGCGTCACGAGGCAACGCCGTCGCGAGAGCTTCAGCCTGTGCGTTCAGGGCTTCAAAATTCTGCTGCGTCCGTTCGGAAGCAACGCCGGTTTCGTGCATGGTATGGTCAGGCTCAGTGAAGTAGACGCACACAAGCTTTTTCCCCGGCTCGGCACTCACCTCGCGGACAACCCGCGCGCAGTCGGCAAAATCGTGACCATCGTAGGTATGTACGAAGTCAGCTCCGTTGGTGGAATAGCTTGGAAACGGGAATACCGCATGCGTTTCCACCTTTCCATTCAGGCGTGCGAAGCCAGACGGGACAGGCATCAGCTTTTCCGCCGGGGACGGGCCGGGATATACCTCGCCGGTATGACTGTCCCGGTTCAGGAAGGTATCGATCTGGCGGCCGCACTCCTTAAAATACAGACTCCAGCCCAGCCAGCCATGCTCCAGCGGAGACAGACCCGACCAGATACTGGTCGTTGCGGCTGTAGTCGTAGACGGAAACACAGCAGAAAGCGGGCAGACGTCATGCGTGCGGAAGAAGCTGTCCTCCGGCAAGCGGCGCCTGAGCAGGTTTTCACCCATACCGTCCAGCACCATCACGATCACTACGCGGGGCGCCGCGTTCTTCAGCGCCCCATCCAGCTCAGGAAGACAGGGATAGCCCATCTTCACGCCGAAGTAGTTCATCACGCTCGCCGTGATAGAGAGCGAGCTGCGGTCATAATTCGGAAATTTCATGCCTTCAATTCCTCAATCGAATGGTTCAGTCGCTTCAGCGTTTCTTCCTTTCCAAGCAGATACGCAATTTCAAACGCGCCGCCGGGCGTGTTGGCCTTTCCGGAAATGGCAATGCGCAGCGGCCATAGCATCTGGCCATTCTTCATGCCAAATTCCTGAATGGCACTCATGACGACATCGTGCAGCGCAGCTTCCGACCAATCCTCCTGCTTCTCAAGCACGGGAAGGATGCGGGTCAGCGCGTCCAGCGCGACCTCGGGGTTTGTCTTCATCTTTTTATGGGTATACAGCTCCTTATCGAAGGACGGCATTTCCGAAAGGAAGTCGACCATCTCGGGCAGCTGATTGAATACCTCGGTACGCGGCTGCAGAAGCTCACACAGACGCTTGGTATCAAACCTGCCCTCGCCCAACGCCCTATGAAGCCACGGCGTAGCGATTTTCTCGTATTCCTCGGCGGACAGACGGCGGACATACTCGGCATTGAACCAGGTGAGCTTATTCATATCGAACAGCGCTGGCGACTTGTTAATACCCTCAAGGTCAAAGATTTCCTCCAGTTCGGACAACGTGAAAAATTCGCGCTCCCCCTTCGGGCTCCAGCCTAACAGCGCAATGAAATTGATGATGGCATCGCGCAGATAGCCCTGCTCCAGCAGGTCCTCAAACGTTGGATCGCCGTAGCGCTTAGAAAGCTTGCGCACGATGGTCACAGGGTTGCCGTTCTCATCGGGAATGATTTCCTTGGTCATCTTGTCGCGGCGGAAGTCCTCTCGCATAACGGGCGGCAGGTGGACATACATCGGCGGCTGCCAGCCGAAGGCCTCATACAGCAGGTTATACTTCGGCGCCGAGGAAAGATACTCGGTGCCGCGCATCACATGAGTAATGCCCATGGTGTGGTCGTCGATGACATTGGCAAAATTGTATGTGGGCAGACCGTCGGCCTTGATCAGCACGTTGTCGTCCAGCGTGGAGCAGTCCACCTCGACATGTCCGTACAGCACATCGTCGAAGCCGGCCTTTCCTTCGGTAGGCACGTTCTGACGAATGACGTAGCTCTCACCCGCAGCCAGACGGCGCTCAACCTCTTCCTTGCTCAGCTTCAGGCAATCCTTTTCATATTTATAGGGACGCCCCTCCTTTTCGGCGCGCTCGCGGTCTGCCTCCAGCTTTTCCTTGGTGCAGAAGCAGTAATAGGCGTGACCACTTTCAACCAGCTGCTTGGCATAGGGAAGATACATCGCCTTGCGCTCGCTCTGGATATAGGGGCCGTATTCGCCGCCCACATCCGGGCCCTCGTCGTAGGTCAGACCGGCCTGACGCATGGAATCGTAAATCTTCTGTACGGCGCCGGGAATCTCGCGCTCCTGATCAGTATCTTCAATGCGCAAAATGAAGCGGCCACCCGTGTGGCGGGCGTGCAGATAGGTGTACAGCGCCGTTCTCAGGCCGCCGAGATGCAGGTAACCCGTGGGGCTAGGGGCAAAGCGGGTGCGGACAGTCATGGAAATCGCTCCTTACATGATGAAATCGCGCGAAATGCACGCGCGCAGAATGCTTGTAGCTTTATCATACCATGCGTATGTGAATTTTGCGCGAAACGGGCGAGCGTTTTTTCGCCTGCGAAAGAAAAAAGTTGACGGTTTCTCCCAGCAACGAACAACGGAAAAACGGAGTCTCCTGTTGTAGAATAAAAAGTGCAACAGAAGGTCTTCTATATGGCAAGGCAATACACGGGAACAGAAGCGCCCAATCGTGATGATGTAGCTACAGGCGGAACGTATCCCGTATGCGCATATCGAGGTGCAGAATTTCCAAAAGAAAATCGGTCACAACCGTCTGGACGACCAACATGATGCCTGCCTGTGTCAGGCGCGTAGGCAGCAGCGCCAGAAACTGAATCCACACGTTCGAAAAATCGCGCCCAACTGCATCGACATACAAATAGCCTTTGCCGAGGGCGATCCAGAAGGTATTCAGCGCCAGCGTCACGCAGAGCGTGGTGATGACATAGGCAAGCAGAATTCGCGCAACGCCGTGCCACAGGGCGCGCAGGCAACAGCCTTGTCTACATCCCTCCTGCGAACCTTGCGCAATACGGTTTCGTCCGTGAAGCAGCCAACCATAAACCGCGCCGGACAACGCCGCAGTCAGCGTATAGCCGGGGAAATAGCTGCCCGTTGGGAACAAAAGCGCGCCCACCAAATCTGAAAGCGCGCCTACCAACGCACCGCCGCCCACGCCATACAGTACGCCCGCAAACATCACGGGCACAAATCCAAAGCCGATTTTGGCAACGGCCGTTTGAATGGAGAGAAAACGAGAAAGCACCACCTGCATTGCCGACAGCATGGCAATGCAGACGAGAAAGCGTACGCGTTTTTGTGTTTTGTTCAACGATTTTCCTCCCCATCCGGCACATATTCCAGCAGGTCGCCTGGCTGGCAGTCGAGCGCGCGACAGATGGAATTCAGAGTCTCCATGCGAATGGCGCGCGCGTGTCCATTTTTTAAGATGGAGATATTCGCCATCGTGATACCTACGCGTTCGGAAAGCTCCGTTACACTCATCTTGCGCTTTGCAAGCATCACGTCTACATTTACGATGATTGCCATTTCGCACCTCACACCGTCAGGTCGTTTTCTTCCTTGATCTCGGCGGCGCGCTCCGTCAGCCGTGCAAGCGCCCGCGCCAGCATGGCAATTACCAGCGACATAAAAATCAGAAACGCAAACAACAGCCAGATCCCCGGCGTAGTCATTTGCGCGAGCGCCAAACAGGCCAGACCGACTGCGAACCAGAGCATCGCCAGCAGCGCGAGCGCGGAGATGCGGTTCATCCGCCGTGCATTATCCCTGCAAAAGGAATGATCCCCTGCGATATTGCCTACGATGTGGGCAAAGTCAAGGAGCGCCAGCGCATACAGCGCGGCAATCACCCACGTATAAGCCAGTCCCGGCCAGAAGAACGCCCGGTAGGCCGGGAAAAGCTGCCTGGCAAACAACGCCGTCCACGGTGCGACGACGAAAAACACGATCACACCCACCGCCGCCAGCAGCCATACGACCGCCCACAGGCCGAAACAGGAACGCTTTTTCATACTGTATCACTCCTTACCGGTCCATTATAGCCTTCGCGGCGGGCAGTGTCAACAACATGCCCGCCGCGAAAACGCCGTTTGCTATGGCAGCATCGCATAGAAGAATATCCAGTACATGTGCAAATTTCAAGGGTTACAGGGTGGAAACCAGGAAATTGGCATGCTGCAGCTGTTCAAATGATACCGCCGGACGCGCCGCCCGATTGCGAAGCAGCGCTTCAATCCTCCTGAAGCGCCGACAGAAGCGCGTCCATCTCCTGCGGCATGAACACGCGCACGCCTGCGCACTCCAGCGCTTCGGCAGCTACGCCATTGCCCTCCGTCAAGACTCCGGCAAACGTGCCGTCATAGATACGACCGCGACCGCAGGACGGACTTTTGTCCTTCAAAAGCGCGTAGCGGCAGCCCAGCGCCTTCGCCGTTTCGACCGCCAGCGCCGCGCCCTTCCGGAACGCTTCGGTGACGTCTACACCGTCCCTTGTCCTTACGCAGCCGCCGAGCCGCTCCGCAGAAGGTCTTGGGGTCGGCAAACCGCCGTAGATTTCCGGACAAAACGGGATTATCGCCGCTACGCGGTTCAACTCGTCCAGAGCTGTGGGTACCGAGCGTCCATCGTATCGGCATGGCAGTCCCAAGAGACACGCGCTCACCAGGACACGCTTCATTGAAATTTCCCTTCCTTCATCAAGCCGGCCTTGGATAGCACCGGTACCAGCGCAGGCACCAGCACAAGCTGGCAAAGAATACCCGGCCACGCCTTCACGAATGCCCCCGCGAAAAACGCTGTCATGGTGAAGTCAGAGCCCTTCACAGCCATTAGCAGATACATCACAAGCCCCCATGCAATGCGTCCAGCCAGCATGGCAATAACCAATGAAATCCACAACGCCCACGCTTTCCGGGGCAAAGCGCGGTACATGAGTCCGGTCACCGCGCCATAAACCGCCATTTCCACGGCCATTGCCGTCGCCGTCGGGAACAGCGGCGGCATACCGAAGAGGATCGATCGCAGAATCGGGGCAACCAGACCGACCAGCGCACCCCACACAGGACCGCAGACAAAGCCGCACAGCAGCACCGGAAAATGCATCGGCGACAGCATGCCGCCGATTTCAGGAAGCTGCATCGTCAAAAAGGGAAGCACCATGCACAGCGTAAGAAACATGGCCGAGAATACGAGCCTACGAAGATGCGTGTTCATTCCGTCCAGACCCCTTTCAGACGTAAAAAACGTCAGCCGACGCATAAGCCCACGTCTTCTTCTGACGCATTTCCTGCTTACTTATCAAAACCGGGAATGTGTTTGCGTTTTCTGGCACGCAGGCACATTCCCTCTGCTTTCTGAAATTATATCCGATAGCGTTTCATCTGTCAATCGCGAAAATGCTTGACAACGCGCGGGCGTACAGCGATAATGAAGGTAACGAAAAAAAAACGGAGGTGTCGCCCATGGAACGTTATTCGATTCTTCCGCATATGGAGAACGTATTTGACCGCGAAGCTCGCACGATGCCGGCGCCGCAGGTAGGACAGGAGGCTTTGCTCGCCTGGCAGCGCGAGGCGCGCGAAAAGCTGAAGGAGCTGCTTTCGCTGAACCGTTTTGAATCCTGTCCGCTGAATCCGGCTGCAATTTCCAGCGAACCGCGCGACGGATACCGCGTTGACCGCATGGAAATTGAAACCGAGCCGGACGTGCGCATGCCCTTTTACGTGCTCGTGCCGGACGGCGCTTCGCCCTCGGACCGCCGCGCCGCGTTCATCGTGCCGCATGGACACGGCGGCGGAAGCGAGCGGACGATCGCGCCCGATGTCGGGCGAGACGTGATGGCACTGTCGCTTGTGAAACGCGGCTATCTGGTGTTTGCTCCGGACGCGCGAGGCTCTGGCGACCGCCGCGAATTCATGGATGCGGGCGATGACCGTAAAAAAAGCTGCTCGCACGGGCCTCTGAACAATCTCGCCATTGCGCTGGGCTATTCAGTGTGCGGCATGGAGGTGTGGGATCTGATGCGGCTGGCGGATTACGCGCTGTCCCGTTCGGACGTGGACGGACGGCTGGCCGCGGGCGGCTTCTCCGGCGGCGGGCAGCAGACGCTGTTCTTTGCCGCATGCGACGAGCGCGTAGCGTTCGCCGAGGTAGGCGGCTGGTTCTATGGCTTCAAGGAATCGCTTCTCCTGCTGCCGCACAACTGTGCATGCAACTTCGTGCCCAACCTGTGGCGCTTCTTCGACTGTGGAGACCTGGGCGCGCTGATCGCGCCACGACCTCTGTTCATTGAGTCCGGCGAAAACGACCATCTGAACGGGAACATTGGACGAATTCAGAATGTATATACGCAGGTTTCAATCGCCCGCAATGCCTATGCTGCGCTTGACGCAGAGAAAAAGCTGCGCCATTCGCTGCACGATGGCGGACACGAATGGCGCGCGCTAGACTTCTATGAGTTTCTCCACGAGAGCTTTCCGGCGACGATCTGAATCCTTTACAGCCGAGCGAACGGGCCGTACGCCCGATTCACTTGGCTTTTTCTTCGTCCGCACTTTCCGGCAGCCCCTTGCTTGTACGAACCGGCGGCGCGGATATATCTTCCGGATGCCCCGCGGCGGGACAAACCGGTAACACGGAGGCAGCTCGCATTTAGTTGCCTTCCGTGTAGGTGCCTTCCGAAGCCGCCGCAGCTGCACGAACCGGCGGCGTGTCTGCGTCTTCCGGAAGCCCCTCGGCCGGACGAACCGGCGACACAGAGGCAGCTTGCGTATCTGCGTCTTCCGGATGCCCCGCGGCGGAATCCAATGCGGGAGCAGAGGGGATAAAAAGGATGCATACGCATTGCTCGCCATGCTTCCCGATTTCAAAGGAGCCGCCGTGGCTTTCCATGATCTTTTTGCAGGACGCAACCCCGATTCCGGAGCTTTCCCCTCGCGGCACGTCGGCCACGGCGTTGCGCTCTTCCACGCGGTAACCGTTTGCACAGGCACGCATTTCTGCTATGACTGGCTGCGCCGGGTCAGCATACTTTCGCACGTTGGATACGATGTTGTCAAACACCCGTCTCAGCAGCGGCACATTCGCCAGTACCTCACAGGTGCTTTCCTCTGCACGCATATCCACCCGGAAGCCCTCTGTTTCCAAGCTCAGCGCACTTTCCGACCACAGCTGCGCAAACAGCATCGAGGCATCCATCCGCTCCTTTTCCACGGGCCTGTCGTTTTCTGAGTACACGAGGAAGTACTCGAACAGCTTATCCGTCATTTCCTTGATCTGATAGGCCTTTTGCTTGCTCGAATGCACGTATTTCTGCACCTGCTCGGGCGAATGACACTTTCCCAAATCCACAATGTCCAGATAGCCGATCAGGCTGGTGAGCGGCGTACGCAAATCGTGCGACATGGCCGTGAGCAGCTCGGAGGCGTTTTTCGTCATTTCCTCCTCGTGCTCCAGCCGTTCAATAAACGACCTGCGCATTTCGTCAATATCCTCCGCCAGCGTCGTCAGCTCATCGCGGCCGCGGATAACCATCGGAACAGAAAGCTCTCCGCCCTGCATCACCTGCAGCTGGCGGCTGAGAAGCTCGATATAACGCGTTTTTCTACGAATGCACAGAAGCAGCAAAGCGACAAATAGCAGGAATGCCGCCGCAATCTCGATTGTCACAGCAATGTCGCGCGCACGGTACATGGGATAATACATCACCTTTACCACACGGGAGCGCATCGAGCTTCGACCGGTGCTGATCAGGCAGCTATACCAGTATTCGGAATACTGGTCCTGCAGAAGGTCGTACATCGACAGCGCATCCGACACGCCCGCATACAGGACGCCATTCGAATCCTGCCGGTACAGGTTCGCGGCGTCGTACACCGCAAGCATCAGATCCTTCCTTTTGCGAACCCACTGCTGAATTCGCTCTCGGTCTGAAAAGCCATAGCTGTTCTCTGACATGTCGGCAAGTAGCTCGGAGAGATATTCCTTTTCACGGGCATAGATTTTTTCCCGCGTGTAGATTCGATTTCGAATCAGCGCGTCGCCGACTGCGTTCATACCTGCGAATGCCGCTGCCGCAGTTACGAAGGAAAGCAGCGTAATCATCAAAAGCGCGAACCATAGATGCACGCGCGGCTGTCTTTTAGTCAATGCGATAGCCCTTTCCCCATACGGTTTTGATGTACTGCGGATTATCCGGATCCGGCTCAATCTTGCGGCGAAGGTTGCGGATGTGCACCATTATGGTATTGTTGCACGAATAGAAGTATGGCTCATTCCAGATGGAATCGTACAAATTTTGTGCTGAAAACACCTTGTGCCGGTTTTCAGCCATCAGAAGCAGCATGCGGTATTCAATGTCCGTCAGCTGTACCTCCGTGCCCGCGAGTCGAACCTCGCACGTCTGCCGGTCGATCACCAGATCACGAATGACAATTTTCTCCTTCGTTTCCTCGCTTTCTTTGCCGCGGTATACATAGTAGCGCCGAAGCAGCGCCTTCACGCGCGCGGTCAGCTCGGTGTAGGAAAACGGCTTGGGCAGATAATCGTCTCCGCCGGAGGAGAAGCCCATTGACTTGTCTCCATCCTGCGATTTGGCAGTCAGGAACAGAATCGGCGCCGTAGATGCAGCGCGGATGGCGCGGCACACCTGATACCCGCTCTTTCCCGGCATCATTACGTCCAGAATGTATAAATCGATCGCCGGATCGATTTTGGAAATCGCATCATCGCCGTCTGTAGCCTCCACAATTCGAAAGCCTTCGCTCTCCAATAGAATCCGAACGACCTCGCGGATATCCGGATCGTCGTCGGCAATCATAATCAGCCTTTCGTCGGCCATTCGTTCTCACCTCTCCTGCATTTGCCACTATTATAACGCCTGCAAATGCGAATTTCCATCGACAATTCGACGAATTAAGAATTCCTAAGGATTTTCCCGGCTGCTTTTTAAGAACTGCCATGCTATAATATGTTCGTACATTCGGGAAGGAGGCGATGCGCTTGAGATTGCGAGGGCTGGCCGTGCTCATGCTGACATTGATGCTTGCAACCGTTCAGGCGCTTGCCGATGAGGAAACGGCCGTAACGATTAACGGAAATCCCGTATCCTTCGCCGAGGCGCGCGTGTATGCCTGCGCAGCGAAAAGCGGCTACGAGGACATCGTAGCCTACTACCGCGATTTTCTGGGGCTGGATTACTGGACGATTCCTTGTGACGACGGCAGGAGCGCCGCCGAAGCCGTGAAAAGCGACGTTCTCCGGGAGCTGGTGATGGTGAATGTGTTCTGGCGGCTGGCGTTGGACGATGGGCTGACGTCGAGCGAAGCCGATAAGGCCGCCGCCGAAAGCGATGCGCACGAATTTTTTACGTCTCTGCCGGACGCAGAGAGCACCGGCTTTACCGAGGCAGATGTGAACACGGTGTTTCTCAAGCAGCAGCTGGCCGACCGCAAGTGCAGCCGCCTGCTGAATGAGATGGATATCGACGAGGATGCGGTGCGCGCTGCCATGAATCCGGAAGACTACGTGATTTACGATCTGAGCTATCTGTTTCATCCGCTGACGGATGTGGATGAGAATGGCGCGTCTGTTTCGCTGACGCCGCTGCGCGAGCAGGAAATTGGCCAGACGATGCTCGACTGCATGCACGCCGTGTCACCGCAGGAAACCGCCGCCGCACATCCTGAGCTCACGTGGGGCGAAGCCTCCCTGACAGCCGGGAGCGGCGAAATCGATCCGACGCTTCTGGATGCCGTCAAGAGCCTGTCTGTCGGCGAAACGAGTGGTGTAATCAAAACAGACTATGGTCTGTTTGTTGTCAGTCTTCTGGATAACACGAATACGCTAGCCTACGAAGATGCCGTAGATCAGGCATTGTATCAGGCGCGGCAGGATGCGTTTTCGGAGACCTACAACCGACTGTATGAGCAAACGGATTGCAAAATCAACGAATCCTTCTGGGAAGGGCTGACGTTCAACTGAGCGAAGGCGTTCCGGATTGACATAGATTCCAAAGATCAGGATGGGAGGACATAATCATGAAAAAGAAAGTATTTGCCATCATGCTCGCACTCGTCGTATGTGTTGCGAGTGTATCCGTTGCCTTTGCCATGTCGGCGGATGAAGCTAAGAAGATTGCCGCAAGCGTGGTAAACACCACCACCGATCAGAGCCAGGTGACCAGCCCGTTCATTGATGTAGTTAAGAGCGTGCAGGGCAGCGTCGTCGGAGTGAACAATTACCAGAACTATACCATAAACAATTACTCTCCCTACTACGGCTTCGGTGGCTTTGGCTTCGGCTTTGGCGGCAACTCCCGAGACAACCGCTCCAGCAGCGAAACGACCGAGAAGCTGACCTCCACCGGCTCCGGCGTCGTCGTGTACGAGCGCGTAGTGCTGACCAATTATCACGTTGTAGAGGATGCGTCCCGCCTGACCCTGTCCATCCTTAACAGCGGCGAGGAAATCGCCGCGACGCTCGTCTCCTACGATGAATCGCTGGATGTGGCCGTGTTGTACGCGCCTAACCTAAACCTCGCTCCCGTCGCGCTGGGCGACAGCGATCAGCTGCAGGTAGGCGAGTGGTCGATCTGCATCGGCAATCCGCTGTCCGATGAGCTTCGCGGCACGGTAACGGTCGGCATCATCTCGGCTCTTGACCGGCAGATTAACTCCACTACCACCACCGACAAGTACGGCCTTAAGCGCCAGGTGACCAACTCGATGATTCAGACCGATGCGGCCATTAACTCCGGCAACTCTGGCGGCGGCATGTTCAACGTGCTGGGACAGCTGATGGGCATTCCGTCTATGAAGTTCTCAAACAGCAGCTATTATTCCAGCAGCACGGCCACCATCGAGGGAATTGGCCTGGTCATCCCGATCAATACCGCCAAGACTCTGATTGAGGAAGCCGTTACCAAGGTTCTCACCGGCGACGTTAGCACGCCCAGCGCAGACGATAACAGCACCAAGGTTGTTTCCACCAGCGATAAACCGCTGCTGGGCGTAACCATCAGCCCGTTGAACACCAGCAATGACTACCGCGTGTATACAGGGCAACTTCCGGCCGGCATGCAGGTAATCGAGCTTGTGGAGGGCGCTCCGGCTGCCGCAGCTGGCATTCAGGTTAATGACATTATCGTTGAGGTTGATGGCGTGCTTGCCGATACCGCGACCCACGTGCAGCAAACGCTCGCGTCGCACAGCTTCGGCGATACGATCTCCGTAAAGGTGTACCGTGCCGAGGGCATGGACAGCGAGAGCGGCGAGGTTGGCGAAGGAGAGTATATCGATTTCGACGTGAACCTCTTCGAGTTCAATACTGCCGCATAAGCATTGAATCTTCAAAAGGAGCCGTTTCCTACGCGGACTGCTCCTTAACCAACGGACAGAGAAATAAATGGACTGCTTTCCAACGGACGGTGAAAAACACGTCTCGCCGGAGAGCAGTCCCTTTTCTTTGTTTACAGCTCCACGTCTGTCACATGCGGCAGGTGGTCGCTGGCAGTGGAGACAGGCGCGAATGCGTCCAGAACCCGGAACGGGCCTCGCAGGAAAAGGTAATCGATTCGAATCTCCGGCTTATCTGCAGAGAAGGTAAGGAAGGACCGGCCCTCAGCGCTATCTGTCATTTCGGCCTTCAAGCGCGAAATCAGTGGGTCGTCGGGCTCCATATTGAGATCCCCCATGAAAACAACGGGGTTCGTTTCATCCTTCACGTGCGCGAGCGTCAGGTCGACAGCATTCACGCGCTCCGCGTGCGACAGGCCGTAATGACTGGTGTATACGGCGACAGGCCGTCCTGCGTCCACAACCGCACGCAGCAACACGCGATCCTCGTAATACCGTTCGCGCTCCTCCTCCGGCACAGGCTTTACCGGCCAGTACTCCGCCAGCACAACGGGAAAGCGTGAAAGCACGGCAATGCCATACAGTCCGCCCATGTAGGGAATGGCAGGCGCGAACGTCCAGTTCATGCCAAGCTGCGCAGCCAGCGTGCGCGCCTGCTCGTCGCCGTTTACGTCGCTGGTACGCATTCGAACCTCGTTGAGCGCGAGGATATCCGGCTTCAGCGTCTGGATAAATTCGCCAATGGCAGCAAGATCGAGCCGCCCCCACGCGTCGCGGCCAGAATGAATGTTGTAGGTCATGATGCGAAGCTTCATGCGCGAAGCCCTCCCTCCGTCAGATAAGTCCGAGCCCGCGGGCAACGACAAAAATGAAATCCTGCACGTTGGTAACCATCGTCGTAGCCGCAAGGCTGCCGCGGTCGAGTAGCTTATTCACGACAAATTCGTCTGCGTCCACGGCGTATAGATACACCGGGCGCACAGTGCCGTCCGACAGCACACGGAATGATGGTGTCATGTTTCCGGTCGCAATAGTGTGCAGCATCGTGGCAAGGCAGATCACCGTGGTACCCTTGCGCACCAGTGCGCGCATGGCTGCCTGCCCCTCGTATGCGTCGCCAATCACGCCGGGCAACGGGCCGTCGTCGCGAATAGAGCCGGTAAGGACATAGGGTGTGCCGGTTTTCGTCAGCGCGTACAGAATTCCATCCTGTATACCGTATTGCTCGATAAATCCGGCAATAGAACCGCACCGGCGCACTCGGTTGATTACGTCCAGATGATTGTAATGGCCGTCCGGCCGGGAAGCCTGCGTGTAAATGTCCTGCCCAAGCGCCGTGTGCAAATGCGCTGCCTCCAAATCATGCGTCGCCAAGGCGTTTCCGGCCAGCAGACCGTGGCAGTAGCCTGCCTCAATCACCGCCTGCATAGCGCGGCGCGCGTCGGAATCAAACGCGAACGCAGGGCCCATCACCCACAGGATGTTGCCATGCTCGCGCTCGTGCTTCAGAAGCGCGATCAGCTGGTCGTAGTCGCGGGCATAGGAGGTTTCGCGGCTACGCCCCTTTCGAAACTCAAACTGGCTCGCAGACGCTGCCTCTCCTCCATCGAAGCCGTGACAATGCAGGTAAATGCCGTCCTCGCCGTTTTCACCGCGACCGACGGCCACAAGGTCATCCCGGCGCAGATTTCGGTTTTCGACCACTTCCAGCTGGCCGTCCGGGCGCAGTACGACACTGGCATCCATGCGGCTCTCCGGCGCAAGCCTCCATGCGCCGTTCACCCGGAAATACTCTGGGAACATCGAAGTGCTATGAAAGCCCTCCGGCGCAATTCCATCCGCTTCCGCGGGAATCCACCGAACGTCCGGCGCGCTTGAAAGCGGCGCGGCGTCGAAATCCGGCTCGCGGTAGTGAGGGAGTGTAAAATCCATATACCGTTCCTCCCTGCTTCATCCGCGCTTCGGGCAGCCCAACGTTTCCAGATGCCGGCCAATGTGCTTTTCAAGCGCTGCAGCGTATTCCTCGGCATGTGCACGCCAGAATGCGTACAGCCGCGCACGGAAATCACCGTGGTTCAAAATCAGACCATAGGTAATGTGAATCAGCTGGCGCGCGTCGTTATTTTCAAACAGCGCGGGCAGCTGCGCATCGCTTAGCGTCTCAAGCGCAGGAATTCGGGAAAGCTCAGTCGTTACATGATAATACTTCGTCGCCTCGTCAAAAGCCGTCAGCGCATAGGCGTGCACCTCGCGATACAGCTCCGGCGCATGCTCGGCCACAAGCTTCATGGCCTCCAGCCAGTTCGTGCCCGCCGTCTTCACATGATAGCGCTGATGCGTGCGGTCGCCCACGGATGGAAAGATGCTGAACTTGTCAGAGCCGGAATGCACGCTGACCTTGTGCCCGAAATGGCGGGCAATGGCAGCATGTACATCCATCTCGGCATCAAAGGCGCTCGCGTCGCCGATGTAGTCGATTCCCTTTTGAAATTCGCCGATAAAGCGCGGTGCAATCGTCATAAATACGACGCCGCGGCGCTTCAATTCGTTTGCCACAAAGAAATGTTCGCTCGGACGCGTGGGCGTGCCAGTCTCGTCGATGGAAATCTCAAACTCGGCCTTATACGCGCCGTCGCGCAGGAAGCAGTCGTACATCTGAACGGCAAAATCCAGCGCATCGCCGTAAATGCCCGTCACGCGTTTCAGCTCGTCCGCCGTGAACTCGATTTCATGCTCCTCCACGCGGAAGGTTTTTCCCAGATACAGCGCGCGCACATCCTGACTATACTCGCCGTCGGCGTTTGCATGGATATGCTCGGAAAGATCGAGCGTAATCATCGTAAAGCCCAGCGACAGCGCATATTCAATGTCCTCCGGCTTTTTCAGGTGGTCGCCATCCGCGCCGAAGCCGCACGTAAAGTTTTCGCGGAACACGGCAAACGTCGCGCTGTCCAGCACATCCTCAAAGGTGCGGTTGGTAAGATTTAATTCGCGAATCGACTGCTGTGCAAACACGGGCATTGCGTCGTACTTTTCAAATACGCGAATGTGCCCCGGGCCGGCAAGGCCAAGCCGGTCGCCCACGCCCACGGAGCGATCACAATTCAGCACAGGCACGGGCGCTGTGAACGGGAAAAGCCCCCGAAGCCGATTGGCGGTTTCGTGCGTGAGCTCGTTCAATTCCTGTGGAAAGTACCCTTCACCCTCGCAGACCAGTGCATCGCGGTCGCCAAGGTCGATCATATAGATTTTCGCGCCAGGAAGCTCGTGAATGCTTGCAGGATATACGCGGGAGTATTTCATATGCCATCGCCTCCGTTTTTTCATTCAGCTCTATTGTAGCAGAAAAGCGGGCGATTGAAAAGAGATTTTGCGTCAACCCGTGCAATTCAGGCGGCCGATAATTTTCCTCGACAAAAGCTGATTTCAAGGGCTCTTTAGCTGAAAACCGAAGGACTTGCGTGCCGCAGATAATGGAGAGATCGGCTCCATAAATAAAAAGCCCGACCGCGAGCCTCTCGCGCGTCGGGAAAGGATATCCCGTGAGTGCCGTTCGTTCCAGCTTTTTCACCCGCCGCTCAGGCAGGGCGGAAGCCTGCGGCCGCTTGCTGTCTTCCCCTGACAATGGGGGCCTGACATCGGCGACACCGACCCGGCGTCCTTTTGTGAAGATGTGGGTAAAAGCCGAAACGTGGCGCACACCCCAGGATACGGTCATGTCCAACAGGAGATATTATAGCAGAGCCGGGCGACGCGCGTCAATAGGGAATCGCCGGTTTCGTTCGATTTGGAAGGTTTGCATAAAGAAACGCCGCTCAAGCGTGCAGTACCGGAAAACGGCAAGCACTTGTCTCCATCCCTGGCAGGCTTTGGCGCTTATTGCGCCTTTATATGCAGTGAAAACGCCTTTCACAGCTATTGACGGCAATTCCAAGGTTGTGGTATGATGAAGGTGCAGGGCTGCAATAACAGACCTCGGTCTGTATTTAAAGAAGGTTCCATCATGAAAAGTCTTCAGGAAATCATAGACGGCGCGAAGCGCGTAGTATTCTTTGGCGGCGCAGGCGTATCTACCGAGATGGTCTCATTAGTCCTGATTAAACCGAGTTACTTCCACCCGTCTACCATCGCTTTGACTTCTGCCGCCTTTGATGCCATGCTATTGTGGATGCACTCCCACGCAGTGAGCATGCCGTCGGCGTAGGCGGGGTTGCGCTTGTAATCGTCTGACTCTTTGTGCGCGTCTATGAGCCGTTTGACGACGTTGTGGCCGCTCTGGTTAAAATTAAGATGCGCTGCCGCCATCTCGCGATACCATGCTGCCGCTTCAGGCGATTCGGTTTTCAGTTCATACGCCACACGGATCTTCTCTCGCGCTTCATCGATGTTGTCGGCAATTTCAGTGCTTATCTGCTTGATGATCCTCATCCGCATATTCCCCCTTGTCAAGCGTCTCGTTGATTTCCAACATGGACGGAAGCAAGCCGACCCCCAGCATGCCGTTGGCCTGAGCATCCACGCTCGCACGTATGGCGGCAATTGCCGCCATACGCCTCTATTCGCGCCGAGATGTTGCCGTATATATGAGCAATCTTCGCGATTTCATCCAGTGTCATCACGGACAGATCGCGTCTTCCCAACTCGTCGATGATCCTATCCAATAGTTTATTGTTCAATCGGATTCCTCCCTTCAGGCCAGCTTTACCGCGCTGGCACAGACGTGGTTGATCGTCCCGGCCACGCCACTGATACGCGCGGAAATGGACGGCCGAATCGCACAGCACGTCGCAAGCCGCAGTGTAGTCTCCACGTGCTGCGTAAGGATTCCATCGGTTGCGACGGATACCGTCGCAACCGCACACGGCAGCGGAGATGTGCCGTCATACAGTTGGAGTATCTGTGCACCGGCTGCGGATGGTGTGCTTGTTACATCATAGCTAATGCGGAATAGACCGCCGCTGCAAATCTGGAAGCCGCTCGTGTTGGTATCAATTGATACCCCGGTATCCGTCGCAAGGTTGCCCAGAATCGCAACGGTCGTGCCGTCTGCCGAGTATGCCTGTTCGGCATTGTTGTACGCCGTCTGTGCGCTCTTTTGGTACTCATTTTTGCAATTGCAAGACATGTAATTATAACCCCCTTTATTGTCGCGCCCGTCCGGCGCAAGGCACGGACGGGCGCATGCGCTGTTATAGCGTAAATCGTAACTGGTTAGGCCGCGTAGCCGTTGCAGCTGCCGCACGTGCGCGGTACAGGAGTGCTATACGTCTGATATGGGCTGCACGTAATGTACGCAGGCATGGGCGTTTTGTTGATTGCGGCCAGCAGCGTATTGGTCTGGCTCAGCGTACCGAGCTGGAGCTGTGCTGCCTGTAGGTTGTCACGGAGCTCCTGCATGGTGTTGGCGTTGATCAGTGCGCGTGTGGCCTCGCCCTCGGCGTGGATCGCCGTCTGGAGGTCACAGCAGCACTGCTGGTTCTGCGCCTGCGCCTGCTGGAAGCCAAGCTGCGTAGTAAAGCGCGATTCAAGGATTTCCTTCTGCGTATCGCATGCGCTACGCTGTCCCGCAAAACGGTTCTCCAAAACCGCATTGTTGAGGTTCGCTACGCCAAGCTGATTCGCGTATCGGTTCTCCAGTACGTCGCGCTGGAGGCCGAAGTTGTCGCGCATGAGGCCGGACTGATTGCGCAGGATTTCTGCCGTATTGAAGCCGTCCGCCATTTCGCCGCGCGTCAACGCGCTTTGAAGACCGGTATTGCCGTTGCCCCAGCCGTTACCCCACCCATTGCCCATGAAAATGGCAAGAATGAGGATAATCCAAATAAACCATCCGCCGCCCCAGCCCATGCCATCGTTGCAGCAACCGTTGTTGCGTTCGGAGTTCTGTCCAGCGAGGAAAGCAGTCATTTCGCCGTCCATTGTTTCACCACCTTATTTTTTTAATATATCTCAGACCGCCGATGTGCACCTCGGCGCTTCGACCATCATTGATTCGGGAGGCGGACACCGCACTGCCGCGCAATGTCCTGCGGATTTAATCCCTTCGATTTACAAAGGTTGTAAAAAGTTTCCTGCAACTGCTGAGGGCTTTTCCCCTGTATAAGCTGCATCGCGGGCGCGGCCTGTGGATTCTGCTGCGCAAACATGCTGGCAAGCTGCATCGGATTCCCGCCGCCCTGCATCATCTGCATTAGCCCCATGAGATTCATCATTTCGCATTCCCTCCCTCTGCCGTCGGCGTAGTCGCCGCATTCAAGAGCTGATAGATTTCGTCAAACTTTTTATCCATTTCCTCGCGCGTTACATATGCCGGTTCTGTTTTCTTTTCATCCTCTGCCAGCCGATAGCGCCGGAAAATTACGGAGCCATTAACCATGGAAAGCTGCTTTGAGTAGATTTCCGCGCCGTTTGCATTGAGAAAGTAGGCGGGACGGCCATCCATTGGAAACTGCGCGTTCATCGCCGTCAGCTCGTCCGGCACCTGCATCAGCCGCATTTCCTGCGACGCGGCTTGAAAAGGCTGCATCTGTGGCTGCGGCGGCATGTAGTTCGCGTTGAAGTAATTCGGCACTGACGGCTGCGGACAAGGATAGTCATAGACGTTCATTTTGCATGCACCTCGCTTTCTGATTTCATTATCAGCCTTTTCCTTCTGCTGCGCGGGAAATCATGCGGCGTTCGCGGGAATTTTTGCCATAAAAAGAAGAGCACCGTTTCCGGCGCTCTGAAGGCTTTCCCCGTTATTCCTTTTTCCTGTCCAACTCAAGCAGTTCATCCATCATCGTCACTACATACGCAGGTGGCACGCGTCTGCCCGCGTACCAGTCCTGTATTGTGCGCAGCGGCACGTTAAACCGCCGCGCGAGCTCCGTTTGACCAAATCCATGTTTTTTGCAGATTTCTGCAATCGTCATTTCGCTTCACCTCTTACTGCGGATGTAGTTTACCAGCAGAGCCGTTAGCACCGCAATCAGGCCGATGCTCACGGTCACATATGCCGCATCCAATACCTTTGCCACACCTTGACATAAGCCGCATTTTGATGTATAATATCCACGGGAAGGGGAGGTTTCCCTCCCCCCGATCGTTTACTTGGTCAGCTCCCTGATAAGTGCTATGACCTCGCGAACAATCGCCAGTACCAGCGCCGCGATCTTCAGCTTTTCGCTGTCGATTTTGCGGCGCCTTCTTTTGTTCTTGCGGCTCATGTCGTTCACCTCCTTTCTGTCTAATAGCATACACGCATTGCGTGCATTTGTCAAGCCTTTTAGCAAAAAAATGTACACAAAAAAGCGCAGAGCCGAAAAAGCTCTGCGCATAGGTGGCTGTGTTCGCCTTTTATCCAATCTTGCTGCCCGGCAAGATACTGTCCATCACCAGCTCGATGCGGGGTACAATCAGCCCACGCAGGCGCTTGGAGACGGCGCTTCTGTCCATGCCGACCGCCGCGCCAATGTCGGCGTAGTCCATCCCCCACATGAGGCGCGAGGCGGCAATCTGCACGTCTGTGGGTGATAGCCGCGCCTCAAGGATGAGGCGCGACATTTCGGAAGATGATACTCCATCGAACTGTGGATATTCGCTATACATGCGGCATTCATTCTTCGTGCGGTTTTTCTGCCGTGCCAGTTTGTAGCCGCTTCACGGCTTCATAGCCGCCGTTTGCCGCAAGGGATACAAGCGCCGCATTGATTAGACAAAGGATCGCATTCGCCGCCGTCAGGCCGTCCGTGAACGCCTGCGAAAGCAAGAGTACGCACGCCGCAAGCACGTAGCTCCAAAGCTGCGTAGGCAGTTTTTTTACGCCGGGAAGCTGTTTCGTGAGCTGCGTGAAGAGCGCAACTGCAAACACCGCGCCCGCAACCGTGCCAAGGTACGCCCAGTCAAAAAAGGTAACGTCCATAATCCACACCTCCATTAGTCTTTTGGCCTGTGATAGCCTTCGAGATCGCCGATTCGATGGTTGGCAACCTTGATCTGCTCTTCGATAACTGGCACGCGTTGGGCAAAATTGTTGTGCAGCCGCACCTCGCGCGTCAGCTCATCAATTTTGGTATCCGTCACTGCTTGCCGCACCTCCAGCTTGTGATCCATCTCCGCCGCCTGTTTGCGGCTCAAGATGATATTGCTCACAATGCTGGCCGCCGCCGCAATCAGCGCGGCAATCACCGCTTCTGTCATCCTTCATTCCCCCCCTTCAGCCCAGCGCGCCGTGGATTTCGCCATTGTATAGACTTATCAAAGCAATCGCTTTCGCTTCGGGAACGTCGTATAGCGTCACCGTATACGTTTCATTCTGCCCGGCATACAGCGCCGCAAGCGTCTTTTCTCCGGCGATGCCGTCCGCCGTAAGATTGCGGTCGCCCTGAAACGACTTGACGGCCTCAACGGTTTCCTTGCCATATTCGCCGTCTGCTCCGTACTTTGGCAGGCTGTACCCCAGCTCCATCAGCCGCACTTGCAGCTTTCGCACGTCCGGGCCCTTCATGCCGCGCTTCAGCGTGCGCGTCTCCGCTGCCGTGTCATCCGTTGCGGCTTCGGCCTTCGCGCCGTCGGATAACACGACGACCGTGTGCCCCTGCGTTTTGGTTACGAGCACGTCGCCGCGGCGCAGATAGTCGCTTTTGTCCGTGTATTGCGCGCCCTTCAGTTCGTCAAACGCGCCGGATGCGAGCAAGATTTTCGCCTCGTTCGTCGTGCGGAAATTGCCGACCGCGATGCCCGCATAGGCCAGACACACGCGCACAAGCGCCGAGCAGTCTGTTTCGCACGCCGTTGTAACTCGCCCCGGGTCGTAATCCACGCTCTTTGCGGCGTTGTACAGCGTGTCTCGCTGATACTGGTCGTAGCCGATGCGCGCGTTATCGCAGGCCGACTCCATCGCGCGGGCGATAGCCTCTGCCTTGCCCGCGTCCTTGCACCGCAGCACGCGCCAGCCCTTTTTGTGCTTATACCACGCCTGCGTGCTGACCTCCTTGCCGGTCTGGTCTCCCGCCTTGCCGCCGTGCGCATTGCCGTTTTCGTCAATCCGCGCCGAGCCTACTTTTACTGCCATTTATCGTTCCTCCATCACACGCCAATCCCGGCAATTAGTTCCGTATATTGTTCGGCGGTAATCCTTCCCGCCGCCAGATACACGTCCAGCATCTCGGCAGTCAGCTTGCCACGCGCGGCAAGAAGCTTGCACAGCTTGTACGTCATACGCTCACCTCCTCTTCAGTAATCCCCAGCTCCATCAGACACAGCCTGTATTCCTGATCCGCGACAATCTCCACCAGATCGTCTGCCGTAGGCTCCAGCACGTCCAGCCGCCTGCTCATCCTTTGTCCACGCCGCGCCAACACCGTCACACATGGCAGCTTTTACGACGGCGTCGACATTGTGCGCAGTAACTGCGTTATTTGAAGCGCGATCATTGATAAGGCCTGAATTTAGATCAGGAATGAAAGCGGTACCATCCGTATTTATGGCAATTCCGCTGCCTTGCTTGATCGCGCCCAAGGTTAAAGGCGACGCAACCGGCACATTCGCCACACCGTCTGCCAGCACAGATGCGCCGCCAACCTGCACATCCTTGACGGGCGCATAGCCCAGCGCGGATTCAGCGCTGTCTTTCGTCACGGTTGCGTCCGTGCCGTCTTTGCCGGGATCGCCCTTGTCGCCCTTTTCGCCGTCGAAAGCCCCCGCGTCCGCGTCGTCGCGCACGCTCTGCGCGATCTGCTCGGTCGCTTTCATTGATGCAAGCATCTCCTCATATATAGACGGCGTAGGTGTGGGTGGCGCAATGCCCTCTGTAATGGCGCCGGCCTCCACGCGGTACGACAATATGCTTGACGTGCGCGTTACGCCGTCCCTTACACCCATTACACCCAGGTAGAAGCAGCCCGGAGACCGGAGCACCTCATGCGGGACGATGCATCTCCCGTATTCAATCGGCACGTGGTATACCTCCTCTGGTCTGCGGTAGAACACCGCAAACAGTGTTAACCCCGTCCATAGATCTCCGAGCTCAAATTCGACTGCGTCCTCCTCGACGCCGCCGGACGCGACTGTGGGCGCTTGGACCACCCGTAAGACTTGATCCTCTGCTTCGACTCTGATTACCGTTTTGGATTCTACGTAATTGCTCATTGCATCCTCCCTGCCCTTGTCCTTATCCAATGGCGAGCCAGTCAAAGCTCGTCTCTAATGCGTCTGTGCGGCTAAGCCATACAGCGAAGCCAGCCACCGTCACGCTGTCGACCGAGAGCCGCGCGGCGGCTGGACTTGCAGTTTGGGGCGTGACAAAAACGTTTGGCACCGCCGCAAACGGCGTGTCAAACGTGATGACCTTGCTTGTTGCCGTGTTGGCCGCCGACGGCGTGATGACTCCGGTGCCGTGCTTAATATTGGATGCGCGGAGGGTGCCCGAAACGGATACGTCCCTGCGGAATTTTGCATCCATCGACACGCCGAAGCAATCCTCCGTCGAGATGCCTCCGAATTCAATCCCCTTGCCGGTGCCGCGAACGTCGATCAGCCTGGCGAAGCCCGTGATCGCATTGACTTGCGTCGCAACCTCCGTTTGCGTTTTCTCGACGCCGCTCACCTGCTCGGACAACGTGGAGAAGCTTGTTCCCAGCGTCAGCTTGTTTTTTGACGGCGAGTCCAGATTAATGGATAGCTTCCGCACCAGCAGCAGTGCATCCAGCGCATGCGGCGCGGTGGCAACCTTAATATACGTGCCCAACCGGAACGTGCTTATGTCGGCGTTGGCCGCGGATAGGTCGATGGCGTCAAGCTCGATCGACACAGAAAGATTGACCGACTCCGCGAGATACGCCTTTGCCTTTGTCAGCAGATTTTCCGGCAGTGTCACGTCGGCCCACTCGACCACCTTAAAAATCCAGCCATATCGCTCCACGGCCTCCGCGTCGTACACATAGTCCAATCCGTCATTTACGGAGGCAATCGTTACGCGCGCCTCGCCCTCCTCCTCCTTGGCGCCCAGCGGGATGATGGCCGTCGCGATGCCCTCGCCCTTGGTGATGTTGCTCAGGTCAAGCAGGTTTTTTCCGAAGGTGATTTCCTGCGCGCTCAGCTCGTCAAAATCCGCCAGATAGTCGATGTACCTGCCGTCCGCTTCGTGGCGCACCCAGAGGTAGCCGCCAAGCGTGTCAATGAGCTTGCCGTTCAGGTTGCTCCACGTGGTGCCATAGAGCGAATCCGAACGGTGGATGTAGTCGTTCGGGTCGGTCACCGTCACGTCCCCGACGACAAATCGCTTGGCTTCCTCAACCTGATCGTTGTGCGCTTGGATAAGCTGCGTGAAGAGCTCCTTCGGGCTGCCCTGGAAGTCGTAGGGGCGTTGGATCGTATCCAGCAGGAAGGCCAGCTCGCCCTCGCAGGTTACCGTCTTCTCGTTGTGAAAGCCCTGATCGTCATTCAGGATTCGGCCGCGAAAAATCAGGGAATCGTTGCTGTACACTCGAATGATGGATTTCAGCTTTCGCATGCGAGCATAATGCGGATGCGACGGATAGATCGTGAACGTGAAGGAGCCCGTCTTGTTCAGCTCGAGGTCAAGCTTTGGATTTACAAGCTTCAGACTCTCGACGCGCGTATCATAGATCAGATACGAATCGCAATACACCTGATACATTTACAGGCCTCCCTCGCGGTAGCGCACCGTGACAACGGCATTGCCCGTATACGTCACGATGTTCTGACCCTGTGCAAACTCAATGGACGGGATTGCGAATTCGCCTGCCTCCACGTCGATCGATGCTTCGCCATACGCAATCGTGACGGGCGCGGAGGTGACAAAGATTGGCGTCACGCGCTTTCGCAGGTTCTGGTAGGTCACGCTGCCGCGGCCTGTGATGCGGCTCACGACAACCGTCTCGCTGGCCTTGTACTTGTACGGCTCGCAATCGCAGTCAATCGTAAGGCTTCCCACGCGCGGCTTGCTTTTCCACTCATTGACGGTCACACGCCCAACGTAGTAAAAATCCGGGTCATCATCCAGCGCAATGTGCAGCTTGCGCCCGCCGATCGCGTCTTGAAGCGTGGAAAGCCGTCTCGGGAACTCGGACGCCTTGCCGATGATCGCAAACGTGAAGCTCAGCGCACGGTTTTTGAATTTCACATCGCCGAAGTATTCCGTCAGGTCCAGCACGCCATCCGCGCCGGGAATGTCCACCGTCTCCGTTTTTGGATTCGCCTCGCCGATGTCGTAGGACGTGAGAATGAGGCCAAAATCAAGATAGGAATGGTACTCTCCGAATCGCACGCCCTTCATTTAATTTCCCCGTCCCTTCATGCGGTTGATGTTGCCCAGCTCTGAATCCATCGCGGAGCCGATGCCGCTGACCAGCGCGCCCGTGTCAAGCGTGATGGGCCGCTCCATGCCGGCAATCACGCGCGGCAGGAAGTCCGCCAGCATGTCCACAAGCGTTTCCATGCGATCGGCGGCCGCGCTCGTCTCTGCCCGTACCGCGTCGCGCACATAGCCGGTCAGCGTGTCGATTGGCGCAACGGCCTCTCGCCCTGCCTCGCCGCCCGCCATAAGCTTGCCGCTTGCGCTGTCCACGCCGAAAAGTGTGGGGCGCGTTAAAATGCCGCCCTTGGCATACCATTGTATGCCAAGCCTTGGGATGCTGCCCTTCAGCAGGTCGCCAATCGTCCATCCGGACGGAGAGACGCTGAAATGCGGCATGGGGATTTTCGGCCACTTGATCTGAAAGCTGAAAAAGCCCTTGATGGTCTCAATGATGCCATTTACCTTATCCCTTGCGGCGTTGATCGGCGTCACGATCGCGGCTTTAATGCCGTTCCACACGCTGGAGGCGGTTGCCTTGATGCTGCCCCATATGCTGGAGGCGGTTGCCTTGATTCCCTCCCAGGCGGCCACCGCTATCGCCTTTACGCTTTCCCATAGATTGATCCAGAAATTTCGGAAGCCCTCGCAGGTGTTCCAGAGATAGATGAACGCGGCCACAAGCGCCGTAATGCACGAGATTATAAACAGAATCGGGTTTGCCATCATTACGCTGTTAAGCCCAATCATCGCGGTGATCATAGAGCTGATCCATCCGATGACTGTGCTAATGATGTTCATCGCATTCATTCCCAGCACAAACGCACCGATTGCAACAACCAGCGCATTGACCACGGTTTCGTGCTCCTTGTACCACGCCCACAGCGATTTAAACCACTCGATGACGCCCTGCACCTTTTCGATCAGGACGGGCATGATATCCGTCAGCCTCCGCATTGCGGGGATAACGAAATTCTGCAGGACCGGCTCTCCGACAGCCGCCTTAAACTGCCGCCACGCCTCGGTCAGATTGCCCTGAACGTTCAGGTATGCGTCGGCCTCTTTGGCGGCCTGTCCGGTTGCGCCGGACAGCTCCATCATGTTTTCGGCGTACTCGAGACGCGTCGCCTGCTTTGTCGCCTCGTCCAGCTGTGACCATGCCTTGGTATTCTTGACGACCGCCTGCTCCACAGCATACGCCGCCAGCTGCGTGTCGTTGGCAAACAAGCCGATAGCCTCGCCGCCCTCGTAGGAGCCGTTGATGAAGCTGTTTAGGTGGGATGTGGCGTCATCAAGGCTCATGTCCCAGAACGCAGACGCGTCCGCTGCAATATTCAGGCCGCGCGCAGCAAGGGACGTTGCCGTCTCAATGTCGTTTCCGAGGCCTTTAAACTTGGCCGTCAGCGATGTCATATATTTGGTCAAACGCGTGTTCGTGATGCCCGTGGCGCTTGCGATTGAATCCAGCTTCTTCTGTGCGCTGCCGGCATACGCACCCATAATCTGCTCGAAAGCTGCCTCCTCCGCTGCGACATCAGAAGCTGCCGCGACGCACGCCTTGCCAAACGACACGATCTTGTCTACGGCAAGATAGGTGGTTACAGCCTTCCCGATTTTTTTAAGCGCCTTTTGAAATGTGTTCGCTGAGCTTTCGCCGGCCTGCCCAAAGCTGTCCAAGTCCTCGCGCGCTTCGTCGTATCCATTCAGCGCGATCCTGCCCAGGATCTTGAATAACTCCATTTACTCCTCACCCCCCCGCCTCAACTGGAATAAAGGCTTCCAAAATCAACTTTGATGTCTTTACGGTTGTTTCAAGGTCTTCCTCTGACTGCACAGGCATAATGGATGCCTTGAACTCGGCAAACGACTTGTCGTAGACCTTGTGCAGATACAGCTCCCAGAGGCGTCGATCGTTTTCGAGGTCGATAAATTGCACGACGAATTCGCATAAGCGCCCGCACGCAATCATACTGTCTATGAAGGGATAGGGATTCGCGTATCTTGCGAACGCGGAATCCCAGAACCTTATATCGCCTATTTGAGCAACCTTGAAACAACCCCAATAAAATCCTTAAACTCCGGCTTCCGGAACACGTCCACGATCATCTGCGCGAACTGTGCGAGCTCCATCCCCTTAATTTCCTCTTCCGCCAGTGTACTGATCGACGCCAGGAATGCGATGATGTCGTCATAGCATTTGGGCAGATTGGCGAGGACTATGCCCGCCATGTCGAAAAACACGCCTGCGCCCGCCGCCGCGTAGTCGGCATTCTGTGCGCCGCTCTTTGCGATGCGCAGAACATCCTCGTTTTCGAAGCATCCGCGGAATTCCTTAATGCCGAAGGCGGTGATGATTTTGCACATCGCGGGGATGTCACGCGCCACAAGCGGTCGAATCTGATACTCCATGCTCATCCTCCCATCAGACATCCGGCGTCGGGTAGTAGATGTGCCACGGCAGTGTGTCGGCCTCTGGCGTCAAGTCTGCGAAGCACTCGAACGTAAACTTGGGCACCGCCGCTTCCTTGTTTTTGCCCTCCAGCCCAAGGCCAGACGTGCAAAGCGCGTAGTCGAAGATGATGATAATCGGCTTGCCCTCTATGGTCTTGCCCACATAGCCCAGATTCTGGATGTAGTCGTTTGCGCTGATGACCGCGCGGGACGTGATTTCATCGTAACCCGTCGCAGTCTGCGATGCTTTGGAGTCGCCGATTACAGCCATTTTGAGCACCTCCGGCGTCAGCTCTACCGGATTGATTTCCAGTGTGGCCGTCTCGCCCACCTTGACTGTCAGGCCCTTCACCTTTACTAACGCGCCGTCCACTGGCACGTCGTAGAACTCCGGCGTGATGGACAGCTTAGAACCGCCGGACGTAGCGCAGATGAGGGATTGCTCAAAGTTCCACGTCCCCGCGCCGCCGCTCCCGGCGGTAAACTTCAGCCCCTTGTGGATCGTGCCCGCGCCCAGCATGACCGTTTTGGGCGTTTTCTCGGTGATTCCAGAGCTCTTGAACTCATCACCAATTGCCATGTCAATTCACCCTCCATTCCTTGATGTGCAGATTGATTTGCACTCGCTTCAGCTCGGGGTCGTCCTCGGGGATAACCATCGCCCCGGCGTAAAAAATGCAGACGCCGGTTCCAGACCCCAGAAGCTTCACGTCATGCGCAAATATCCTTTCGACGGCTGCCTTGGCCTGCTCCAGTGCCAGCCACGTCGTGCGGGAAAAGCCGTTCAGCGTAAACGTCGATTGCAGCAGGCCATCCTCCGTCAACGGCTCGCTTTCCGTGTATTCGCCGACGAAGTACGGGTACGCGATTTCACCCGACCATTGGCCGAATTCATAGTTGATTCCCGCGCTCGCCAGCGTTTCCGCAATGTACCTAAGCGTTTCCTGCGTCATGATAGCCCCCCGAATGCGTCCCTTGCCGCCTGAATGATCTTTGGCTGTGCTTCCGCCCGCGCCCTTTCAAAGGCGCGAGACGGGCGCTTGCCCGTCGTCGTATGCCAGCTGCCGCGCGCGTCCTGATAGCGCCACGGCGTTTTGCGCCCGTTCCCGCCCACGGCGTATTCGCCCGTGCCAAACTCTTCCCAGATGGCGTTTTGCTCAGTGTTTCCGACGATAGCCTGCATTGCGCCCTCTTCGATTTCGTGACTCCACGCGCCCTTAGTCTGCCCTGTGTCCACACGCGTATTTCTCACAGCCTGCGACTCCAGCTCGCCTGCAGCCTCCTCCAAAAACGTGAGCGCGGCGTCCTTGAGCGCATTTTGCACCTCAACACTAAAGCTGACAAACTCTACGCTGCCCATCACTGGCCTCCCGTGAATTTGAGGTAGATTTCCAGGTGTGCGTGCAGCCCCATCGGATCATCAATGGCCAGCACGTCATACGTCTTTCCGGCGAATCTCAGACGGGCATTTTCGGCGGTGATGCCGGGCAGGCTGGTGTAATCGCACAAAAAGTAGTGTGTTGACTCCTGCATTTTGGCGTCGTAGGCCGTGTAGCGCGCGTTGCCGTTCGCGAGATCAAGAAAACCCGTCAGCGTGTGACGGGTTCTCCAGACTGGCACGGCCTCGCCGATGGCGTTTTGGGTTGTGGTCTTGACCTGCAGCTGCGCTGTGATGTTTCCGCCGATTGGGGGCACGTTCAAAACCTCGCTTTCATATAGGGGGCAAGGAAACCCAGCAGGCTTTTCGGGTAATTCAGCGCGGCATTCGCTGCGCCCGTCATGTCTCCATAGGACACAGAGTGCCGGGAAATCGTTTCGGACGATATGCCGATTTTGTCGCGTTTTTCCAGATCCCACTTCATCAGATTTATCACGCCGAGCTTCACATCGTGCGGGTAGACGACCTTTGTCACCCGCACGATGTCCTCGTCATACAGCTCCTCATGCAGCGTGATCGCCTCTGCGCTTTTGCTGGTCACATCATACACGCCGTCATTGTACACCGACTCGGAAATCTGAACCGTGTCACCGGCAGCAAGGTAGGCCACCGCGCTTTTCAGCTTCCCGCCGTACACCGGGCAGGCGAATTGGAAGCCGCGCCGTTGGAAACCGTTGTTCGTCCATTTGCGGATGGCCGATTCCAGCGCTCGGAGCCTGAGCTCGAGCGCTGTATCTGCCTGCGTGTCAGCCGGGATCAGCCGCCTGTACTCCTCGACCGTCAGAATCACGGCTTATCCCTCACTTTTTGAATTTGCCCAGCACAACCTTGGCCTCGTTCGTCAACGCCGCGCCGTAATACTTGGCCGTGGTGATCTCGTGGGTCTGCGTGCGGGGCTTCCATTCGGCATCCGTCTGCGTATCCTTCTTAATGAAAATCGTCAGCGCAGGCAGCTCGGCCTCGGTGAACTCCGTGTCAGGGTTGGCCGCCTCCAGTTTGATGCACGGGCACAGGAAGTACGGCGCGCTCACGGGGTCAACCTTGCTGGAGGTCGTGAGCGTCGCCATCTTGTGATTCGCCGCGTCGTACGTGCAGCCCTGATAGGTCGCCAGGTTGCTGGTGGTAATCGCCGTGGTGCCGGAGGTATTGTTCAGCGTCGCCTTGATCAGCGGCACGCGGTTACTCGCCACAATGCGGGTCTGACAGATCATGCCGATTTCACCCGTAACCATGACGTTGTTGTTGTACTTGTCGGCGGAAATGAAGCTCGCGTCCTTGCGGAGGGTCGCCATCTGAGACGGGTGGATAAACAGCACCTTTTCGGTGATGTCCTCCTCGCCAAAGGCGTCTACTATGTCAACCACGCCTTCATATTTGATGGCCGTTGTGCCATCGCCAGCAACCCTCGAGGCGCTGAGCGCCGCGTCAAACACGTCCGCATCGACCTTGCCGGCAATCGCCTTTGCCAGCTGGATTTCAGCCTGACCAATGGGGTCGCCATAGCCGGAGTTGACCGCCTCCTGCGGAAGTCCCACGGCCTTCATCGCTTTTTTGATAGTGAACGTTTCAGTAGAGGTGCTCATCTCGGTCAGCTCGACCTCATCCCCCTCGGCAACGTCCACTGCATCGCCGATATACGCCCACTTCGGCACAGTCTTCGTGTCGCCGGGCACACCCTGCAGCGTAGTGTCCACCTTCGCATAGGGCGTGATTTTGAGCAGCGCTTCAATCTTTGCGCTGATCATGTCGCCCATGACCTCCGGGTTTACCATTTTGTTCATTTTCGTCATCGCCATGATTCAATCATCCTTTCATTGCTTCCGCATAAGCCTCCGGGTCTTCCTCGTAAATCTTCATTCTCTCCGCATAGAGCCGCTCGGGATGCCCGATGTCGCAAACGTGATGCTTTTAATCGTGCTGTCGCGCTTAGCCGTCGCCACGACAATCGCCATCGTTTCGACTTCATCGACCACGGTACTGCTGGTAATGCTGTGCACGCCCATTTTCCACGACGTTGTCAGCTCGGTGCTGCTCGCACTGAACACATCCATCCTTTATCCCTCCGTTATCGGCTTCAGCCAGATTCGCCCTTCAACCTTCTCTGGCTCTGTCGCCGAATAGATAATCCCCAGATTCTCCAGCGCCTGCGGTGGGGTCGTTCCGTTTGTGCCGCCGCGCTCGATCGGCAGCGTGCCCACGATTTCGCTCGCGTTTGCCAGATCGTGCGCGTGGTTATCCGGTGACGCGCCCACCTGTATATAGGTCGTTTCGTGCGGATTTTCCTTGTCGGCGACATGTGTCGTAAGCGTGTTCACTGCGTCCGTCATGGCCTCGTTCACGTCCGCGAGGAATTCCTCCAGCAGAGTCTGTTCGCTCGGCGTGATGGCGCTGATGAAATCCTGCGGCTTCTGCCGCGCCGTAACCGGCAGGCGAATGACCTTGATTGTCTCGCCGCTGCCCTCGCCCACCTCGTAAACCCATGCCGTAATGGGCGTGTCCTGCTCCAAGAGCCCGTCTGGAATCGCCGCCGTGCCCACGCCCTCGCTGTTCGCGCCCAGCCGCACAATGGCTTCCTTTGCCCGCTTGCAGGCGAAGTGCACCTGAAACGTCGCCGGAAGCGCCAGGCCGCGAATTTCGAGCCTCTGCCCATAATCCCACTGCGTAAGCCCGAACGCCGTCACCTCGTCCAGCCCCTGTGTAAATGTCGCCGTAATCAATGGCCGGCCTCCTTTCGCCGCACAAGAAAAGAGCGCTTGCTCGGCGCTCTTTCATGTCTACTGTCAAAAATGTTTGAACTCGATTGCAAGATTGTTGGGTTTACCGCTCCACAATACCCATACGATATTGTTTTCCCACTTCTCGTCGGGCTCTTCCATTAGCCACATGCGTTCAAATCGATCCGCCTGTTCTTCAGGTATCAGCCATCCGCGCAAGTCTTCGCCTTCGATGTGGTCTGCCGAAAAATCGTTCCCCTCGCCGCATTCTAAGAAGAATACCGAATGGAGCTCCTTCGCTTCTTCTTGCACCAGTTTAAAAAAAGCGGTGAATTTATCTCCTTCTTGCGTTTTTAACCCTCGCATTCGAAGCGCCTCCCTTCAATATCGTAATAAACACATCGTTTTCAGTGGCAACCACTACATCCTCGCCTTTAATGTAAAACTTCACGGGATCAACTTGACCGCGCCAGCTGCCATAAGCAATTGCATCGGCTTCTCGATAAATGCTATCGATGATAGAATGCATCTGCTTTCTTCCTGCTGAGCTGCTCGGGTCGAGACCATAGTCCATTGCGTGCTTTCCAACCTTTTTCCCGAACTGTCTGTCCGTTTTTATTATACCACTTTTTTCTGTGTTTTCAACGATATGAGCCGCCTTCAAGTACTTTCTCTTGAACTCATTAAACGAATCCGCCTTATCCAGCCCGTAATACGCCGCCCTGTCCTTCAGCGTCTGCAGCTCTGCCTCGTCCAGCGCCCATCTTGCCCGCTGAAGGATTGCGCAGCGGCAGTTGATGTCCTCCTCCGCCACGCCGAACCCGCCCGGATACATGCCCCTGCGCCCATTGGAGGGAATCTCAAACGGCTCGTCAATCTCTCGCAGCTGCCCATCCAGCTGCTGATGCGTGGGGCGCGTGCGCCGATCCAGCGTCGCGTCCCACTGCTTCGCCACGTTCGCGCCGCGCTGCTTCGCCTTCACCTGCGCGTCATGCCGCGATTCGTTTTGAACCCGGTGTCCCTCTGTGCGCGCAATGCGGATTGCGCGGTTCAGCCCGATGTTCATTCGGTTTTGAATCTCCCGCGCAACCTGCCCCCAGCTCGCGCTCGACGCGACGCCGCGGGAGACACTCCTTCGGATTTCGGTCTTCAGCGTCCGTGTATCCACGCCCAGCCGCTCGTATAGCCCCTCAGAAAGCTTCGAGTCGAGCTGAATGGCGCGCGTCGCCTGCTCCTGGTCGATGGGGAAAATCAGCGGAATGCCCTGCCCGTGCAAATCGTATAGCACGCCGAGGAACGCATCCTCGTACGATTTCGCAAGGTAGTCAGAAATGCCCGTGAACTGCTTCGCGCTCATCGCATCCAGAATCGCGTCCAGCTGCTTTTTGAGCGCCTGCTGATACTGCTTCTGGTAAATGATGCTCTGCAGGTTCTCCGCGTCCGTGCGCGCCTCCAGTGCCTTTATGCTGGCCAGCACGTCCTCGCGCGCCCGCGTGTACATCTGCCTCAAGTCCCTCAGCACGCGCTGCTCGTCCTTAAGCTGAGAGGCCAGCGCTTCCCTCTGCCGCTCGTTCATCCACTGTCACCTCGTCAAGGCGTTCAGCGCGCTTTCCTCCTCGTATGGATCAGGCAGCTTCGCTTTAATGTCGTCATAGTCAAGCTCCAGCACCTCGCAGATGTTCTGCGCAACCAGCTCGTGCCCCAGCGTCCCCTCAAGGGAGAGCAGCGTGTTGATCCGGGTCTGCTGCGTCTGCGCGTCGGTCAGCTCGATTTGTGCATTGTCCGCCGCGTTCGTCATGACCTCGCGCGTAAAGGAAAAATACACATCCTTGTTCTGGTAATTCGTGCCCCGCTCGTCATTGATTTCCTGCAACACAATCCGCAGAACCTTGCGCAAAAACTGCTTTAGCCGGATCTCCAGCTTGTTGCACTTCAGGTCAAGCAATGCATAACGCGACTTGATCACGACGTTCGTCACATTGCCGTCGCCCACCTGGTTCGAGTTAAAGCCCATACCAAAGCGATAGATATTGGCTTCGTCCAGCTCGAGCTTGGCCTTGCGTGCCTCATACGGGATGTCAACCGTCTTAAAGTCCACGTCCCCACCGTTCTCGCCGGCGACGCCGATATGCTTTTTGGTCTTAACATTCTGCATCAATTCCTCCAAGCTGTCGCCCTGGAACCCCTTGACGACCACAAGATACTCCGAGGCGTCCTGCAGGTTGTTGGACAGCCCGCACGCCATCAGATCATAGTCGTCGATCAGCGCCTTGATCGGCTTAAGCCCCGAGACTTGCTTCGGCCCGTTGTCGAGGCGGAAAAATGGGATGAACCCAAAATTCTCATAGTACAGCTCGCCGCCATCCCGCTTGCGGTAAAGCGTGTGCGGCCGCGGATTGACCTCCTGCGAGTCGTCGGGCACAAGCCTCCCGTCCTCCGCCTGAACATAAAACCAGATTTGGGCATCATCCCAAATCTGGATCCGTTTGATTTTCCGCTGTCCCTTTTCAATCCGGTCGATGTACCAGTAGATCACATATTCCGCGTGATCGTCCGTGTCCTTCGGTCGAACCTCCACCACGCCCAGTGAATCCGCGCACTGAAACGCAAGGCGTCCGTCGCGATTCTTGTACGCGTACATGTACTCATAGCCCTTGGAAATCGCACCCGCAATAACCTCGTACAGCTCCGCCGTGAAGTCCTCATTTTCATTGAAGTACTCGTCCAGCAGCGCCTGCAGATCCGGCTTGTCGGAGCGGATAAAGCTGCCGCCGCCAGAAAGCATGTACTGTGCCTCCTGATCGACTATCTCCGAGAAGAACGGATGCGAAATCTTGATGTTGGACCGCGTCTTGTCCTCCACCAGCTCCCCGTCGGCATTGTAGTAAAACAGCTGATAGTTGCGGATGTCATGATCGCCTTCATAGTAGGCCTGTCCGACGCGTGCCAGCCGCTTTTTTGTGCTGGCGGTATCCTCTTCGATTAGGCGAAGGATTTCGGTTTCCGAAAGCACCCCGCTCACCTCTCAATCTACGAGATAATCCATGTCGAGCTGTATCCATCCTGCGCCGGTATACTGCCCGGAGCTTCCAAAAGTAACAACCCACTCGACCGCAAGGTTGCCGCTCGAATTGCAGTAGAAGCGCCCAATGCGCTGGTTGCCGCACTCGCACATGTCATAATGCGTGCCGGACGGGACGCGGTATCCCTCCGGCATCACCGCGATCAGCTTGCTGCCGCCGGAGGGAATGCTGGTGTTGATATGCCCTTTGATGTACACGTGATTGCCGATCTTGCGGTATTGCGGGGTCACGGCAAAGCTGCCATCGTGCACGGTAATGCCCTCCTGCAGAGTCAGCGTCTGCCATCCGGAGTCGCTCGCACTCGCCGCTGTGCCGGCCGGCCCTTTAATGTTGACCGACGCCGGATTGTTCAGCCCTCCGTCATTTGTCCAGGATAATCTTGATCCACTTCAGATCGGCCATGTGCTCCCCTCTCATCAAAACGGCAAATCGTCCTCATCGACTTCCTGCATTTCGGTCGGGCGCGCCTCCGGCGGCTCCGGCGGCAAGGGCGCCTCATCCGGGCGCGAACGCCCGTCTCCGTTCGGGCTTCCGAGGAACTCCACCTCGTCCGCCACAACCTCCGTCACATAGCGCTTCGAGCCATCCTGCGCGTCATAGGAACGGGTCTGAAGGCTTCCAATCACCGCGCACTTGCGCCCCTTGGAAAGGTATTTCCCGCAAAGCTCCGCCAGCTGACGCCAGACAACAACGTTGATAAAATCCGCCTCGCGCACGCCCTGCTGGTTGGCGAACCGGCGCCGCACCGCCAGCCGGAACGTGCCGCATGCGGTGCCGTTCTGCGTCGTGCGAATCTCCGGCGCGGCCACAACGTTGCCGACGAGCATTACCCTGTTGATAGGTCATCCCTCCCTTCGGCCCGCAGCTGCTATCATCTGGCGCAGCGGGCGCGCGTCCGCAAAGTCGCTCGTAAATCCATCGACGATGCCGCACGCGATCTCGTATGTGACCACCTTGCGCATCAGCGCGTCGTATTCGGCGCGGGGAACCCGCACGCAATCCTGCACGTATCTTGCGTTCCTATCATGCGTTGCAACGCCCTTGCAAAGACGTCTGGCGCTCTTCCTTTTTGCCATGAGTAAATCCTCCATCCTTGTTAATCGCCCCTCTGAGGCTCGTTCCAGCTTGCTTCCAACGCTGCCAGCTCGGCTGGCGGCATCGTTTCGATATTCAGTGCCTTGCAGCTCTCCACCGCCGCGTCGATCAGCGCGGACATCTGCCGCGTGTCGTAGACGCTTGATCCATAATAGAGAATAACGTTGGTGCAGCCCCTGAGCTTGCTCGGAAAAGTCTCCGAAAACCAGCCAAGCCCATTGTGCCGCCAGCCCTCGACCAATCGGGAGACGGCGCGATCCTCGACGCAGACCGTCTCTGATACGCCGCCGATGCCCCGGATCAGCTCCCGGTAGACCTCTGCCTTGCTCAGATTGAGCGCCGCCGCCAGCTTGTCGATCAGCACCCACGCGTAAGCGTTTGCGTCGAGGGAGCGCTTGTGCCGGTGCTTTTTGATTTCCACAGATACGTCCGTATCGCGCAGCGCGTCGAAGGCTCTCGCGGAAATCTCCGTCAATCGCAATCGTGACGCGCTGCTTCCCATCCATACCGACCGCAAGGTCGATCAGCCGCCCCGTCATTGCGCGTTCAGCCGCTGCAGCAGCCTCCCAGCGGCGTCAGACGTCAGCCGCTCAAGGCGCTCGCCGTACTTCTTGGTGGCTGCCGCGCGCTGAATGTTGCTCATCCGAAGCATTAGCGTGCTGATCTGCGCTGCCGTCGCCGGAGCATTTGGATCGGCCTCCGATGCCGGCGCTGCACTCGGCGCCGCCCTGTTGCCGCAGCCCATGCTAAAAACCTCGGTGGTGGCGTTCCGATTCTTACACAGGATGCGTAGCTTGGAAATCGCGCCCTCGGCGTATCCAATCTCGTCCACCCAGAACTTGGGAAACCCGGAAACCTTGTAGCCCGCGCCCTGCCGCTCGGTCGGAACGGAGGCGAACGTGAAGGGCGCTGTGTAGAGCTCGCGCCCGATGCCCCACCTAAATCCCGCGCGCTTAAACGCGTCGCTGGCCTCGCCCTTCTTTTCGTTGCCGTCGCTGTCGCTGCGGCTCTCGATGCCGCAATCCCACTTCCAGATCCATTCGCCGTCGCGGCGGATCGCGATGCCGCAATAGAGATTGCCCTTGATCTCACGGTAGTCGTTCGTCCAGTTGTCGGGCCCCACCGTGCTGTCCAGCAAATCCATGTCCGTCCGCGCGGTTTTGTAAAGCAGCAGCACCGCGCCGCTCTCCGTGGCCTTTTTGACCTTGACCTCAATCTGCCCCGCCTGCAGCAGCGGGAAAAGCAGCTTTTCCATACGCGCCCTCCTTAGCGGAAGCGGATGCCGAGACTCTGCGCAACGGAAGTGCCGTCCAAAATCTCGCCCGTCTCCTTGTAGTGCTTGAGAATGCCTTCCTTGTCGATCTTGTCCGGCTGCGGAATGCGGAACTCGTCCGGCACGGCGGCTTCGTCCAGCACGCTCACACTGTACGGATTCATCTGCACCCGCCACTTGCCGATGCCGGTCGGCACCTCACGGACGCCAAGCCACTGCATGATCTCCAGCATGCGCGCCTTCAAGCGCTCGACGACGGCCTCTGCGGCCCTCAGCCGCTGCTCCAGCCGCCGCTTCTCCGTCTTTAGCGCGTCGGCCTCTGCCTGCTTGTTGCGCAGGATGCGTGCATACGCCTCGGCCTTGTCCTGTATGCCGTCCTCCGTGTCGCCCAGCCGACGCCAGATTTCGTCGGCCTCCTCCTCGCTCTCGGCGCACTCCAGCGCGCCGATCAGCTCCTCGTACTCGCCCGTCAGCTCGTACAGCGTTTGCCTCTTACTGCTCATGGTGCTGTTCCTCCTGTCCTCTGTTCTTTTCCGTATGTCGCGCGATGAAGTCAATCACCGTGCCCTCAATCACGGCCTGAATGGTCGTGCCGGAAGCCCGTATCGCCTGCTGCAGGCCGCTGTAATTCGCCTCGCTCAGGCGGCAGGTGACGCGCTTTGCCTTGAGTCTCCGCCTTCTGCTGGGCCGCTCGCCGGCCTCCGGCGCAAAGCGGTAAATCAGCAGCTTCTCCGCGTCCTCCCGCAGCCGTACGCCGTACCTCTCCCCGTGCTCGCACTTGCTCTGCAGCGCCGCGTCGTATCCAGGGTATAGGCTGCGCACTGCCTCGACCATGTCGCGGGTTTTTGCTCCGTTTTTTCTTGCGATTTCGTAGAGCGAGGGCTTGACTTTTTTCTCGGATTGAGGTATCATACGGGTGGTTGTTTGTTTCTCTCTTTGTGCCCCGTCCCGCTCCAGCGGGCGGGGCGCTTTGCTATGCCCTTGCACAGGGCCGCAAGAAGCTTCCCGCATAACGCATCCTCCTTAATCTCTTTGGCCCATGCACCGCGCCCATGGGCGGCCGGGCTCATACCTTGTGGCAATCGCCGTTATACATCTCATAGCTCATGGTGACGCAAGCGATGCGCTGAAACGGACGTAATCCCAGTCGGTGGCGTAGTAGAGCGGCTTCCGCTCGACGGTCCCGGCCTTGCGCAGACGCCTGTGACGGTTGATCTGCATAACGTCCGCCTCGCGCACGATGCGGATTCTGGAGCGCTCAAAGCCGAATTCCTGCGCGATCAGCTCCGCAGCCTCATCGTCGCTCAGCTCCCTCACGCCGGCCGCCTTTGCCAGCTTGTCGTAATCCGCCTGGCTGACGTTGTCGCTGTCCTCGCAGGGCCGCCACTCCTGCTCGCGCTCCAGCTCCCTCTCCAGCTCGCTGATGCGCTTTTCCTTTTCGGCGATGGTATTTTTGAGCGCCTTCTGCGCGTCAATTGCCCGAGAGCGCAGGCTTTCAATCCGCACGGCGCGGGTCTTCATCATGCCCTCTGCGCCGACCGTCTTTTTCCAGCGCGCGCAGAAAACATCCTTGTTGTCACTGGATTCGCAATACTGCTGCTCAATCTCCGCGTACTCCTCCGGCGTCGGCTCGAAGCCTGTGCGCTCGACAAACTCACTCATCATCATGGTTCTTTCCCTCCTCCACGTCGCCCTTGTGTACAAAACGCATGGTCACCTTGTAGCCCGTCCTGTCCGACCAAATCTCCGACAGCACCTGCGCAATCCGATCGCGCAGAATCCCTCTGTCCTCCTCTGTCATCGTGTCCGACATCATCATGGGGTGCCCTCCTTGCCTCTTTTCTGTTGCGCCTTTGCTGTGATCTGTCCGATTTCAAGTCCTTTCGCGTAGGCGAGCAGCAGCATCAGATTCTGCTCGCCCATCCCGGAGCAGGCCTTGACGACCTCGCTAAAACGCTGCGCATCCTTGCTCTTCATGACTTTCCCTCCTTGTTATGTCTTGTGAATACATTATATCACACGCAGAATGCCTTGTCAATGCATGTAGCGCGTTTTTTGAGAATTTTTTGTCTTGACAATGCAAATGCCACATGATATAATGTTCGCGAGGTGATGAACTGTGAATAGGCGGATTCGAGAGCTGCGCGAACATTTCGGGCTGTCGCAGACAGCCTTCGCTGCGAGACTCGACATGACGCGCTCTATGATCTCGAACATGGAGCTTGGTCTTGTCGAAATCCCTGACTACAGGATCAATGCCATCATTAGAGAATATGGCGTTAACCGTAAATGGCTCGAAACTGGCCAAGGCGAAATGCTGGCTCAGCGCACGGACGACAATCAGTTAATCGTTGATCAACTCGTACAAGCCCATTGCGACAGCGACGTGTTCCGCGCGCTGCTGGACACGTATCTCCATTTAGACGAGCAGCAGCGCCGCATCTTGGAGGAAACCATCAGGCGCTTCGCTGACGCGCTCGCGCATGGCCGAGACCCCGTCTCCGCACTGCCGACGAGCGACGAGCTCGCTCGCAACGCCGAGGCGCTGTCCGGCGAGGACGATAACGCATCTCAGATCAGCTGAGAGATGTTCGCGTCGGAGTCGGCATCCATATTAATGTAGCGGATGCTTTTGGCGCAGTCGACGAACTCCAGCACCTCCGGATGCTGCGGGTAACGGACGTACCGCACGGTGAAGCGCCCGCCGTGCGAAAGCCTCTGTGTGAGCACCTGCCGCCCCTCCGCGGGCGTGGATTGAAAGAAACGAAAAAATGAACGGAACATGGCGCACCCTCCCTTACTTGCCCCTTGATGGGCTGAAATCAGCATTGCACATGTGCGCAAAATGCGCAATGGTTCAGATGATGTATCGAAAAAGTGCACACATTTTATAGGAAGCGTCCGAAAAGTATCCGAAATGTGGAGAAAGCAGGGGTTACATGGGCAGAATTTCTCAATACCTGAACGACCTCAAGGCGCGAACCGGCTACACGCAGCAGCAGCTCTCCGAGCTTACGGGCATCCCGATCGGCACGGTGCCAAGGTACTTCGGGGATATGGACGATGACAGCGCAAGCTTTGAGGTTGTGCGCAAGCTGGTGATTGCCATGCACGGCAGCCTCGACGAGCTGGCGGGCATCGCGCCCAAGCAGCTCGAAATCAACCAGGAAAAGCTGACAGAGGACGGCTACACCGAAAGCGAAATCAAGGCCATCCTCCGGTGGGCAGGCAGCGAAATCGCGCGCAACTATCAGGCCATCGTGGCCGGGCTGGAGGCGCGCCTCGCCGAAAAGGACGCGCGCATCTCGCACCGCTCCGAGCAGGTGGAAGACGCACACCGGCGCGCAGAAGAGGCCATAGGCTACGAGCGCCGCCGCGCCCGCACAGCCGCCGTCATATCGTACATCACTCTTAGCCTTTTCGTTCTGCTGTTCTTCGTTGATTTCCTCTTGCCAACCGTGGGATGGATACGGCGGTAGGCTCTGTTGCGCGCCCATAATTAACACTCATTGCGCCAAATACGTATTCCATAAAAAAGACGCTGACCATCCCAGCGTGGCTGAATGACGCCGCCGAAAGCCGCGGCGTGAGCTACTCGCAGATTCTGCAGGCCGCGCTAAAGGACTATCTTGGCGTATATCACGCATGATGTAGAGCTGCGCCGCCGGAAAAAACAGAAGTGAAAATGGAGGGAGGGATTAGATGCCCATCGTGCGTGCAGCCCTCTACGAGCGCGTGTCAACAGAAGAGCAGGCGCTGAGAGGCTTCTCGATCGGAGCGCAGATTGACAATCTCTCAGACTACTGCGCCAGGGCGGGCCTTAAAATCGTCGATCACTACACCGACGAGGGAATCAGCGGCGCGAAGCCGCCGATGAAGCGTCCGGCGCTGAAACGCCTCCTCGAAGATGTGGAGGCCGGGAAAATCGACGTGATCCTCTTCACCAAGCTGGATCGCTGGTTCCGCTCCGTGCAAGAGTATTTTAAGGTGCAGGAAATCCTCGACCGTCACAAGGTCGAATGGAAGGCCATACACGAGGACTACGATACGGCAAGCGCCAACGGGCGCATGGCCATAACCATCTTTTTGGCTATCGCGCAAAACGAGCGCGAAAAGACGGCCGAGCGGATCCAAGTCGTGCTCGACCATAAGCGCAGAAACAAAGAGGCCTGCTTCGGCGGTCCCCATAAACCCATGGGATACATCAAGCAGGCCGACGAAAACGGAGTGCCGCGTCTGGTGAAGGACCCGGCAGAGCAGCAAATGACCGATGAGTTTTGGAGCATCCTCGTCAGGTACAACAACCTGAATAAAGCCATACGCCACATGAACGATGTGTATGGCGTTGCGAAATCGCAGAAAACATGGCTGCGGATCGCACGAAATGAGATTTACTGCGGCGTCTACAAAGGCATTGAAGATTACTGCGAGCCGTATGTGTCAAAAGCGGACTGGGCTAAGCTGCAGGAAGAAGCAAGCAAGAGAATTCGCGACACGAAGGCGAAGCGGGTCTATCTGTTCGCGGGGCTTATACGCTGCCCAGAATGCGGGCACGTCCTATGTGGGACGTACACGCCGAAGACGTACAAGAATGTCGTGCGTGACTATCACAGCTATCGTTGCCGTTTCCGCTGCACAACTTGCAGCTACAAACGCACCCTATCAGAAATCAAGCTCGAGAGATACCTGTTGACCAACCTCTCCCGATTGCTGAGAGAGGAGCTTGTGCAATCCGAAGTAGAAAAAATGAAACCGAAGCCGAAGCCGAAATACAATCTCCCTGCCCTGAAGGAGCGGCTCCGCCGGCTGAACGTAACTTACATGGCGGGGAATAAGACAGACGCCGAATACCTGCAAGAAGACGCAGAGATTAAGGCGTTAATCGCGAAAGCCGAGAGCGAAACTCCGCCGCCCGAACGCGACGTAGAGCCTTTGCGCGACTTGCTCAATACCGACTTCGCATCGGTCTACTTAACACTGGACGCAGAGGACAAACGCCGGTTCTGGCGAAGCATCATAAGAGAAATTAAAGTCGAAGGATTGGACGTGAAAGGGGTTGTATTTTTTTAAAATAAGTCAGGACTAATGGGACGCACTCAACAGG
>CAZKQB010000010.1:0-32750 GCA_964554795.1 uncultured Oscillospiraceae bacterium | reverse complement strand
AAATCCGGTGCTGTAGTTTCATAGATAAAGTATGGACTAATGGGACGCACTCAACAGGAAATCCGGTGCTGTAGTTTCATAGATAAAGTATGGACTAATGGGACGCACTCAACCGAATCGGGAATTCCGGATTTCCGTTCCGTGGACGGGCTGTACAATCAGCGCTATGCCTACCCGCCTGAAACGATTCTCAGCCACTCGTTTTTTGAGGTTCGTCCGGCAGAATTCTTCGAATTCTACCGCGACAAGCTGCTCTGCCCGGGCGCGAAACCGAACAAGGCGCACAGCTGGCTTGCGAGGCTGGAGGAGGCCGGCAGGCTCACCGGCATCGTCACACAGAACATCGACGGCTTGCATCAGGTAGCGGGCAGTCGACGAGTGTTTGAGCTGCACGGCAGCATCCACCGCAATCATTGCATGGAATGTGGGAAATTCTTTCCCATGGAGGCGATTCTCCATTCCACCGGCGTTCCGCGCTGTGAATGCGGCGGCGTAATCAAGCCGGACGTCGTACTCTACGAGGAGGGCCTCGATGACGCCACCGTGCGTGGCGCGCTGCGCGTGCTTTCGCAGGCCGACGTGCTGATCGTGGCCGGCACCAGTCTGACCGTATATCCTGCCGCCGGCTTCCTCGATGCATTCTCGGGCCGCCACCTGATTCTGATCAACCGCGACCCCACCCCTGCCGACAGCCGTGCAGAAATCGTCATCCACGACAAGGTAGGCGAGGTATTGAATCGCATTTGCATATAGGTATAAATTCAAATCAGCCGCGGGAAATACCTGTCTCCCGCGGCTGATTGTCTATTTCCAGCCCTCCCAGACCTCCGGGTGGAAGCCGATGGTCACGCTGTTTCCATTGCGCACGATCGGCGCTTTCAGAAGCGTCGGCGTTTCCAAAAGCACATCCGTAAGGATGGATTCGATGGATAGCTGCCGCGCGTAGTCGGCTTTCTCTCCCTTTGCATCTGGGTCTACGAGTGCGCGAATGCCGCCGGAAGCCCTCGCGAACAGCTGAAGCTCCCGCGCACCCAGCTTATGCTTTTTCATGTCCACGGACGTGAATGGAATTCGGCGCTCCTTAAACCAGCGCTCGGCCTTCTGCACGTCGAAATTCTTTTTGGATGCGTATATCTGAACGTTCATGCGTCACAGCCTTTTTGCAAAGTCGTCCAGCTCGCCCAGATCCCACAGCATGGAACCGCTGAGATACTTGTCGCGAATGTCACGCGAGCACACAAACGCATCCACAACATCCTCATGCAAAATTCCCATCTCTTCGGGCGTCATCGGCATGCCGGTCTGCTTCATCTTGGCAAACAGCCAGTTCATGTCCGGCAACTCCTCGCGGATGATCTTCTGAATTTCATCCCAGTTATCCAAAATCCGCGTAAGCCGCACAGCGTGCTTAGCCGAATCGTTCTTGTGCGACTTTTCCTCGATTGCCAGCACCTGCGGCGCAGTCTTGCCAAACACACGACGTACGCGAGCTTCCCATGCAGCAGGATCAAACGCCTTCATCGCGGCCTCAGCCTTTTCGCGGCTGGGCTTCAGGCGCTTGATATCCTCGTAAATCTTCATCGTGAGCACCGTACCTACGCCCACCTGAATGCCGTGCAGATCAGCCTCGTGGCCCCGCTCAAGCGCCATCATTTCCCACATGTGGGAGAAATAATGCTCGAGACCGGATGCCGGGCGCGAAACCTTTGCAAAGCTCATTGCAAAGCCCGAGAGCACCAGACCCTCCGCCACTGCACCCACGCTGTCCGGGTCGCGCTCGGCCAGATGATCGGCCGCCGCCATGATGCGCTTCAGTGCATTGCGCATCAGCTGCGCTACATGCTCGCAGTAGTATTCCTCCGTGATAATATGCGCGATTCGCCATTCGCACACGGAAATGTACTTGGCGACCATATCGCCCAGACCCGCCCACAGCATGCGCATCGGCGCCTGCGCGAGCACCTCGGTGTCCAGCACAATCGCCTGCGGGCAGCGCTTGTACAACGTCACCTTCACGCCGTCCATTACCATGGAGGACGAATTCGAAGCAAAGCCGTCCATCGAGGGGGCGGTACCCACGATCATCTGCGGACGGTCGGTAGCAAAGGCAAACATCCTGCACAGGTCGTTAATCACGCCGCCGCCAACCGCCATGATCATATCACATGACGTGTCGAAGTTCATGGCAATGGAGCCCAGCGCCATCTCGTCCGGCTCCAGCTTGGGACGGCCCATCTCCGGCACCTCAAACAGCGTGTACTCAATGCCCGCCGCCGTCAGAATCTCCGTCACGCGCTTCGCCGCGGCGACATAGGTATTCTTATCGCACACGATAAAGGGCTTCTTTGCATTCAGCGCCTTAACAGCATCCGGCACGCAGTTCAGCGCGCCGCGCTCAATTTTGATGTATTTGAGATCCACGCCGTGATTGCGGCCGCACTCGCAGTCAAATCCCTCTTTCCGGATCAATTCCCCGATGGGCAGGCTTTCAAATCGTTCCATGATGATCACCGTCTCCCGTTCAAATAAGAATTCAGATATTCGATCAATGACGCGCGCACCTCTTCATGCGACGTCATTTGATTGACTCTTGCCCGCAGGACGCCACTACCCGGCGTTCCTGCCAGATACCATGCCACATGCTTGCGCATTTCAGGCACGGCATAGCGCTCGCCCCGCCACTGGCATTGCATGTCCAGATGAGCAAGCGCCGCGCGCACGCGCGTTTCCACGTCAGGCGGCGCATATGGCTCGCCTCTCAATGCACACAATGCCTCGCGGAAAATCCATGGGTTGCCCTCCGCTGCGCGAGCAATCATCACAGCGTCGCATCCGGTCTCTGCCTTCATGCGCACGACGTCCGCGCCGGAAACCACATCTCCATTCCCAATTACGGGAATCCGCACGGCGCATTTAACCGCACGAATCACGCTCCAGTCGCTTTTTCCCAAATACAGCTGGTCGCGCGTGCGCGGATGCACGGTGATTGCCGCTGCACCCGCGTCCTCTGCGATCCTGGCAATTTCCACCGCATTGATGTGCTCCATATCCCAGCCCGCGCGAAGCTTCACCGTAACCGGCTTTGCCGCCGCCTTAACCATGGCGGCAATCAGCCGCCCCGCGCGCACGGGTTCCCGCATCAGTGCCGAGCCCTCACCATTGGCGACGATCTTTCGCGCCGGGCAGCCCATGTTAAAATCAAAAAAGTCATACGGCGCGTCGTTCAACCGACGCACAGCCTCAGACAACACGTCCTCGTCGCTTCCAAACAGCTGAAGACCCGCAATCCCTTCGCCCGGAAAGCGGGTTAGAATCACCCTGTGCGCGTAGTTATCCGGAGAATACAGGTAGCCTTTTGCCGAAAGCATTTCGCTCACCGACCACGCACAGCCCTCCTGCGCGCACATCAGGCGCATGGTCGCGTCGGTCACGCCAGCCATCGGTGCCAGCGCTGCACCCTCCGGAAGCCCGATCGATCCGATTCTCATGTCGTTTACGCATCCTTGGTATCGTGGTACGTGGGATCCTGCTTGATGGTGGCAATCTTCCACTGTCCGTTAGCCTGCTTTTTAAGCCACAGACGATAGCGGCCGTCACTCCACGTGGCGGGCTTAGAACCGGTTGAAACCACATAGTCCGGCTTCACCTTGCCCACAATCTCCTTCACGTGTTCAGTCACCGTACACTGAATCTCGTCGCTCCACGGCCACGCGCGCAAATCAGAAATCTCCACGTCGTAATCAAACGACGTGATCGTATACGCCAGATACGGTGAATCCTCGGAGAACGCTGCGCTGAGCACGGGGTCGCCCTCCAGAAAGCCTGTGGTAAAATAGCCATTCAGATCAGTGGCGTTTTCGCGCGTAAGCGCCACGGACACGCGTTTTTCCATGCCCTCAGAGATGAGAACATACGCGTTGCCGATTTCAAACGCCATATAGAACGCGCACACGATCACCGACGCGCACACGGTAAAGACGATCAGCCTGACCGCCAGAAAGGACATCATGCGCCGCAAATACTTCAAGGAAGGCTCCTCCCGGTTTCATGGTTTCATTGCGTTCACTCGCGAAAATCAGTTTGCACCCATCAGCTTAAGAAGCTCCTCGGTGGCCGCAATCGTCTCGTCGTCCTTCAGGCGGAACTTGATTTCGACGCGGCGGGATGCATTCTGATCCTCGTTTCCATTTTCATCCAGCACTGGCGCGCTGAACGAGCGGCCGCTTGCCGTCACCAGCCCCAGCAGCGTTTTCCGCGTGCCGGCATTCAGGCGCAGGGTATCGCTCATAAAGCTATCGCCCAATACATAATTCGCCACGGACAGTGCACGTTCCTGCGAAAGCTGCAAATTATGCAGATAGGTTCCGTTGGAATCCGTGTGTCCCTCAATGATAATTTCAGCTACATACGTCCGGAATTCATCGGACAAAAGCACGTCCAAATAAACCGGCAGGAAATTTCGCAGATACCTTTGACCGCCCTCAGACAATGTTGCCGAGTTCGTAGTAAACAGCATCTGACTGGGAAGCGCAATGGCGCCGGTCTGCTCGTCCACGGAAACGTCTATTCCGCTTTTGCGCAGCGCTGAGGATAGCTGCTGCACAATCTGCGCCTTCACGCCGACCATCTGCTCCAGCTGTCCCTGCTTCTGCTGAAGCTCGTCGCGATAGGCATCCAGCTGCTGCTCATACTGTGTCAGTTGCACGCTTTGGCTGTTTATGCGGCTTTCTGCGTCGCTCAGCGCCTTCTTTGCGTTCTCGCTTTCACCGACCAAGGCCTGATAATCCACGCCCAGCTTGTCCAGCTCTGCCTTCTTTTCCTCAATTGCCTTCAGAAGCTCATCAATCTCCTGCTGGCTGGCCTCCGCATTGCTCTTCAGCATTTCAATGCGTTGGCTCAGGCGCGTGTTTTCTGATTCGGAATCGCTTAGCTGTTTTCGAAGGTCGACAATCAGCAGGCGATTGTCCTCCAGCTCCTTTTCCGAGTTTTCCAGCTCCTTTAGCTTAGCCTCGGCGACGGTAAGCTGATCATCCAGCGCCTGCTTTTCGTCGTTCAGCACGATGACCGTGCGGTCAATTTCCTCCTGCTGCAAACGAATCAGCTCTGCCTGATCGCTCAGCTCCTGCTCCTTCTGCTGCAGAATCAACGTTTTTCCGTTCAGTTCCTCCGTCAGATCCTTCAGCTGCGCCTCGGTAGTGGCGAGAATCGTCTTCTTCTCGTTCAGCTCCTTCTCGCTCTCCTCCATGCGCTGCATAGCCGCGGCGTACTGATCCTCCGTTTTCACAAGCTGATCCTTCTGCTTTGCAAGCGAAAGCATCATCGAGAAAATAACGAATATGAACACCAGCACCAGCACGCTCATCATATCGGAAAAGCTCAGCCAGAAGCTGCCGGTTTCCCGGCTCACCGTCCTGCGGCGGCGGTTCATTGCGCTCATGGCTTACCTCCGCTCTTCGGCGTCGTCGAGCTGCCCGTTGGCTGCGCGTAGCGTGCCGACCAAATGGTCAATCTCATCCAAATACCGCCCGGTAGATGCCTGCACTGCCTCGGGCAACCCCTCGACGGACTCCTTCACGGCATTTGACGCCCACTCGATGCGCTTCAGAATTTCCGTCATGCAGCCCTCGAAATAGTTGATCGACTCGTCCATGTCGCGCTTCAGCTTTTCGCGCGCGTCGGTCATCGTGGAAGCGAGCGTCTGCGAGGCCTCGCCCATCTTCTGCGCCGTCTCCGTCAGAAGCTCGTTGTGCTGCTCGGTCATACTGCCGGTGTTTTCAATGAAGCTCTCCGTCACCTCGCGGATGGAATCAGCCTGTCGCGCAAACTCGTCGTTCAGCACGGAAAGCGTCTGTATGTATTCCGTCTGCTTTTCCACCACGCCGCTCAGGCGCTCGGTCTCGTCGGCATTGCGCAGCTGCGCCTGCGACAGGCGGTTGAGCACGCCCTCGCAGCGATTCAGAATTTCCTGACTCTGCTGGCGAATCTCCCTCATCGCCCGCGCTGCGTCGCCAAAGGAGGACAGCGCGTCGGCAACATTCTTAATCGCCTTTTCCTGATAACGACAGGTATCCTCCAGCGTAATTCTCAGGTGGTCAAATTGACCATGCACCGCGTCGTCCATCCGACGGATGTATGCGTCGGCCACGTCGTTCATCAGCTGTGACTGGCGCTGACTGGTCAGCTCCATATTTTCACGTACGGCCTGCGTCAACGGCTTCACTGCAGCGTTGAACGCGTCTGCATACCGCTGCGGATCGACCCGCTCCAACAGCTTATTCAGAATACTCGTCTGCTCCTGCTGGTAGATGGCGATCTGCGTCATCGGATCCACGGACAGCACGCCCGCATACCGCGCCATCGCGTTATAGAACTCAAGCAGCGTACGCTCGGCGTGGCCGTGCACGATGCGCGTGAGCATAGTAAACGTGATCGACGCCACAACGCCGAAGATCGAAGTCATGAACGCGTATTTCATCGAGCCTAAAAGCGTAGTCATGGAGCCGGAAACGTCGCTCACGTCCGCGCCCATGCCGCCCAGTGCCACCGAAAGGCCCATCAGCGTGCCAAGGAAGCCCAGTGATACCGAAACACCCGGAAGCGCCTCCGCCAATCGAACCCGCCCGGGAGTTTCAATCACGGTTTCCTCGTTGATGTAATCCTCCACGTTCGCGGGGTTGTGATACTCATTGTCGGCAAAGAACAGGTTGTTCAGGTATTCCGACCAATGCGGCATCAGGCAGCCGCGCCCCAGAAAACGGTCGTCCTGCCATGAGCGACGCGCCTTATCGCCCTTCTTGATATTCTTAACGGCACGCTGCAGAAGCCTGCGCGTGTTCACCACAGGCAGTACGCATTTCACGATGCCGATGATAAACAGCACAACGATCGCGACGTATACAAACACGCTGAAGATATCGTTCCCCAGCCAGCTCTTTATCGTTTCCCAAAAACTCATACGGTCTTCCTCATTTCCGTGCGTTGCTTCGGCATCTCCGGCATGTTCTGCTTCTCATCTGCGCCTTTATTATACCATTGATCCGTCCTTCGCGCAACCGCGACAATGAACCCGCGTGTATTTGCCGCGATGCTTCCATGCTTTTGACAGAAAAAAGGCATCCGGAGTTCCCATACACTCCGGATGTCCGAAAAAATTCTTCCATTGTTTACTGAACCGACGCAACGCGCGTGCCCTCGCTGCCGTGTGAATCGCGCGTATCCAGCTGCAGTCGCTCAGTGTACGGCGGATTGATCATACCCAGCCTTTCCTTCGCGCGCTGCCGTACCACGATCGTGCGAAGCTCCAGCATCAGCTCGCTCTCAAGATTCTCTACATGAGCCTCCATCACGCGCATTTCCGCCTTCATAGCGCGGATGTTCTTGTTGGCGGAAGCGATTTCCACCATCTTTCCCACGTGCAGAAGCAACCCGAACAGGACAAGAATCACCGTCACATACATAAACGCCATACTGCGGCGGCGGGCAAGCAACACCTTGCGGCGACGAGCGTACGTGCCCTGCTCCGCGCTTTCCATCCAAAAATCAGATACGACGCCCTTGAGCATGCGCTGTGTGTTCGTCAGGGACCTTCGAGGCGCCGCACCCATTTTCCTTCAACTCGTCTCTCTTATAAAATATCCCAAAACGCATTTTTTCGGGACGACTACTATTATATCGAAATGTCATTTCAATTTTATTTCAGTTTTTACTCTATCTGCTGAATTATCAGCCTATATCACAGTAAAAAACCGACTTCGGTATTTAAACTTTCGTTATACTCCGAGGTTTCCCGCAAAAATCAAAAAACCGACCGAAGTTTGTTCGGTCGGTTCGACGTCATATATGACGATTCTGCAAATTGGTTCAGTCGACGATCAAGTTCTCGCCCGTCATTTCCTTGGGCTGCTCGAGACTCATCATGTGAAGCAGCGTCGGGCACAGGTCGCACAGGCGGCCGCCCTCGCGCAGCTCGTGCTTCGGATGCTCGGGATCCACCACGATCACCGGAACAGGATTGGTGGTATGCGCAGTAAACGGTCCGCCATGAACGGGATCAATCATCATGTCGGCGTTGCCGTGATCGGCGGTAATAATCAGCTTTCCGCCATTCTTCACGATCGCATCCGCCACCCTGCCCACGCACTCATCCACGGTTTTAACAGCCTTCCTCGTGGCTTCCATAACGCCGGTATGGCCAACCATGTCGCAGTTGGCAAAGTTCAGAATAATCACATCGTACTTATCCTGCTCGATGAGCGGCAGCACCGCGTCCGTTACCTCAAGGGCGCTCATTTCCGGCTTAAGATCAAACGTGGGCACCTCCTCCGCTTTCGGAGAGGGAATCAGGATACGATCCTCGCCCTTGAAGGTGCGCTCCTCGCCGCCGTTAAAGAAGAAGGTAACGTGGGCATACTTCTGCGTTTCGGCAATGCGCAGCTGCGTCTTTCCACACTCAGAAAGATATTCGCCCATCGTCATGTGCAGGCTCTCCGGCGGATACGCAATCTGCACGTTCGGCATCGTCGCATCGTACTGCGTCATGCACACGTACGTCAGCGGGAAGAAGCCGTGCTTGCGCGTAAAGCCGTCAAAGTCCGGATCCACAAACGCGCGGGTGATCTCACGGGCACGGTCGGGGCGGAAATTGAAGAAGATCACGGAATCGTTGGCCTTGATCGTGCCGTTTTCATCAAGCACCGTGGGAAGCACGAATTCGTCCGTCAGGTGCTTTCCGGTTTCATCCACAACCTGATACGAATCCTTGATTGCCTTCACTGCATCGTCCGCGTGAATGCCCTCGCCGCAGACCATGGCATTGTACGCCTTTTCTACGCGCTCCCACGCTTTATCGCGATCCATCGCATACAGGCGCCCCATCGTCGTGGCAATCTTGCCCACGCCGATTTCCTTCATCTTGTTCTCGAGCTCCTGCACGTATTCCCACGCGGAATCCGGAGGAACGTCGCGGCCGTCCAGCAGTGCATGCACATAGACCTTCGTCAATCCATGCTTTTTCGCCATTTCCAACAGACCATACAGGTGCTTCGTGTGGGAATGCACGCCGCCGGGGGACACCAGACCAATCAGATGAAGCGCAGTTCCGTTTGCCTTGCAGTTTTCCATCGCAGCAAGCAAAGCCTTGTTTTCAAAGAACACGCCGTCGCGAATGTCCTTGGTAATCTTCACAAGCATCTGGTAGACCACGCGTCCCGCGCCGATGTTGGTGTGGCCAACCTCGCTGTTGCCCATCTGGCCGTCCGGCAGGCCCACGTCCTCGCCGGAAGCACCGATGGCAGTATAGCAGTATTCCTTCTTCAGACGGTCAAGATTCGGCGTACCCTGAGCGAGAATCGCGTTGGACTCCGGGGCGTTTCCACCGTTTCCGAAGCCGTCCATGATCACCAGTGCGTACGTCGCCATCAGAAATTCACCACCTGCGCAAAATCCGCAGCCTTCAGAGACGCGCCGCCAATCAGACCGCCGTCGATTTCCTCCTGCGCCATCAGACCCTTGACGTTGGAACCCTTCATGCTTCCGCCGTACTGAATGCGAACCTTCTGGGCAATCTCGTCGCCGTACTTGCCGGCAATTGCCTTGCGGATGACGCCGATGGTTTCGTTCGCCTGCTCGTCGGTCGCAGTCAGACCGGTGCCGATCGCCCAGACGGGCTCATAAGCGATGATCGTCTCGGCAACCTGCTCGTCGGTCAAGCCGTGCAGCGCCATAAGAGTCTGGTAGGTGACGATATAATCGGTATAGCCGGTCTCGCGCTCTTCCTTGTTTTCGCCCACGCATACGATGGCCTTCAGCCCCGCGTTCACGGCAGAAACGGTGCGCTTGTTGACGGTCTTATCGGTCTCGCCGAAATACTGACGGCGCTCGGAATGGCCAATGATCACGTATTCGCAGCCGGAAGCCTTGAGCATATCGGCAGAGAGCTCGCCGGTGTAGGCACCCTTTTCGGCAAAGTGTACATTCTGCGCGCCCAGCTTGATATTGGTGCCCTCGATCACGGGCTTCACGGCCGCAAAGCAAACCGCGGGGGTGCACACGACGACGTCGCACTTGGCATCCTTCACCAGCGGCACGAGCTCGGTCACAAGCTGCTTGGCCTCTTCGGGGGTCTTGTTCATTTTCCAGTTACCGGCAATAATCGGCTTACGCATAAAACATATCCTCCTGTTTTCAATTCCAACCGTTTTGAAACGGCGCTTCCGTGAATTTCCTCCGGCGATGCTGCCGCCGGAGGAAACCGTTTTTCGCACCTTCAGGCGCAAATGCTTATTTGTCTTCGAGGCAGGCAACGCCGGGCAGGGTCTTGCCCTCAAGGAATTCGAGAGACGCGCCGCCGCCGGTCGAGATGTGGCTCATCTTGTCGGCCAGACCCATCTGGGTAACAGCCGCTGCGGAATCGCCGCCGCCAATAATGGTAATGGCGTCGCTCTCGGCCATCGCAGTCGCGATTGCCAGCGTGCCCTTTGCAAAGTTCGGGAATTCGAATACGCCCATCGGGCCGTTCCAGACGACGGTCTTGGCTTCCTTGACCGCATCGGAGAACAGCTTCACGCTCTTCGGGCCAATGTCCATGCCCTCATAATCGGCGGGAATGCCCTGATCCGCGTCCACGGTGACGATGTTGCAATCATTGGAGAAGTCGCTGCCGCACACATTGTCCACGGGCAGAAGCAGCTTCACGCCCTTGGTCTTGGCCTTTTCCATCAGATCCTTGGCCAGCTCGATACGCTCCTCGTCCAGCAGGGACTTACCGATTTCCTTGCCCATGGCCTTCTGGAAGGTGTAAGCCATGCCGCCGCCGATGATCAGCGTGTCAACCTTTTCAAGCAGGTTGGTGATAACGCCGATCTTGTCCTTGACCTTCGCTCCGCCCAGAATGGCGACGAAGGGGCGCTTCGGGTTTTCAACAGCGCTGCCCAGGAAGTCCAGCTCTTTGCCGATCAGGAAGCCGGCAACGGCGGGCAGATAGGCGGCGACGCCAGCCGTGGAGGCGTGCGCGCGGTGCACGGTTCCGAACGCGTCGGATACATACAGCTCCGCCATGGAAGCCAGTTCCTTGGCAAAGGCAGGATCGTTCTTTTCCTCTTCCGCATGGAAGCGGACATTCTCAAGCAGGATGGCTTCGCCCGGCTTTACCTCGGCAGCCAGCTTCTTGGCGTCCTCGCCGATAACGTCCTTGGCCAGCTTTACCTCGAAGCCGAGCTTCTCGGACAGGCGCTTCGCAACGGGCGCGAGGGAATACTTCATGTTGAACTCTCCCTTGGGACGGCCCAGGTGGGAGCACAGGATCACGGCCGCGCCATTATCAAGCAGATACTTGATGGTCGGCAGAGCGGCATTGATGCGGGTTTCATCGGTGATGTTTTTGTTTTCGTCCAGCGGCACGTTAAAGTCGCAGCGAACGAGAACCTTCTTGCCCTTTACGCAGATGTCCTTCACGGTCTTCTTATTCATGATGGTCACACTCCTTTTAGAATCGTTGTTATCATACCACAATGTGGGAAAGCGTAAAAGAAAACTTTTGTTACTTTCTGTCTCCCTCAGCCTTCATCGCGGAGCAGAGCGACAATCCGGGCGGCCGCACCCTCGTCCATTACCAGGTAATCATGGCGATGATGACGCGTGGCGGCAAGAATGGCCTCTGCCTTGCGCGCACCCGCAGCCACGGCAAACACCGTGGGAATCCGTTCGATTGCGTCCACCGGCAATCCAAGCCCTGAGGCCGACGCCAGCAGCCGCCCCTGAGAATCGAAGCAATAGCCCAGCACCTCGGCTGTCGCGCCCTCGGTCACAAGCTCCTCAATGCGCGCATGCGGCATCAGACGGTTCACGGCCATGTCGTCAGCGCGGGCAATGCCGTACAAAAGTACGTCCGCCTTTTGAATCGCTTCCAGCGGCTCACGAATCTCGTCCATCTTGCACAGCTCGCGCAGCGCATCCGGCGAAAGCGAATCCGGCAGGTACAGCGCCCGGTGATGCCCGCCCAGCTTCACTGCAATCGCCTCGGCCAGCGTACTTGCCTGCGTCTCTGCAGATTGCCCCAGACCACCGCGCGCCGGAAGCACGGTAATGCTCATCGGCGTGCCGCGCGGAATATGCTCTGCCACCTGCTGAACCGTCGTACCGCCGTTGACAGCCAAAATCATGCCGTCGGAAAGCAGCTTTCTGAGCCTTGCGCCCGCTACGCGACCAACCTCGCCCAGCACGTCCGACGATTGATCTGCGTCGCCCGGCACGATGCGCACGTTCTCCACCTTCAGAAGCCGGGAGAGCTGCACCTCCATCGACGACAGCCCAAGCTGCGCGCGCACGATCTCCCGAATGCTGTCCAGCATGCCGTAGGCCTTGTCGGTCAAAACCATGCCCGCCGCCGAAACCTCAATCCATCCCCCCGCACGAAGTGCGTCGGTCAGCACACGAGCCTCCCGCTCCGGCATGCGCATGCGTTGCGCCAGAGCCCGACGCCCGACCGGCTGAAGAACCGAGATGCGCTCCAGCGCCATAGCTCGCGCTACAATGCCGTCCATCAGCTCCGGCGCAAGATTGGTCAGCAGCTTGACTGTTGCTCCGTCCACGGTTCACGTCCTCCGTTTTGCGGGCGAATTTTGTCCCGCCTGTCCATTTTTACCCATGCGATAGTATACCACGCCTTGCCCGCTTTGTCCATACCGAAACCCGACAACCTCATGAACTTTGCGTAACATTGCGCATAATTTCGTTTTCCGCTTCCTAGTAAAGTCATGCCGTGTCCTTCAGCCCCGAAAGACACGGCTTCCTTCTCTTTATAGCAGCGGCTCCGTAAGCTCCTCCAGACGCTCATAGCTCAGCGAACCAACGCGATTGTATCGGATTGTGCCGTCGCGATCGACGATCACCGTCATAGGCAGCTGAGTCGATCCACCAAAGCGGCTCATCACGGTTCCGTCGGTATCCTGCCCGAACAAAAGCGCATAGCCCTCGCGGTTCAGGAATTCCTGAACATCGTCGGTCACGAGACTTGAATGGATGGCAATCACAGTTACCTCGCCCGGATGCGCCTTTTGGAGCGCCTCAAAATATGCCAGCTCGGCCACGCAGGGCGTACACCACGTCGCCCAGAAGTTCACTATAATCACCTGCCCACGGTTCCCGGACAGCATGAAATCGCCGTCTGCGCCATACAATGGCACAGTGAAATCCGGGCATGTCATGCCCTCCTCAAAGCCCTCGGCCGTCTCCGTCTCCAAAGCAGGCAAGATCCGCTCTGCGCGATTCACCCATGCGCCTACGCCCGCAAGCAGCGCCAGCGCAATCACCCATGCGGCAATTCTTCGCGCGTCTCCATTTGCGAACAGCGTGCGCCCTCCGCATTGCATCGATATGGCCCCGGTGGGACATGCGCCCGCACACGCGCCGCAGTGGATGCATTCATGGTCTCCCACGCACCGCACGTCCATTTGGCAATGCGACACGCAGCGCCCACAGCCGCTGCATTTTCCTGCATCCACCCTTACGCCCACAATCGCCAAGTGGGCAAACAGCCCGTAAATCGCGCCCAGCGGACAAAAAAAGCGGCAGAACGCGCGGTATATAAACGCGCACGCTGCAAGACTTCCGATCAAAATCACGAGCTTTCGCGTGAACAGGCCTCCCAGCATGGAGAACATGTCCGCGTTCGCCGGGTTTGCCAGCAGGCCAATCGCGCCCTCCAGCGTGCCCGCCGGACAGATATACTTGCAAAAGGCAGGTACCGGATAATGCTGCGCCGCATACGCAAGCGGAACCGCAAGCACAAACACCGCCAGAATCACATATTTAAAATAGGAAAGCACGCGCGTTATGCGGCTTTTTCTCAGCTTGGGCACGGGAATTTTGTGAAGGAGCTCCTGAATTAGCCCCATCGGACAAAGAAAGCCGCAGATCGTCCGCCCGAAAATCAGCCCAAAAAGCATCAGAATTCCCATGACAAACCACGGCGCCCGATACGCTGACGATGCCAACGCATTCTGCAGCGCGCCCAGCGGACAGGCCGCGACCGCGCCCGGGCACGAATAGCAGTTAAGCCCCGGCACGCAGACGTTCTTGAGCGCGCCGGTATAGATTTCTCCCTTTATAAAGCCCTTTGCATGCGCGTTATACAAAAGCGCCGCATACACCTGAATCAGCCTCCGGCGGCTCGGGCTGTGCGCACGCCACCATAGCTTTACTCTGTTATCCAAGACCGATACACTCCGTACAGATATTGATGGCCTTCACCAGCACGTCGCGCATGCCGCCGTTCGCTATCCCCAGTGCAAGCAGGGTCATGGTAAGCACAAGCACGGCTATGCGCCCCGCCGTTTTTACCGTGCACGCTTCGCCGCAGCTTGCTTTTCCTCCGCATGCGCCCTCCGCATTCCTCTCACTCTGCGTCCTTCCAACTCGCGACAGCGCCTCAGGTTCGGTTTGCTTCGAACGCGTCGCCATACCGATTTCCCGGCGAAGGCTACGGGCGCAAAAGCACTCGCAGATGCCCGCAGACACAAAGCCGATAAGCGTCCACGGCGCAATATGCAAAAGCATGCGTCCGACTGTTCGCTCCAGCTCCCGGGACGCGAAGCTCGCGGGCTCCGTCAGATACCAGATAATCCTGCCTGCGCACACCGCGCATACGCCGGTGCATATGCCGCGCGCCATACGCCGCCTTCGTTCCTCGCCGCGCATGTCATCTGTCCTTCTGACGCGCATAAGCCGCAGACGGACTTCCTCCGGCTCGGGCGGATTTTCGTTTCCGCCCGGCAGCTGCAGAAGCCGCGTTACGCCCGCCAGCGCCAGCCAGAATATGCCCGCCCACGCAAGGCCTCCAAGGCGCGCCCGCACGATTTCTCGGCTGAACGCGCCCGCCTCCTGAATCCGTACGCTCTGTACAATCAGAAGCCCCGCTGCAAGCAATGTTGAGAGTGCCAGCAGCCACGATGCCGCTCGCGCCAATCCCGCCCGCCTTCTCATGCTTTCTCCAGGCGAATTACGAGCTCGCCGCCCACCCCAGGCATCACAAAGGTCTCCGCGCTCGGGGCTAAGCCATCCGGCGCCTTCAAAATCTGTATTTCATATGCGTACTGCGCCGCAGTAAAGCGCACCTCTCCGTTTTCGTCGGTGCTTTCCACCCGGCATGTATCCGCGTCGCAGATTTTCACCATCGCGCCCTCTGCGGGCTTTCCGTCCGCATCCGTCACACGAACGCAGTATTCCACCATGCCATTCTCCGCTGCATCCGTTCCCCGCTTGGGTGAACCATCCTCATAGGCCCAATCCACCTTCCACGCGTCGCCATCCTCCGCATACCGTTTTACTGCCTCGCGCAGCTCGTCAACAACCGCGTTCATCGCCGATTCGGACGGCTGAAGCACGAGAGCATCTGACACATACAATCCCTCGCCACGGTCAATGATACAGGTGCACACGCCGATTACCCGTCCATCCAGATTCGCTTCCACCGGTGCCTTCAGATCCACCGGATACAGGTATCCGTTTTCATCCGCTTTGAGCTCGCCTAACATGGTATAGTCGTCCCCATCAACGACAAACGCCAGCTCCTCGTTCACATCAGCGCCGATGCGCACGCGTAGCGTAAGCGCCTCGGTTTGAACGACGTCATACGCCGCCGCGTCCGACAGACTGCCCGCCGTCACGGAAAGCACGGCCCTTTTCACTTCACCCTCAGCGATCTCGACGGTCGCCTTCTCTCCTGCCAGCGTTTTCGGCGCAGCCGGACGCAGCGCTTCAATCGCATTAATTCGTTCCTCGTCCGCCTTTTCGAGGGCGCGCAGGCTAACAAAGGACTCGCCATCCATGTATTCATCGCGCCGAAACACAAATTCCACCGCGTGCTCGCCGTCCGTATCGAATTTCACAAGACGCGGCGACCATTCCCTTTCTCCGGCAAGCTCGTCCGTCAGCTCACCGTCCACATAGATAAACAGCCCCTGATACAGCAGTTTGCAATCAATTTCGTATTCAAACGCCAGCGCTTCGCCTGCCTTCGCGCTCAGCCGTACGGTAAATGCGGCGGTCGTCCCGCGAGCCGCGCCATTGGTCGATCGAACACACGCTCCGTCCTCACCAATCGCAAACGGCCACACGCTGCAGTCCTCCGGAAGCTCTACGCACAGCTCCCTCGCGCCCAGCGCCGCTGCAAAGGCATCCGATGCAGGCCACTCAGTCGTAGGAAGCTGCGGCGGGATCTCATCCAGCAGACGCGGCTCGCTGTAGTCCTCTGCAGTGTAGGCCTCGAACAGCCGGAGGAATTTGCCCTCGTCCGTAATCGAACCGACCTCTTCAAAGCACATCACACCGTTTCTGTCCACAAGCACACTGTACGGTATGCCGTTGTTCAGATTGAACCGCGCACTCACACCGTTCTCGTCAATGCCCATCGGCAGCGTCGTCAGCCCCAGCTCATCCTTCACCGCGTTTACGACCTCGGCCGTGTCGGTCGATTCCACGCTCAGTGCCAAAATACCGATATCTCCGGATGCCTGCGAATACGCCTTTTGCATATATGGAAATTCTATCCGGCAGGGCTGGCACCAGCTGGCCCAGAAATTGATCAGCACAGCCTTCTTTTCCGCAAGCAGACCATAGAGTGTAACCTCTGTGCCGTCCGAGAGCGTAGCTGCAAAGTCTTCAATTCTGTCGCCCTTCTGATAGTATTCGTTTGCGCCCACCGCGAACGCCGTCAGGCTCAGGGCCAGCGTCAATACCAGCACACACGCCAGAAATCTCTTCATGCCGTTTTTCCTCCGTTGCTCATTCAAACGTTTTCAGTTTGCTCACGCGCTCTACACAAAGCGGAGCGCCCTTTTCTGCCTGTAGCGTAATCGTACGCATCCGCAACGCTCGGCCTCCGGGCTGCGTGCAGGTTATGGCCAGCTCAATGTTCCCCGACGCGCCCTCCGCGCGCCGGAAGGAAACTGCCAGGCTGCCGTCCGGCTCCATGCGCTCCCTCTCAGGGATAAGCGCTTCCGGATCGAGCACCTCATAGCTCCATTCGCACCCAGCGGGCAGATAAACGGTCACGGTATCGCCGTCCGTCTCGCACCAGCTGGCATACGCTTGCTGCTCATAAATGGATTTCAGCGCAAGAACACCGCCTTCATCTACGACCGTCTCCAGCACGAATGTGCACTTCGTTTCAAGCTCGTCGTCATCCGTATAGCGGAAGATCATGCTAACGGCTCCACTTTCGCCGCCTTCGCCGCAAAATGGAACATGCGCATAAACGGCACGCCCGTCAAACCCTCGCTTTCGCCCGAAAGCCGCTCTTTTCCCGTCGGCTCCATCACTCCGGGCGCGGAAATTTCACATTTCCAGTCCAACCCATCCGTCGCATTGCCGGGCAGACGAATGGCGATGCTTAGGCCTCCCTCCTCCAGCATGTACCATTCGTTCTCCGCATCCTCCGCGCTTGCGCAGACAAGCGCCGTCAGCGCCAGCGCGTATGCAGGCATGATGGCAGGAAGCCTTTTCATTCTGCTTCACCTCCGCACGAATCTTTTTTCAAACAGCATCGATCCTACTTATTTAGTGTGATATTCTTCAAAAAAGTTCCATACCGAGAAAGCTTTCGCCGCTTCCTATTGAAAAACAGAATGAATTACGTTTCGGGCATGCTGCTCAACGCGATAAATTCGAAGGCGCATGGCCTCCCTGCCTACGCCGTAGCGCTCGGCAAGCTGCTCGCAGTCGATATGCTCTTCATAACGCTGGTGAAAAAGCGTCTGTTCGCGCGGCGACAGGTTCGCCTGCAACGCCTTTTCCACATCCTCGCGGGAACGATGCGTTTCCAGCGCATTCTGCAGCCGCCACGCACAGTGCTCGTCCTCCAGACATTCCATTTCGGCCTTATCCATGTAAATCACCTGCACCCGCTTGCGTGTGCGCAGAAGATTAAAGCACTTGTACTTCGTAGTCAGCATCAACCAGCCGCGTACATTCGGATGCCGCTCCAGTGCCTCCTGCTGCTCCTGCGCATCCACAAATACCTCTTGTGCCACGTCCTCGGCAAGGGATTCTAAATGACTTCCAGCCAACAGCGCATGCGCCATGCGCTGCACGGCCCCGTAATTGTCGCAATAGAGCGCCTCTACCCAGTGCCGTCCAGCCTCCTGTCCGCCAAGCTTGCTCATTGTCGTTCCTCCCTTGGTGATTCCTATAGTCCGTCTTTTATTCTATCATATTTACGCGTGAATGACCAGTATTTATGCGTTGCTTTCCACTTTTTCTTGAAATTTTTGTCAAAAAAGTAAAAGCACCCATCGAAATTGCGCTTCCGGTGGATGCTTGGAGTGTCGGAAAACCTACAGACGAGCTCGATTCCAATCGAACCCAGCGGCGTGTACAGTGGGTTCGCGCGATTTTCTCATAGGATGCTTCCATTTTTTCGGAGACAAAATCACTTTCTTGCAGATTTTTCGACTGGAATCCGATGAGTTCAGGCAAAGAGTTTGGAATTTCGAATAGATTTCAAATCGACCTGCTGGCCGACCGCGGATGGCCGAATGGAAGCTTCAAGCGCCGCGCCTTTGGGATGGGTAGACGCGGTGGATGCGCCTGCTCCCTCGTTCACAAGATTTGCAACAGACTTTTTTTGACAGGCCGAAGCAGACAGCCGTAACTCAGGATTTCCCTTCAAACCGATCAATCAGATGATGACAGGCCGCTCCCATATATGCGGCATACGGCTTTCTGAGTTCTTCAGGCAACCGGCTGCAGGTGACCTCGACGTTCATGCTGCTGTCATAGCCCACCTCCCGCAACGCGCGAAGCACATCATCCCACAGAATTTCCCCGAGGAACGGAGCCAGATGCACATCGTCCTCGCCGAAATTGTCATTCACGTGCACCATACGTAGCCGTTTTCCGACGCGAAGGATGGAACGGTAGGGATCCTGCATCGAAATTTGCGCATGCCCCGTGTCCCAGCAGACACCCTCGTCCAGCGCGTCCGCCACTCGAAGCAGATCGTCGGTATCCGTGCCGAAGCGGCGGATCCGCGCGGGCGCGCTTTTACCCGCGCCGCGCATAATCTCAATGGCCAACGCGACGCCTGCTCCGTGGGCATATTCGCAGAATGGACGCAAAAACGCAATCGCGTCCGCATATTCCCTTTCCGAGTCATAACTTTCCGTCATAAACGTGCGTGGATGAATGGCCGCGCAATCCGCGCCATACCGCCGCGTCCAGTCGATCCCGCGGCGCACGGCTTCATCGTATCGCTTCCAGCCCTCTTCGTCTCCGGCAACCGGGTAATCATAGGGCAGGTGCACGTATTTCACGCACATACCAGCCTTCGCAACCGCCTCTCCGCGCGCTTCCAGCTCCCGCTGCCAATCCTCCCGCAAATACAGCCGGGCGGGCAGAGTCATGTCAAACTCCTCAAAGCCCGCTTCCTTCGCAAAGGCAACCACCTCTTCGAACAAAACCGGTGTTCCGTCCGCACGACGGTTCAGAATGCGCGAGGTAACGCATGCCTTCATACCCGATTTCCTCCATTTACACGTATTCCGCCTTCACAGGCGCACAGATTTCCTCGCGCAGCGAAAGCGCCGTCACTGTATCCATCCATGCGCAGGCGTAGCGAATGCCCAGCCTTCTTTGCGCATGCGCCGAAAAGTGCAGCCGGTCGCCCCTGTCGGGCAGGTCATGCGCGGCTACAAGCGCATATTCGGGATGCAGCGCAGCAAACTTGGCCAGCTGTGCGTTGATTTCGCGATGGTATAGGCTGTCGGCGTTTCCGTCCAGGTAGTCGCCCAACTCCCCGACCAGCACCGGCAGCGGCGCATTCACGCGCGCGTCCCCGCCCGCTGCTTCGCGGATGCGGGCAATCAGCGCAGTCATGATTACGCGCAGCTGTTTTGCGTAGGTCAGCGCCGATTCGATTTCTCGGCTGTCGCTTTCTCCCTGATGCCACAGGATTCCCGCCAGACGTGCGCCGCTCTCAAGCGCTCTGGCCGTTTCAGCCACTGCGGCTTCAAACAGCCCTTCGCCCGGCATCCATTCCAGAAGGCGGGAGCCGCCCAGCGAGCAAGGAATCAGGCCGACATTCTCGCCCGTCATCATATATACGCTCGTTCCAAACGCAAGCCCCATGCCTGCAGCGGCAATTGTGGGCTTGTCGCGCACGACGGGCTCGACCGCCGTTTCCCAGCCATTGCCGCGCCACACCCGCACATGCGGGTTAGAAATGTCCGGAAGCTCCTTCAGGCTGCCTCGGCCCGACATGTTAGATTGTCCTACCATTAAAAATGCATTCATTCCGTTTTCTCCTTTTTCATCTGTTCACGCATCTGCTTGGGCGACACGCCATAGGTACGCTTGAACGCCTTATACAGCGTATTGAGCGAATGATAGCCGCACTGCGCCATGATCTCGCTCACCGATAGCTCCGTTGAAAGTAACGCCTCCCTCACCCTGCGCATGCGCTCGGTATCGATATAATCAAAGAACGTTTTCCCCGTGGCGCGCAGCATGGCTTTCTTTATTTCGTTTTCGGTCATGCCCAACTGTGTTGCTGCAGAGGCCGCACACAGCTCGCTGTCCGACAGATTCTCATCCACAAATGCAACGACTCGGGCAGAAATCTCATTGGTCTCACGCTCGCGGCTCGCCTGAATGAGCGCTGCCGCCCAACGGACATACGCCTCAATTGGCGCAAACAGCGTTTCTACGTTTGCAGTCGGATCAAATTCAGGGAGCGCGCCCTCTGCTACACCCATTTTGCCCATTTCATCCCGCAAGCGAAGCACCGGCCCCAGAAATGAATAGAACAGATATGCCGCATAGCTTTCCGTCAGCATGCCGGCCTGCCCTGCGGAGCGGGCGGTATCGCGCAAAATAGCGGCGGCGCCATTCGCGTCGGCGTTGACCAGGCAGTGATAGAACCTCTGCGCGCTCAGCGACACGCCCGCAGCGTTCAGCGCAGAAGCATCCCATGCCCAATCCTCCGCGTAAATTACGAGATTCATCGTGGAGCGCAGAAGAATCTGCGTGCGCTTGCGTGCCTGACCCAGCGTCTCCATGCCGCTCATGGCGCTTCCGACGACGATGCGGCTATGCACGCTGTCCGTGCGTTCAATGGCGGCGCGCACCCGCAGAAGCGCGTTTTCCAGCACTTCACGCGAAAGATTTGCATCGATCACGGCAAACAAGCTGTTTCCCATAAACTGAGCAATCGCGCAGGGCAGCTCCTTGTTCACAATGGACAACAGCACCACCTGCAAAGAGGAATACCGCTCCAAATCCATCTCGCCGTCGAACGTGAGCGCAATATGAATCAGTCGATAGTCACATGGGAAATTGACCAAATAGCGCCTCGCGCGCATAAGCTCCTCGTCATCAATCTGCGTATGTGCAGCAGCGCCTGAAACGTGTGCCGACGTAGCTCGTTTTCCTGCGACGTGAGCAGATCCTCATAATCCTTGAACCGATTCTGCGCGCCATGGACGAAGCTGTCCAGATACTGATAGGCGTTTTGGTGCCGGAGCAGCTGTCGGGGCAGTCGTTCCTGCTGCATATAACCCATGACCGTGCCCAGAATGCGCATGATGGGGCGGGAGCTTCGATAGGAAAGGAGCACTGCCAGGCAGGTACTATCAAGAGTTATGCGTTTCGAATCGGCTGTCGGATGCAAACTGATACATTTCTTCCATTGTCAATATTCAATTTTTCCAGCATTTGCTTGACTTTTTGAAGGTTTGAAAAGGTGGAGTACACGTTAAAGTACACGTTTAAAAGCTTCTTCGACCATGTGCGCGTTTCGCGCCACTTCACCTTCTGTTTCGTGTCCGTATGTCTGAATCGTGTCAAAGTTAGTGGATGGCCTATCATTGTTTTCAGCGGTTCCAGCAGTACGTCAACCTTGACAATTGAAATATATGTATGCCTGACCTCGTGGATTACCGTGGCTATGCCGGTTTCCCGGCAAATTCTTTAAATTGGATTCAGTATTGCGCATCGTCTGCGGATTTCCTATAATTTCCGTGAAAAAAAGCTATAGGAGGTTACCAAAATGAAAACCCGTCGCAATTGGCACAAATTCGAACGCGTCCACGTTGAGCTTAACCCGGAAGTCCTGCGTATCATTGATTACTTGGAGGGGATTGTGTGGGTCAACACCAGTCCCATGCCCAGCGCAAATGTCGTGCGCTTGCTTCAATAATACGTGCCCGGCTCAGCCGGGTTTCTTTTCGTGCTGTGCGAGGTGGGCACGTATTGCTTCAGTATACACATCCCCCGCACTCATGCGCCGAATGAAGTCACATTCCAAGTCCAGCACGCCGCGAACGATGGTCTTGCCGCGAAGGTCGAGCGAATCATAATCGCGTGCGACTTCAAGGGCTTCAGAACTTAGATTGGGTTCTTTCTTCTGCCGCTCCATCTCGTCCGCGAATGGACTTTCGATAATCCAATCTCCGGTCACGCCCAACGCTTTAGACAAAGCATTAATCTTTACAACATCCGGCTCACGGTATCCGCCTTCATAATTGCAGATTGTATTCTTGCTTGTCCCAATTAAGTCTGCAAGTTCTTTCTGCGTAAAGCCTCTCGCCTTCCGTGCCTCTTTGATTCGGTCGCCAATGCTCATGTCTCTCACCTCGTTGCCTACATTATAATCCCCCGCACCGCCGCTGTCAAGAAAAGCTACCTCATATTGAAAACTTTTTTCCAAAAAAACTATTGACTAGTCCACGTAATATTAGTATAATCAGCATCACGGTACACGAGCTATTGGATAAAGAAAGAGGTGATGAAAGCGATGTACGCAAACCTGCTCGGGCAGAAAGCGATTCACAAGCTACAGAATGAAAATGTTGTATACCTTCGTCGTTGATGGATAGTCCGGGCAACCGGGCTTATTGTGCGTCCACGTTTGCATCTAACTCTATATAATGTAGACGCCTGAGTTCATGGTCTATCACACAGTCAACGAGCGATTGACCATCTTCGTCCAGACGGCCGTACCTCACCGCAACCTGATAGGCTTTTTCGGACAACGTGTCGACTCGTCCAGTAACACCACCGTTCGCGAGATACCCCATCGATACGCCAAGATTTTCAGCCAGCTTGCGGAGCGTCGGAAGCTTTATGTCAGCCTCACCGTTCGTTTTATAAAGGTGGTCAAGCGTAGAGTATGGTATGCCGGTAACTTTTGATAATTGGCTCATATTCTTGATCCCTTTGTTTTTCGCAAGCAAATTGATTCTGTCCAAGATACCCATTTCATCACTTCCCGTCACTTACGCTTGCTTCAATAGGTAGCCACGCATTGCTTCATTATATACGTCCCCGCTCGCCTACTCATGTATCCGTGCGAGTTCAGCGTCGATGACGATAGTGACAACGTGCTGGCCGTGCGCGTCGAGATCGTCATATTTCTGCGCGATCTCAAGCGTGGCAGGTGAAAACGCCGGAGTTTCGTGTGTGGCTGCGCTTATCATATCTACTGTGACACCCAGGCCCGTCGCAATTCGGCACACTACTTCAAAGCCGGGGTCAACGGTTACACCCGTGAAAATTTTCTGTAGCGTGCTTTTGGGTATCTCAGTGCGCTCCGACAAAGTATCAAATGATACATTATTGGTCTTGCGATAATGGGTCAATACTTCGCAGAGTGTCCTTTCCTTCTTCCGTTGTTCCGCTTCATCCGCGAATGGGTTTTCAATCAGCCAGTCACCAGTCACGCCCAACGCCTTTGATAAAGCGTGTATTCGCGGCACATCCGGCTCTCTATAGCCGCCTTCGTAACCGCAAACCGTGTTTTTGCTGATGCCAATTAAGTCGGCCAGTTCTTTCTGTGTGAGGCCTTTTGCCTTTCGCGCTTCTCTTATACGTTCGCCAATGCTCACTGTTCCACACCTCACACATCGATATAATGTAGTCTCTCCGTTTCGCGGTCAGCCACCATATTCAACAGTGTTTGACCGTATCTATCAAGAGAGTCGTATTTTATAGCGATGTTTACGGCTTGCTCACTCAGTGTCTCTCCGAGCTTCTTGCCACTCTTGCCGCAGACCAAGTACTCCATCGTTACATCTAAAAAGTTCGCAAGCTTCTTCAACGTGGGCAACTTTATACCCGACTCGCCACCCGCTTTATAGATGTTGTCGAGAGTGGAATACAGTATTCCTGCGGCTTTCGATAGCTGGAACAGGTTTTTGATGCCTTTTCTTCTACAAAGCATATCAATCCGATCTATCATTTCTCCCATTTCACATTCTCCCTTCTTTTATAACTGTACACTATTCGGCACACGTTGTCAACTATTTTATTCCGCACGACAAAAAATGCATAGCTTGCATCACAGGTGCACATGCCCAGACAGCTATTATCGCGCAAGCTAAACGGCGCATCAGCTTTCAATCTGCAAGAAATGCATGCCATACGTGAGATTTTCGGCGGCACGCTGGACGAACTGTCTGAGATCGACGCGCCGGAGGAGAAGCAATGGAGGAAGAGTATGCCAACACGCTGTATTACACGATCGTGGGTACCTTCGTAAACGTGTTTGTCACCATGGTGTGCGCCTATCCGCTAGCACGCCGCGGTCTGCCGTATAAAAGCTTTTTTTCATTCCTGTTTGCCTTCACGATGCTGTTTTCCGGCGGTCTGGTGCCGACCTATCTGCTGGCACGCAATCTTCATCTGCTCAATACCCGCTGGGCATTGATCATCCCGGGTGCGATGGGCGTGTACCAGATGATCGTCGCGCGCACATTCCTCGTAGCCAACATTCCGCAGGAGCTGCTGGAAATGAGCCAGATCGACGGTTGCAGCGACTTCCGCTTTTTCTGGTCGTTTGTACTCCCGCTTTCTAAGGCCGTTATCGCCGTAACTGCCATGCAGTACGCCGTCGGCCACTGGAATTCGTGGTTCAGCGCTTTTTTATATCTCTCCGACGACAAAAAATATCCGCTTCAGATGATGCTCCGCCGCATCCTGGTTATGAACCAGATCAAGGCCAGCGATTATGTAGACGAGGAAACGCTGGTCGCTCTGGAGGGCATGGCCGACCTTTTGAAATACTCGCTGATCGTCGTAGCCACGGTCCCAATCCTGTGCGCTTATCCATTTATTCAGAAATACTTCGTAAAGGGCATCATGATTGGCTCGCTGAAGGGCTAAGGACGAACACAGGACTGCCTCGGAATGACCAAATATCGGCCATTCGAGGCAGTCTTTTTTGTTATTTTTTCTGCATTTCATTGACAAGCTCTTTGGATACCCGTATAATAATGTACGATATGCAACATTTGTTGCCTTGTATGCGTCAAATCTGATAGAGCGGCTGCTTCCGTCCAGCGAGGGAAGTCCATGATCGAGGCAATGCGGTATTCGCGCAGCTCTCATCAATTCGAACAGGCGCCATTGATGGAACCGATCATTGGTATTGAGCATCTAAGTAACGCCTTCGGCGGCGTTCGCGCCGTACAGGATCTTTCCCTTCAGGTTCGCCGCGGCAAGCTTTTCGCCTTTCTGGGTGTAAACGGTGTGCGCAAATCCAGGGCGCTTTCCATTCTCGGCGCCCTGGTGCCGGCAGCGTGTCTGACATATCTGGCAGGAATGGGCTGGCTACTGAACGCGGCGCGAAAGCAAAAACTCTGAGGTTTGAATCGAAAGGAGAATTCATTCATGAAAAAGCGAATCGTTTTCCTTCTATGCTGTGCGCTGCTGCTCGTTTGTCTATCGGCGTAGGCAGAACTTCCCTATGCAGACGCGCAGCTGTATGCCGTCGCCTACGTTGGCTATGGCGAGGACACGGCGCTGGCCGAATATCGCGAGCGGTATCTGGACGGCGCCTCCGTACCGATTCACTATGTGTCAAACGGCGAAACCTATCTGATCATTCCCCGCTTCGGAGACATGACGGTGCGGCTGTATGTAAACGACATGGAGACCTTCTCCCAAACACTGATTTACGAGGAGGAAAACTGCCGTCCGTTTGCCATTCGCTGCAACGTGAGCGACATCTTCCCAGACGTGACAATTTCCTTTACCCGCGGCGAAATCACCACCGAATTTTCTCCGTTTCTCTCTTTGAAGGATGGCTCCCTGCAAGTCGGCGAATTCGGACTCAATCTGACCATGGGCGAATAAGCCCTGCACATAGACAATAGGAAAGGAATGAACACCGCATGCTGAAAATCGAGCATTTAACCAAGACCTACGGCGATAAAAAAGCCGTCGATGATCTGAGTCTGCACATTGCCCCCGGTGAAATTTACGGCTTTATCGGTCACAACGGTGCAGGCAAAACCACCACGCTCAAATCCATCGCCGGCATTCTGCGCTTTGATGAAGGCGAAATCACCATCGACGGCACGTCTATAAAAAATGAGCCGCTCACCTGCAAGAAAAAACTGGCCTACATACCGGACAATCCCGATTTATACGAATTCATGACCGGCATCCGATATCTGAACTTTATCTGCGATATTTTTGATGTCAGCGCGGAGAATCGGCAGCAGCGCATTCATAAGTATGCGGATCTGTTTGAGCTAACGAATGACCTCGCCCAGCCAATCGTGTCCTATTCCCATGGAATGAAGCAGAAGCTGGCCATCATCTCGGCATGGGTGCATGAGCCCCGGCTGATTATCATGGACGAGCCGTTCGTAGGTCTCGACCCGAAGGCTTCCCACCTGCTCAAGAGCATGATGCGCGAGATGTGTGAAAACGGCGGCGCAATTTTCTTCTCCACCCACGTGCTGGAGGTCGCCGAAAAGCTGTGCGACCGGGTTGCCATCATCAAGTCCGGCAAGCTGATTCGCTCGGGCACAATGGAGGAAGTGAAAGGCGATGACAGCCTCGAAGAGGTATTCCTCGAACTGGAGGGAGAAAAATGCTGAAAACACTTCTGCGCAAGCAGATGATGGAGATCTTCCGCGGCTATTTCTACGATGCAAAGAAGAACCGGCCGCGCTCGAAGGCCTCCACGGCGATATTCATCGTTCTCTACGGCCTGCTGATGGCGGGCGTGCTGGGCGGCATATTCACGTTTGCTTCCATATCCATGTGCAAGCCGCTTGCGGATGCAGGCATGGGCTGGCTGTACTTCACGCTGATGGGACTTGTGTCCATCCTGCTCGGTGCATTTGGAAGCATCTTCAACACCTACGCGAGCCTGTATAAGGCCAAGGACAACGACCTTCTGCTGTCGCTCCCGATTCCGACAAGCCACATCATGGTCTCGCGCCTCCTGAGCGTGTATCTGATGGGACTCATGTATTCCGGCGTAGTCATCCTGCCCGCAATCATCGTGTACTGGTGCACAGTCTCGGCCTCGGTCGGCGCAATCGTCGGTTCGCTTCTGCTGCTTGCGTGCATTTCGCTGTTTGTGCTCATCCTCTCCTGCTCGCTCGGCTGGGTTGTGGCGAAAATCAGCCTGAAGCTTAAGAATAAAAGCTTCGCAGTAGTGCTCCTGTCGCTGGCCTTCATCGTCCTGTACTATTTCTTCTACTTCAAGGCGCAGACGCTCATTCAGGAGCTTGTAATGAATGCGGCAATCTACGGTGCGAAAATTCGCGGCATAGCCTACCCGCTCTATCTGTTGGGACGCATGGGCGAAGGGGACTTGACGGCCATTCTAATCGTCTCAGCCGTCGTCTTGGCTCTATTCGCGCTAATGTGGTACGTGCTGTCGCGCAGCTTCCTGAAAATCGCCACAGCAACCGGAAAGTCCGAACGAAGGGTCTATCGCGAAAAAAATACAGAGAAGCGAAGTCTGTTCGCCGCCCTCTTCTCCAAGGAGCTTGCACGTTTCACCAGCAGTCCCAATTACCTGCTGAACTGTGGCCTCGCCACGCTCCTTCTGCCCGCGATGGGCGTTCTTCTGCTGGTCAAGGGCAGCTCGTTCCTCGGCGTCATGACGGAGCTTTTAGCCGGCTACCCCGGCAGCCTGCCCGTGCTCCTGTGCTCCACCATCTGTCTGGTCGCCTCCATGAACGACTGCGCAGCGCCGTCCGTATCGCTGGAGGGCCGCAACCTTTGGATTGCGCATTCACTGCCCATTTCTCCGTGGGATGTGCTGAAGGCCAAGCTGTCTGTTCAGCTGCTGATCACATCCCCCACCGTGCTGTTCGCAAGCGTCTGCGCGCTGATCGTTGTTCAAAGCTCGATTCTGGAATCTGCCTTTATACTCGTCCTTCCGCAGCTGTTCGTGCTGTTCTCTGCACTTTTCGGTCTGACGCTCGGCATCCGATTCCCGAATCTGACATGGACAAACGAAATCGCGCCGATCAAGCAAAGCCTGCCTGTCGTCATCGCCCTGCTGGGCGGTTGGGTCTACGGAATCCTTATGGGACTCCTGTACATTCTGGTTGCATCCTCCCTCGGCGCCGCCCTATACCTCCTTCTGTGCTCCCTCGTCACTCTCGCCGCCTCCGCGGCCATTTACCTTTGGCTCAAGCAGAAGGGCAGTGCCCGCTTTGCCTCGCTGTAAACGCTAAAAATACGGCGGTTTCGCATCCACCTCATTCCCGTGGATACGAAACCGCCGTTTCATTTAAGGAAAAAATCCCCCCAAAGGCCATCCTTCCTGCCCTGCAGGAATACCGAAGCCGCAAGCTCACGCGCCCTCAGCGGATCTCCTTCACCTCATAGCCCCTGTCCTCTACGGCCTTGCGAAGCGTATCGTCGTCAACGGGCTTATCCAGCATCACGACGGCCAGGTTCTTCTCGTGGCTCACGTTCGCCTCGCGCACGCCGTCCAGCGCCTCCAGCGCCTTTTTCACGTTCGCCTCGCAATGAGTGCACATCATACCGGTAATCTGCATCGTCTTTTCCATGGTTTCTGTTTCCTCCTTTTTCTTTTCGGGTTCAAATGAAATCTCGAGGGAAGCGTGGTTTCGCTTCCTGTCATGCTTCGTGTCGCGCAGCTTGAACAGGTTCAGCCGCAGCGCGTTGGACACCACGCAAAAGCTGGAAAGGCTCATCGCCGCCGCGCCGAACATGGGATTCAGCGTAAGCCCCAACGGAATCAGCGCGCCCGCTGCCAGCGGAATGCCGATTGCATTGTAGAAGAACGCCCAGAACAGGTTTTCGTGAATATTCCGTAGCGTAGCGCGGCTCAGGCGAATGGCCGCAGGCACATCGCTCAGCCGACTTTTCATCAGCACAACGTCTGCCGCGTCGATGGCCACATCCGTGCCCGCGCCGATTGCGATTCCAATATCCGCGCGGGTAAGCGCCGGCGCATCGTTGATTCCGTCGCCGACCATGGCAACCTTCCCGTACTCCTTCAGCCTGCGAATCACGCTTTCCTTTCCATCCGGCTTCACGCCCGCAATCACCTGATCGACGCCCGCCTGCTTCCCGACCGCCCTCGCGGTGCGCTCGTTGTCGCCGGTCAGCATTACCACGTGAATACCCATTCCCTGAAGCTCGCGAACCGCCTGCGGGCTGTCCTCCTTGATTACGTCCGCCACGGCAATCATACCGACGTATTTCCCATCGGACGCGAAGTACACGGGCGTTTTGCCCTGCTCAGCCAGCATCGCTGCGCGCGTCCGTGCGTCGGCCGGAATCTCGGCATGCGCCCTCACAAAAGCCTCGTTTCCGCCGCACAATCTCTTGCCGCCAAGCGTCGCCGTCAGTCCGTTGCCCGGCAACGCCTGAAAGTCCGCCACGTCTGCCAATTCAACGCCCAGCTCCTCGCCCCTGCGAAGAATCGCCTTTGCAAGCGGATGCTCACTCCGGCGCTCCAGCGCGCACGCCGCAAAAAGCAGCTCTTCTTCGCCGGTTCCTGCCGCCGAAACGACGTCCGTCACGCGCGGCTCGCCGGATGTGACCGTGCCCGTCTTGTCCAGCGCCACAATGCGCACGCGTCCCGTTTCTTCAAGCGACGCTGCGGTTTTGAACAGAATTCCATTCTTCGCACCCAGTCCGCTACCAACCATGATGGCAACCGGCGTCGCCAATCCCAACGCGCACGGGCAGCTGATCACCAGCACCGAAATGCCGCGCGCCAGCGCGAAGCCCACGCTTCTGCCAAGCAGAAGCCATACGACCGTCGTTACCGCGGCAATGGCGATCACCGTCGGCACAAACACGCCGGATACCCTGTCGGCAATCTTGGCAATCGGCGCTTTCGTGGCGGCCGCATCCGAAACCATCTGAATGATCTGCGAAAGCGTGGTATCCTCCCCTACGCGCGTCGCCCGGCATTTCAGGAAGCCGGACTGATTCACCGTCGCGGCGGATACTGCATCGCCCGCTGCCTTTTCAACCGGCAGGCTTTCGCCGGTCAGCGCTGCCTCATTCACAGCGCTCGTGCCCTCGATTACCGTACCGTCCACCGGAACGCTTTCCCCGGGGCGCACGACGAACGTATCGCCCTTCTGCACCTGCTCGACCGGCACAATCGCCTCCGCACCGTCGCGCACCACGGTTGCCGTCTTCGGCGCAAGCTTCATAAGCCCCTTCAGCGCGTCGGTCGTACGTCCCTTCGAGCGCGCCTCCAGCATCTTGCCAACGGTAATCAGCGTAAGAATCATGGCTGCGGATTCGAAGTAAAATTCCATCATATACTCCATCACCGCATCCATATCACCGCGAACCTGCGCGCCGGTCATCGCAAATAGCACATAGGTGCTGTATACAAACGCCGCCGTCGAGCCCATCGCCACAAGCGTATCCATATTGGGCGCGCGATGCCATAGGCTTTTAAAGCCGCTCACAAAGAATTTTCGGTTGATCACCATAACGGCGATTGTCAGAAGCAGCTGCGTAAGCCCCACAGCCACGTGATTGTCTGTATAGAACGACGGAAGCGGCCAATTCCACATCATGTGACCCATGGAAAAATACATCAGCACGATCAGAAAACCAAGCGACCACACCAATCGCCGCTTAAGCCTCGGCGTATCGTGATCCTCCAATGCCTCCTCCGCGCTTGCGGAACTCATTTTTGCGCCGGGCGCACCCTTGACCGATGCATCATAGCCTGCTGCGCGCACCGCTTCGATAACCGCATCCGGCGTCGCACTGCCCTCCACGCCCATTGAATTGGTCAGAAGGCTCACGTTGCATTCCGTCACGCCCTCCACCTTGGATACGGCCTTTTCCACGCGCGCGCTGCACGTCGCGCAGCTCATGCCGACCACATTGTATTGCCTCATGCTTTCCCTTCTTCTCGCCTGAAACAGCGCTCATTTCATCAGCTTTTTCATTGTGTCGAGCAGTTCGTCCACCGCTTCATCTCGCCCGCCGCGAATATCCTCGGTCACGCAGGTGCGAATATGGCTGGACAGCAGCTCCCGGTTAAATGCGTTCATCGCAGCGCTTACCGCTGCGGACTGAACCAGAATATCCGGGCAATACGCACCGTTTTCTACCATTGCGCGGATACCCCGCACCTGCCCCTCTATGCGGTTCAGTCGATGAATCAGCTTTCGGTATTCCTCCGGCGAACGCTCCTTTTTCCGCTTCGCACACATGCCGCATTTTTCTTTCTGTGCATCCATAGCCCTCTCACCCCGATCCTATACCCCCTGCAGGTATCTATATTATATACCCCACCCCGGTATCTGTCAACCGATCTCGCGGAATTTTCACGGCTGTGCCATCCCTCGACCATCTCCATTCAGGCTTTCCCTCTTTGAATTTTTCCATGCAGAACGGCTGTCCGAAGGCTGCCGCAAAAAAGACCGCCCGTTATCAAAACGCGAGCGGTCTCGGAAAATTCCTCCCTATGCGGACAACGCGACCCTTCAAGGGGATTACGAGATTAGGGGGGAAAACGGGGGCTACGGGATTATAGGATTCGGAGATTCATTTTAGAAAAGCCGAACCCGCACACACGGACGGACAGCAAAGTAACTGTAGCTGACATTGTTGCCGATGTCGTCGAGGGAGCCGCCGTTGTCGACGTAAGCGGCAAGGTTGCTATTGTAGCCGGGCGAACGCAGCCACCACCAGCAGGCCCATCTGCCATCTACCGTGTGGTAGCTGTCTGCATATGCGCCCTGCTGGATTGCGTAATCCGTGGGTGCACACATCCTCGCTTCGTCGCTCGCGAAATACTTCCCTGCTTCTACGATGCTCAGAAAGAACACATTGTCCTTTGTTGCGTTGCCCGGGTTCGTGCTGTAGCTCGGATTGCTGTCCGCGCTTACGTCGCTCGTGAGGATGCTCTGCTTCTCCTCATCACTGAACGCACGGTTATAGAATTCGTTGTTCAGCCAGCTGCGAAGCGTACTCTGCTCCCATGTGATATCTTTCCTTACGGTATTGTACGGCTGACTATCCAGTGCATACCGGCTGATAAGCAGCGCCGTTTCCCCGTCGCTTTCCAGCACCAGCCATTCGATCGGCGTATTGTCGGTGCCGGATTTCGTCTGCGGGTAGGCGCCAAAGGTCACGTAGCTACCGGGCTGGTATTCTGCCCTTCGAGCCGCTGCAATACCGGCGTCATTTGCCATGATCTCGTTAACATCCTTGTAGCCCCGAATCGTCAGATAGATTGCATACGCTTCGGCATATTGCCCATTTTCTCGTAGCGTCTCAGCTTTTTGATACTCACGCTCAACAATCGCAGCTTCGCACGCTTCAATCTGCGCCGCGCTGTCGCTGTAGCCGTTCAGCGCGCAGAAGGCTTCGATGGCTTCCTCGTATTTCTCGTCGCTCCTCAGAGAAACAGCCTTCTGATACTCATGCTCGATAATCGCCGCTTCGCACGCTTCAATCTGCGCCGCGCTGTCGCTGTAGCCGTTCAACGCGCGGAA
>CAZKQB010000009.1:0-75694 GCA_964554795.1 uncultured Oscillospiraceae bacterium | reverse complement strand
ATTTCTCTTCTTTCATCAGAGAAACGGCCTTCTGATACTCGCGTTCGAGAATCGCCGCTTCGCACGCTTCTATCTGCGCCGCGCTGTCGCTGTAGCCGTTCAAGGCCTTGAAGGCTTCGATGGCTTCCTCGTATTTCTCTTCTTTTATCAGGGAAACAGCGGCGGCGTAGGCCTTAGCGTTCTGAGCTTCTGAGAGCTGGTCAGAGGAATCCGAATACGTTCCCAGCTCGGTAAAGAGTGCAATGGCCGCGTCGAATTCGCTGGTTTCCCGCTTGGAGACGGCTTCGGCGTACTTCGTTTCAAAGGCCGCGGCGTGCTCGGCGCTATCCTTGTAGGTTTCCAGCGCTTTGAATGCATCGTAGGCAGCCTGTGTGCTTTGCGCGCCGCTCGCTTCCATTTCCAGCGCAAGCTGATAGATGCATTCCTTCGACAGCTCGTCCGCATCCTTATAGCCCAAAAGGTATTCGTTTATAATGTATCCGGCATCCGTATACTCTTCATCCGCCATCCGCACACATGCGAGCTGATAAGCGGACTCCTTAAACCCAGCATCTGCCTTCTCGTACCCATCTTCCTTTACCAGCAGGTACGCACCTCCGGCCTTTTCGTATTCCTGCTTCTCGTGCAGCTGCGCCGCGAAGGCCATGATGTTTTCATACATCTGCGTTTCGGATGTCGTGTACCTTTTCCCGACCATCTCGCTCAGCGCATACCAGCTGTCCTCTTCCTCTGCTTTGCGCTCCGCTTCTGCGAGGTCGCGGTCGAGGATTTTGTCCGGCAACGCCGCGTTTCGGGATTCTACATCCTTAAAAAGCAAAATTCCGTTGTAAATCTTGGCTGCTTCCTCGTATTCCTGCGCCGCTTCATAGGAGAGCGCAGTATAATACTTGATATACATGCCCGCTTCCTTGAAGTCACCCATCGAGGTCAGGCTGTTTATCGCGGTTTCGTAATTGCCACTGTCGCCCGCCTTGAGACAGCGCGCGTACATGATGTATTTGTCGCTGTCCTCATAGCCGTTCAGCGACTCAAAGGTCTCGATCGCCTCGTCATATCGCCCGGCCTTCACATCCGCGACGGCCTTGTCGTACTTTCCCTCCTTGGTCATTCCGCACGCGCAAAGCCCGATCGTCAAAACAACTGCCAGTAGAAGCGCGCTCAACCTTTTCAGCTTCATGAATCCATCCTCCGCTCCTTTGTTTGCATCCTATTATATTCCCATGTTTAACCCTATGTCAATGGACATGGCGCAAAAAAGGCTGCCCGCGGGCAAGGATCCGCGCTACGCACAGGCTTCCCGTTTTTCTTGGTAAGCTCGTCAATGTTAAAACCAAATCGCCAATTGTAATCGTCGGTTGCATATGCTATAATCGGAGTGCGTACACAAATCAGATCGGAGGAACTTTCATGAGCTACAACCCGCAGACGGAAATGCTGCGCTGCATGGAACGCGCCGACTTTGCGTATCGCATCGGCGAAAATGAAACGCTTTCCGGCTGGCAGACCAAGGCGCGCACCCGGCTTCTCGAGCGGCTGGGCCTTCCGCTTGAAGTCGTCGCGCCGGAAACCAAAATTGAATGGACGCACGAGGAAGTCGGCTACACCGAAACACGCTTTGTATTCAAAAGTGAAAAAGACGTTTTTGTGCCCTGTCATCTTCTCTTGCCTTCCGGTCATGCACAGGAAAAACTGCCGCTGATCATCTGCCTGCAGGGGCATTCTACTGGCATGCATATTTCCTTTGGCCGGGCAGTCTACCCCGGAGACGCTGAAACCATTGCCGGTGACCGCGATTTCGCTCGTCAGGCCGTTCTCCGCGGGCAGGCTGCACTGGCAATCGAGCAGCGCGGCTTTGGCGAATGCGGCGGCACGCCGAATGGGCCGGACTGTCATCAACCCGCCATGCAGGCACTGTTGCTTGGGCGCACGCTGATCGGCGAACGCGTGTGGGATGTATCCCGCGCAATCGATGCAGTGTGTGAAGCCTTTCCGCAAATCGACGAAACACGCATTGCCGTGATGGGCAATTCCGGCGGCGGCACGGCCACCATCTATGTAGCAGCCATAGACGAGCGCATCGCCGCGGCCATGCCCTCTTGCGCCATCAGCGGCTTCCTGCCCTCCATTGGCGCGCAGAAGCACTGCGTATGCAACTACATTCCCGGTATCATGAAGGATTTTGACATGGCGGAGCTTTGCGGGTTGGTCGCGCCCCGACCGCTGGTCATCGTTACCGGCCGCAACGACCCTATTTTCCCAGCCTGGTCAGCCACCGAACAGTTTGAAATCGCACGCAACCGTTATTATGCCCGTGCGAACGCGCAGAGCCTGGTCTGCCAGGTTATCGGCGAGGGCGGACATCGCTTCTACGCCGAGGAAGGCTGGGCAGCCTTTGATCGACTGACCGGCTGGAGGGAGGCAAAAAAATGAAATTGATTTTCTGTGGGGACATCGTCCCCACCCAGACAACCGTACCCGCCTTCGACGCAAACAATGCAGGCGCACTGATGGGCGACACATTGGATGTACTGCGCTCAGCCGACTTCACCATTGGCAATCTTGAATGTGCGCTCACAAACGGAGAAGAGCGCATCCATAAGTGCGGCCCTCATCTGAAGGGACGCCCGGAATACGCGAGCGTGCTGCGTGAGTGCGGCTTCACGCATTTAGGGCTGTGCAACAACCACACGATGGACTACGGCATTTCCGGCTTCCGCGACACCATTTCCGCGCTTGAAGGCGCAAGCGTCGTACCCTTCGGCTATGGCGAAAATGATCAGGCATCCCGCCGTCCGCTCTATCTCACAAAGGATGGCCTGACGGTCGCCATCGTGGCCGTATGCGAACATGAATACAGCTACGCGCTGCCAGATCGCTTTGGTGCGAACCCGTTTGATCCCTTCGACACGATGGAGGACATCCAAAACGCGAAGGCGCACAGCGACCGCGTCGTCGTGATGTACCACGGCGGCAAGGAGCAGTGCGAGGTTCCCTCCCCTCGTCTGCGCAAGGCATGCCGTGCAATGATCCGTGCCGGCGCCGACCTGGTGCTCACGCAGCACAGCCACTGTATCGGCTCCCGCGAGTCGTATGAGGGCGGCGAAATCGTATATGGACAGGGCAATTTCAACTTTGTCGGCTATCTCAACCATCCCCACTGGCATAGCGGCCTGATGTGCACGCTTACGGTAACCAAAAACGATATGCACGTGGAATACCTTCCCGTCGTTACCACCAATACTGGCGTGACACTGGCGCAGAGCGATAAAAAGGACGACATCCTGCAGGCCTTCAATGACCGCAGCCTCGCTATTCGCGACGAACAGAACGCCCTGAGCCTCTGGGAAGCCTTCTGCACCGCCGACGCGCAGAGCTATTACCTGAGCTGCGTGCGCAACGGCTTCACCGACGAAGCTGACCCCACCGGTTTTAAGCAGGTTCTTCCCCACTATCTCGATTGCGAGGCTCATTTGGACGTCTGGCAAACCCTCTTTAAATCATGGCATAGAACCTAAACAGAAAACGAAGCCGCTCCCATGCAAATGGCGCAGCTCCGTTCTTCGATTGCATCTTCTCATGCATTTGACCTCCCCATACTGCCATGCGCTTTCATTCAGCTCTCTTTGAATGCGCGAAAACACTGTATATAGAACAAGCTCCGCCATTTGGGCGGAGCTTGTCTGTTTTGATGCTTATTTTGAGAACGATTTTTCAGTGTCGCACCGCGCGGGTGAAGCAGCTTGCTTGTAAAGGACTTTCCAGCCGTTGCAATACAAACCCTGAAAGCTCCTCTATAGGAAACAAGAGCTTGCATGTCACGGGTAACGAAAGAATCTTACGAAACGCGCTACACATCTACCCGTCGGTATCTTAAGCTAAGATGAGCTCGAGAATGACCATCTCGGCGCCGTCGCCGCGACGGGGGCCCTTCTTGACGATGCGGGTATATCCGCCGCCCTGGCCCTTTTCTTCCGCGCGCTTCTTATATTTCGGCGCGATTTCACGGAAGAGCTTCTCGATCACAGGGTGCTTGATGTTCTTCTTGCGCTCGAGATACTCGTCCTTCTCTTCATCCTTGCCCTGCATGACCGGCATACGATAGAGGTACGCCATGATCTTGCGGCGAGCAGCCAGACGGGAGGGCATGTCGTTAACGACGGTCAGCTCTACAGTCTGTCCCTTTTCGTTATTGGTGGTTTTCTTGACTTCCACAGTATTATCACATTCGCGCATAGCGACGGTGATCAGACGCTCGGCGATGGATCTAACTTCCTTGGCGCGATCCAGCGTGGTCTCGATTCTGCCGTACCAGATCAGATTGGTAACCTGGTTACGGAGCAGAGCCTTTCTCTGGTCAGCCGGACGCCCCAGCTTGCGATTGGCCATGATCGGTTCCTCCTTGATTGCTTATGTCCGTAAGGTTGGGCGCTTATTCGTCGGTGGTTTTCAGGGAAAGACCCAGCGCGACGAGCTTCTGCTCCACCTCTTCCAGCGACTTCTTTCCGAGGTTGCGTACTTTCATCATGTCTTCCTGATTGCGCTGCACCAGTTCCGCAACAGTGTTGATGCCGGCGCGCTTCAGACAATTGAACGCGCGCACGGAGAGATCAAGCTCCTCGATCGTCATTTCCAGCACCTTGTCGCGGTTGTCGCTTTCGGGCTCATTATAGTCCACGCGAACAACGTTTACGGTCAGATCGATGAACAGCTTCATATTGTTCGTCAGAATCTGTGCCGCAGAAGCCAGCGCTTCCTTGGGAAGAATGGACCCATTCGTCCAAACCTCGATGGTCAGTTTATCGTAGTCGGTCACCTGTCCGACACGGGTATCTTCCACCGAATAGCTCACTTTGCGAATCGGTGTGAAAATGGAATCCATCGGGATGACGCCAATCGGCATGCCTCCAAGCTTGTTACGCTCACCGGCGAGCTGCTTATTGCGCTCGGCAGAAACGTAACCGCGGCCCTTCTCCAGCGTGATCTGCATCTGCAGATGCGCGCCTTCAGACAGCGTAGCGATGTGAAGCTCGGGATTCACGATCTCGACTTCGTCGTCGCACTTGATGTCCGCGGCCGTCACTTCACATGCGTCGCGCGCCTCCACAGTGAGGATTTTGGGCTGGTCGGTGAACAACTTTGCCGAAAGAAGCTTGAGGTTCAGAATGATTTCCGCGACGTCCTCTTTGACGCCGGGAATGGTGGAAAACTCATGCTGAACGCCCTCGATGCGAACGCTGGTCACGGCAACGCCCGGCAGGGAATTGAGCAGCACGCGGCGAAGCGCATTGCCCAACGTCTGGCCAAAACCACGCTCAAGCGGATTGACGATGAACTTGCCGTATCGGTTGCTCTCACCGATTTCCACACGTTCAATTTTGGGTTTTTCTATCTGATCGATCACTCGGCGTATCCTCCTCTCCATCGCGAAAGCGGTCTCAAACCGCTTTTAGCGGTGCTCGATCCTTGTGCCACGTCTTAGCATGAACCCATTCCAAGCCGCCGCACAGAGATGCCATCAAACTCAAACGCTTGATTATCTGGAGTACAGCTCGACGATCAGGTTCTCCTGGATCGTCAGATCGATGTCGTCTCTCGCGGGAGCCGCCGCAACGGTCGCCTTGAGGTTCTCGTTGTCAACGGTGATCCACTTCGGAATCATCTTGCCGGAGCCTTCACGCAGCGCCTTGAAATGCTCGGCCTCCGCGCTCTTCTCGCGGATGGTGATCACATCGCCCACGTTCACAAGGAAGGAGGGGATGTTGACTTTTTTGCCGTTCACGCGAATGTGGCCATGACGAACCAGCTGACGGGCCTGCGCTCTGGAGGAGCCGAAGCCGCAGCGATACACCACGTTGTCCAGGCGGCGCTCAAGCAGAACCAGCAGGTTCTCGCCGGTGATGCCCTTTTCGCGGGTAGCGGACTCAAAGTAACGATGGAACTGGGTTTCGAGAACGCCGTACGCTCTCTTGGCCTTCTGCTTCTCGCGAAGCTGCATGCCGTATTCGCTCTGCTTGCGCTGACGAGCCTGACCATGTTCGCCGGGCGGAGTCGGACGCTTGCCGACTGCGCAATTGGGACCGTAGCAACGGTCACCCTTCAGGAAAAGCTTGCAGCCCTCACGACGGCAAAGGCGGCAAACCGAACCAGTATATCTAGCCATTTGCTGTTCCTCCTGTTACACTCTTCTGCGCTTGGGCGGGCGGCATCCATTGTGGGGGATGGGCGTCACGTCCTTGATCATGGTCACTTCGAGACCGGCGGTCTGCAGTGAACGAATCGCGGCTTCACGGCCGGCGCCGGGGCCCTTGACGAACACTTCAACGGTCTTGAGGCCGTAATCCATCGCATTCTTCGCGGCGGTTTCGGCGGCAGACTGCGCAGCGAACGGCGTGGACTTCTTGCTTCCGCGGAAGCCGAGTCCGCCGGCGGACGCCCAAGACAGCGCATTGCCGTTGGCGTCGGTGATCGTCACGATCGTGTTATTGAAAGAAGAGCGGATATGGGCCGCGCCGCGCTCCACGAGCTTCTTCTCGCGGCGCTTGCGAACGACCTTCTTCAGCGACTTTGCCATAAGAATTTCCTCCTAAATCATCAATCCAGCAGGCGGGATTACTTCGCCGCCTTCTTCTTGCCGGCCACCTGCTTCTTCGGGCCCTTGCGGGTACGGGCGTTCTGCTTGGTGTTCTGGCCGCGAACGGGCAGACCCTTGCGGTGACGCAGACCGCGGTAGCAGCCGATTTCCATCAGGCGCTTGATGTTCATGGAAACCTCGCGGCGGAGATCACCCTCTACCTTGAGGTTGTGATCGATATAGTCGCGCAGCTTACCGATTTCCTGCTCGGTCAGATCCTTGACTCGGGTATCGGGATTGACACCGGTCGCTTCAATGATATCGTCCGCAATATTCCGGCCAATGCCATAGATATACGTCAGGGCGATCTCGATTCTCTTTTCTCTGGGAAGGTCGACACCTGCGATACGTGCCATCTGTGTAAAGCACCTCCAACTTCGTCCTGCCGGTTTTCCGGCTCCTTCCGCTTGCGTTTTCCGGCGATTGGCGTCACCATAAACGCGTGCGGCATATCGAAAGGCACACGAAAACCACGCGGACGCGCGGCCAGCCGCATCGCATGCCATTTCTACGTGAGTACAAACCGTACCAGTAAAGCATTTTATCACACGTTCCAGAGGAAATCAATGGATTAACCAAAAAATATCATATATCTTCTGAGAAAATCCCGTGCTTGACGAAACCGGGCAAACGTACTATGATGGAGACTAAGGAGGGATGTTTTATGAAGGTAATTCTTGTGAACGGAAGCCCCCATGAGCATGGCTGCACCGACTGCGCTCTGTCCGTCATCGCCGATTCACTCAGTAAAAACGGCGTGGAAGGCGAGATTTTCTGGGTCGGCGTTCGCCCCGTATCCGGCTGCATTGCCTGCAATCTCTGCCGGCAGACAGGCTGCTGCGCCATCAACGACCGTGTAAACGATTTTCTCGACCTTGCGGAAAGTGCCGACGGCTTCGTGTTTGGCTCTCCCGTGCACTACGCCTCCGCCTCCGGCGCGATTACCTCCTTTATGGATCGCGCGTTTTACGCGGGCGGAAGGCTGATGCGCCTGAAGCCCGCGGCATGCATCGCCTCCGCGCGCCGCGCAGGCACGACGGCCACTCTTGATCAACTAAACAAATATCTGTTGATCAACGAAATGCCCGTCGTTTCCTCCTGCTACTGGCCGATGATACACGGCGCAAAGGCGGAGGATATCTTAAAGGACGAGGAGGGCATCGCCGTTATGCAAACGCTCGGCCGCAACATGGCGTGGCTTCTGCACGCCATTGAAGCTGCAAAGGCCGCCGGCGTAAACCCGCCTGCACCACAGGCGCGGCCGATTACCAATTTCATTCGATAAAGGGAAGTGTGTACATGCTCACCGTTACACTCGGAAGAACGGGAATCACCGTTCAGAAAAACGGTTTCGGCGCGCTGCCGATTCAGCGTATCCCCTCGGACGATGCCGTTCGTCTTCTGCGCAAAGCGCGTGAGGGCGGCATTACCTATTTCGACACCGCGCGCTCCTATACCGACAGCGAGGAAAAGCTCGGTCTCGCCTTCGGCGGCGCGTGGAGCGGACTTTTCATCGCCACCAAGACCCCGTCGCTCAATACGGAGGGCTTCTGGAAGGATCTTGAAGCCAGTCTTTCCCTTCTGAAGACGGACTGCATCGACGTGTACCAGTTCCATAATCCCCCATTCTGCCCAAAGCCCGGCGACGGCACCGGTCTGTACGAAGCTATGCTGGAGGCAAAAGCACAGGGCAAAATCCGCTTCATCGGTTTCACAAATCATCGGCTGGACGTCGCGCGCGAGGCCGTTGAAAGCGGACTTTACGACACGCTCCAGTTCCCCTTCAGTTACCTGAGCGGCGAGCAGGAGCATTCGCTCGTGAAGCTGTGCGCGGAAAGGAACGTCGGCTTTATCGCCATGAAGGCGCTTTCCGGCGGCCTGATCACGCATTCCGAGGCAGCCTATGCCTACCTTGCGCAATATGAAAGCGTGCTGCCGATCTGGGGCATTCAGCGCGAGAATGAGCTGGACGAATTCCTTTCTTATATAGATACCGAGCCTGCGCTCACAGAGAATGTGCAGCGTATGATCGATTTCGACCGTTCGCAGCTGACCGGAGACTTCTGCCGCGGCTGCGGCTACTGTATGCCGTGCCAGCAGGGCATTGAAATCAACACCTGCGCCCGCGCGTCCCTGCTTCTGCGGCGCGCGCCCACGGGCATCATTCTTTCTCCTGCCGGACGCGCCAAGATGGAAAAGATTCCGGACTGCGTAAACTGCGGGCACTGTAAATCCCTCTGCCCCTACGGGCTGGATACCCCCGCCCTGCTTCGCCGCAACTATCAGGACTATCTGGAGGTGCTGGCGGGCAAGCCGCTGTAAGCATTCCCGCGAACAGAAAAACCCCGACCCGAAGCAGCTGCCCGGGTCGGGGTTCCTTTATGCGTTTACTCCGCGTCGTCCGCAATCGGAAATTGAGAAATGCGCAGAGATGTGAAGCCATAGGGCACGAGCTCCACCGTTTCAACCGAATCGCGGCGAACGCTGGGCTGAATGGGTGTTACGCCGCAATTCGCGCCGTCCATCATCCAGTCGTCGGCCTTTCCCAGCTTGGCGAGCACCTTCACCGGCGGTTCGCCCACCTTGAACGCGTTCTCCGCATTTTCGCCAAACACGGCCTTCATCGGCTCCGAGCGCAGAATTGTCCAGTTCCACGCCTCGTCCGTGGTTACCTGCCACGAAGGCGCCTCGTCGGGACCGCCCACGCGCTGCCAGTTCTCCTTCGGACGGAAGGCCATCAGCAGCGGCCCCAGCTCCACGGCTGCGGATTGATGATGCCAGCGAGTAATGCGCGGTTCCATCGGAAGCTCCAGCTTCACAACATCCCCGCTCGTCCAGCGACGACGGATGCAGGTGGTTTCCCCCGCCTTCACAGTCATAATCTCGCCCTCAGGCAAGTGGATAACCGGCTGCTTCGCCCAGAACGGCACGCGCAGATACAGCGGGAACTCGATCGGGCGCTTGACGGAAACCTCGATTTCCACCTTTTCCGCAAACGGATACCCACCGCTGACCGACAGCCGCACCGGCACGCCGTCAATCGCCGTGCGCACCTTGCAGGGCGCGTAGCTCACGGCCGCAAGACCGCCGTCGTTCGTGGCATACCACAAAGACGCCGTGAATTTCGGCCAGCCCTGATGCAGATTCGCCGTGCAGCAGCCAAAGTTCGGCTCAAGACCAAAGAGATTGCTGTCCTTACCATTGTTGTACCACGGACGCGGCTCCGACGTAGCGGCCACCTGATTGGCCTGCTGGTCGTACTGATGTCCCATCATGTCAGCGGTAAAGGCCGCAGGCAGCGCATTATACGCAAGCTTCTCCAGAATATCCGGAAGATCCTGCCCGAAATCGCCGCAGCCGATCAGCGTTTCCAGTGAATACATCGCCTCAACGACGGCGCAGGTTTCCGTGCCCTGCGTGGGTGATGCGCCGTTCAGATGCTCGTCGGCAGTGAAGATGCCGCTGGCGACGCCGTGATGCTTCATAAGCTTCGTCCAGCCAAAACGGAAGCCGCCCTGCTCCTTGAAGCCGCTTTTGAACATGTTGATGACGCCGGGCGTTTTGAGCCCCATTGCCACGTTCACGCCATGGGACTGATGATAATAGGTATTGAAGTACGGATGATCGGTGCCAACCAGGCCATCCTCTTCATCCTGCAGAGCGCTCTTCAGGCGTTCCCACTTAAGCGAACGACTCATCGGCTGAATGTTCGGGAAGGTGTGGAAGATGTTCGGCCAGTCCAGCGTCTGTCCGCGCAGCATTTTGCACAGCTCCAGCAGGTATTTCTGCCCCGTGATGTTGTAAAGCTGCAATGCCGCCAGCATATTTTCTCCGCCGCGGGCACACGCCCAGCCGCGAAGGGGTTTACTTTCAAGGTTTCGATATTCGTATTTGAAGAATTTATCCATGAACGGCAGCACGCGCTTGTCCATAGTCGCGGTGAAATACTGATACAGCGCCTTCAGGCAGATCATCAGCGGCCAGTAATCGTCATTCAATTCCGGGCCGAACCAGCCGTCCTCGCGCTGACTTGCCAGAATCCATTCGATGTAATCCATCGCGCTGGCCTTCAGCTGTTCGTCATCCAATCCCCACGCGAGCGAAACCAAGCCGTCCAGGTAGTACGGCGCGCGCTCCCATCCGTCGCCCTCGCCGCCCAGCCATGCGCAGCCGTTGCCTACGTCCGGCCAGATTTCCCGAAGCTTTCCGGTAATGCCCTTCGCCTGCGTCTCCATCTGCGCGCGCAGCCAGCCCTCCGGGCGGATTGCGCCCAGCGACAGGGGCGACAGGGTGTTCGTCGTAAGCGGTGCTTTGTTGAAAATGGCTTTCATTTTCTGCCTCCTCGCGTATGCGCGCCACCGTTTTGAGCCGGTGTACCGTTCTCAAACATGTGATACTCGCACTCTATGCGTCCGTTATAGAACCGTCTGCGCCGGTCGGCTCTGCGACCGAACTCGCGCTCAAAGCCCATATCGGCGGAAAACGCATATACATTCCAGCCCGGACAGCGCCGGGAGAGTTCGCCCAGCTGGCGCGCGACGACGTGTGCCACACGGCGATCGCCGATGCGCTCACCATACGGCGGATTGGCCACAATTGCGCCCGGCTCACCCCTCAGAACAACGTCGCGCATGTCCATTACCTCGACCTCGATCCGCCCGCCAAGGCCTGCCTGACGGATGTGCCTCCGCGCAAGCTCAATTGCCTCCGGGTCGATGTCGGAGCCCGCAATGCGAATCTCGCGCTGCTGGCCTTCATCCGAGCGGCTCTGCGCCTCGCGGCGAACGCGTTCCAGCGCCGATGCGTTGGCAAATGGCCATTTTTCCATGGCAAACGGCCGCCTGAGCCCCGGTGCACGGTTGAGCGCAATGAAGGCCGCTTCAATCAAAAGCGTGCCCGTGCCGCAACAGGGATCGTACAGCGGCTGCCACGGATGCCACCCGCTGGTCAGAATCAGCGCAGCAGCCAGCGTCTCGCGCAGCGGTGCCTCGCCGTTCCACGTGCGGTAGCCTCGCCGGGACAGCGGCTCGCCGGAGGCGTCCAGCGACACGGTTACCAGATCGTCGCGTATGCTGACGTCGATCTGCACCGTCGCGCCCGTTTCATCAAACCACGAAACGCCGTAGGCTCCCTTCAGCTTCTCGGCCACAGCCTTTTTCACGATCTTCTGCGTATCCGTCTGGCTCATCAAAACGCTCTTCACGCAGCGCGCCCGCACCGGAAACGCGCTGTCGCGTGCAAGATAGTCCGCCCACTCAATCCTGCGGACTCCCTCGAACAGCTCTTCAAAGCTGCGCGCAGGGAACTCGCCCACAACCAGCGAAATATGGTCGGCGCAGCGCAGCCAGAGATTGGCCCTCATGGCGCTTTCAAGCGTGCCGGAAAACTCCGCGCCGCCCACGTTCAGAACCCGAACATCTTCCGCACCCATCCGTTTCAGATCGCGGCCCGTCAACCCCTCCATGCCAAATGCGGCGGAGGCAATCCATTTCATAGCGCTTTCTCCCGTATTCTTCGTTGTTTCATGCCATTATACATCAAAACGGCCCCCTCGGCAAGAGCACGGCGCGTTTCCGAGCGAATGTGATCGAAATTTAATACATGGATAAACACCGGCTCCGCGACGCATCTGTTGAAAAGTATATACGCGCTTTTCTTTTCTGCATTGTTTTCGGCTCGTTCGCATGCTACAATATCTCCAGCAGGCACAGCTTCGTGCCCATTAAAGGAGGCGTTTATTTTGAAGAAAATTCGTGTTGCTCTGATTGGCTATGGACGAAGCGGCAGGAATATCCACAGAAAGCTGCTTATGCAGCTGCCCGACAAATATGAATTCGTCGCCTTTGTAGATCAGGATAAGGAACGTCGCGAGATGATCGAGCGCGAAAACGGCATACAGGCGCTGAGCAACTATCGCGACCTGTTCGGTCGCACCGACATCGACCTCGTAATCAACGCTTCCTTCTCCTTTGACCATGCCCGCATCAGCTACGACCTGCTCACGGCTGGCTTCGACGTGCTCTCCGAAAAGCCTGCATCCGGAAACGTGAATGATTTCGAATGCGCGCTGAGAGCCGCAAGGGAGCACAATAAGCAGTACTTTATCTTCCAGCAGTATCGCTTTGCGCCCGCCTACATGAAAATGCGCGAGATCGTCGCCAGCGGAAAGCTGGGGCGGCCGGTTCAGTATTCCTTCAATTTTGACGGCTTCGCCCGTCGCTGGGACTGGCAGACCGTGCACGGTTTCTCCGCCGGTAGCCTGCGCAACACCGGCCCGCACCCGATGGACTGGGCGCTTGATGTGATGGGACATCCGCAGGACGTCAACGTGTTCTGCGCCATGGACTGCGCACACACCTATGGCGATGGTGAGGACTATGTAAAGATGATCCTTCGCGCGCCCGGCGCGCCCGTGTGCGACATCGAAATCTCTTCCGCCTTCGGCTACGGCAAGGACACCTACCAGGTGCACGGCACTCGCGGCTGCCTGACCGGAACGGACAACGGCCTCAAGTGGAAGTACTACGTAGACGAGGAAGCGCCCGAGCAACACCTTACAACCATTCCGCTGCGCACCGAGGATTGTACACCCATCTACTGCGGCGAGGAGCTGCCCATGCACGAGGAAGAGTGGATCCCGAACGCAGAGGAGGCGCGTACCTTCAACTCCAAGGGCCTGAACTACTATAACGCTCTCTACGATACCCTGACCACCGGTGCCCCCTTCCTGATCAAAAACGACGAGGTTCGCCTCCAGCTCAAAATCACCGAGGAGGCTTACCGTCAGAACGCAGACCTGTTCCGGTAAAAGCTTCACAGCAGGGACCCTTCCCCGCCTGTTTTATGTTACGGCAACAGCCATGCGCTCTATTCAAAATCCGCCCGGCAGATTGCACTTCTGCCGGGCGGATTTTGAAACAGGATGCCTTTTACTTCAGGCAATTCTTCATGAAATCATGGTAGAACGGGAACTCCGTATCGCAGTCAGGCAGTTCCGGATGCCATTTCTTTTCCCACTCGAGGGAGCAGTATCCGTCGAAGCCGTCCTCCGTCAGCTTTTTCACGATGGCAGCAATCGGGATATCTCCGTCGCCTACGTGGCAGAGTGCAAACGTGCCATCGGGCATACGAACGTGATCCTTCACGTGCACGTGGCGGAGACGCGGCTTTACCGTTTCATAGAACGGCAGGAAATTGTCGCCATAGATCTTATCGCTGTGCTCAATATCCCACAGAATACCGAAATGCGGATCATCCACCTTTTCGATCAGGCTCTTCATCACCTCGATGGTGTTGAAGTTGCCGTGCACCTCCAGCAGAATGTCCACATTTGTGCCGTCCGCATAGGCGCAGAGCTGCCGGATGCCATCCGCCGCCAGCTGCGCAGCCTCGTCGACGGTGCGTCCCTCGGGGATTCTGTCGCCGAACACGCGAATATGTGGAATGCCCATGCTCTGGCAAACGTCGATTGCCCGGCGTCCCTCCTCCAACATGGTGGAAAGCTTCTCTGGGTCATGAAAATTGATGGAGGAGCCGAACGCACACATTGCCAGTCCATGCGCCTTCAGCATACGCTTGGTGTCCTGCTGGCGGCCGGGCTTAAAAAACTCAATTTCGTCAGCGAGCATTTTGCCCTCAACGCCGCGTATCTCTATGGCGGGAAAGCCCATCCTCTGCGCTTCATCCAAAATCCTCTCAAAGCTCCAATCCGGGCAGCCGAGCGTAGTAAACGAAAGCTTCATTAAAAACAGGCCCCTTTCTTTTTCAAAATCATTTTCATCATAACCGATCTTCGCGGAAGAAGCAATGCACGTTTCAACATTTTTTTATAATTTTCGCAAGTTTTCAGCTGTTTTGCTATCAAAAACGGAGAAGATGCGCCGAGCACTTGCAGGCACGTTTCGCTATCGGTATAATAAGCACCAGACAGCTTCTGCCGCGCGCGGCGAACGATCCTCAGACGGAGGTGCAAGGTATGTTTCACCTGATCACCATGGGGCTTGGTACAAACCACTTTCCCGGCGAAAAGCGGCGTATTTCGGACAGAACACCGAGCTATGTATTTATGCAAATGCTCACACCGGCGATCATAAGCACGGAGAGCGGCATCCGGCGTGTGGAAGTAAACGACTGCGTCCTTTATCTGCCAAGAACGCCCAGAATTCTAAACGCGCACAACGAGAATGCAATCATGCGCAACAATTGGATGTTTCTGGAGGGTGATGACGTTCAATCGATTCTGGACCAATACAATATTCGTGCCAATCGCGTATATCATCCGGACGCTCCAAACAGCCTTACCGAGCTGTTTGTAATGATGTATTCCGAGAAAATCCGCCCTGAAAAAGCGGATACTGAGCTGGAAAGCCTGATTTTCCGGCAAATGATGATCTACCTTTCTCGCGGGATACGTATGTCTCCGAACGCGCAAAACGCCGCCTACTCCCGGCACTACGACGAAATCGCCACGCTGCATTTCAATATCTATAACGACGTCACACACCCGTGGACGGTTGAAAAGATCGCGGACGATCTGCACCTGAGCACCACGTGGCTCAACATCCTGTACCGCGAGCGCTATGGTCTGTCACTCAAGCAGGATATCATCAAGGCCCGAATCGAATACGCCAAGCAGCTGATCTGCTATACCGATTCTCCGCTGCGAGACATCGCAATGCTTTCCGGGTTTCAGAATGAGTATTACTTCAGCCGAGTTTTCAAAAAAAATACAGGCCGTACGCCCGGCGAATACCGGAAAAAGCATGCCAAATCATGAATTGCACATATCTGAGTATGAATTATACTTTTCAAAACTAACTCACTCGAAATATCTGGAAATAGCCGCAGAAGGTCGTTGACACGTCGTTTTTTCTTTCGTAGAATTATTGTCAGCACGGACAACTTGCAACCAATCATATGATGTATTTGGTTGCATCGTTAATCCAGTGTAATTTAACGAAAGGAAATGATTTGCCCATGACACGTCGAGTCCTCTCCTTGACCATTGCGCTGCTGCTGGCTCTGTCAGCCTTTGCAGCCATTGCCGAAGACATTTACCCCATGCAGGACAGACCCACCCTGAATCTGTGGACGACCGTCGATGCCGACATTTCTCTTTTTGGCTACAGCAGCTACAATGACACTCCCGGCTTCAAGGCATGGCAGGAAGCCACGGGCGTCAACGTGAAAGTAACGGAGGCCGTTGACGCGAGCGCGCTTCTGCTTCTGCTCTCCAGCGGCGATCTTCCGGACATGATCCGCGCCGATAAGGGCTTCTACAGCAAGGGCTTTTCCGGCATGATCGAGGACGGCGTCGCCGTGAAGCTGGATGAGCTTCTGCCCGAGTACGCGCCGAACTACTGGGCGTTTCTGTCCGGAGACGAGGCCAGCATGAAATCCGCGCTGGTCGACCTCGATGGCAAGCTGTCCCATATCGCCTTTGCCGGCAACTTCTATCCCTCCGATTCTCCGTTCCGCAACTTCGCCGGCCTCATCGTCCGCAAGGATTTTATGGACAAGCTGGACATTGAATCCATTACGACGCTGGATGACTTCACCGAGTATCTGTCCCGCTGCAAAAGTGAACTGGGCGTGGAGACTCCTCTGATGTCTGCGAACAACATGAACGAGTTCATTTGGAACTACGGCTACTTCTCCTCCGCATTCGGTCTGCCCTGCGCATCGAATTACCAGGTGAACGGCGAGTTCCACTTCGGCGCCTATGAGCCAGAATTCAAGGACTACCTCGAGTACATGCATCAGCTGTATGCGGACGGCCTGTTCGACCCGAACTTCGCCGTGACCGACAACGCCACCGCCGTTGCCGCCATGTCCAATGGAACCAGCGCTGCCATTTCTGCTATGGTTTCCCGCTTCCAGGTGATTACCAACGCCGCCACGGAAGAGGGCTTCCAGCTGATCGCCATTCCGTCGCTGACGGCGAATGAAGGCGAAAAGGCCTACATGAGCTATGCAACCACCATCACCAACAACGGCAACTGGTGCTTCATCACCAAGGCCTGCAAGGATGTCGAGGCGGCCTGTCGTTTCTTCGACTATCTGTATTCCCCCAAGGGCATGGATCTGGCCAACTACGGCATTGAGGGCGTAACGTACAACTACGACGCCGACGGCAAGGTCGTGCTAACCGACTTCATGGCGCATAATCCCGACGGCTTCGCCATCGACCCCATCGCCCGTTCCTATGGTCTGGTCAACTGGAGCTGCATCCATCGCCGCGAGTTCTCCGAGAACCGCTTCCCGATGCAGGAGCAGCGCGACGCCTGCGAAATCTGGGCGGACAGCCAGTATAACGACTACATGATCTCCTACAGCAGCATTCCCTCTGACATGCAGGCAGAATACACCCGCATCTGGACGGAGCTGCAGACCTACCTGAAGGAGCATATCGCAAACTTCATCTCCGGCACCGAATCCCTTGACAACTTCGACGCCTACATCGACGGTCTCAGCCAGTTGGGCATGGATCGCTACATCGAAATCATGCAGGCATCCATCGATCCCTACTTCGAATAATCTCTTTTCCTTCTGTCTGCTGTGGGCGGAGCTTGCTCCGCCCACAACGCGCTTTTCGCACGTACTCTGAAAAATGCAAATCGAGCGGTGCATTTTTCATTTTCATTTTTCATGCTACCGGCAACCGCAACGGTATGGAAACGATATGAGCAGATACCCAAAAGACAGTACCCGGGGCATCACGGTGCGGCTGAAAAAGGACTGGATTGAAAATGGCGGTGCCTACCTTCTGGCGCTTGCCGTGCTCGTATATTACCTCTTGTTCCATTATAAGCCTATGGTTGGCGCCGTGATCGCATTTAAGGATTTTTCCTCCAGCAAGGGCATATGGGGCAGCAAATGGATCGGCGTTCGCTATTTTTCCGAATTCTTTAGCTCCTATTATTTCCTGCGTCTGGTGAAAAACACGCTGGTCATCAGCATTTCCTCGCTGATCTTCGCGTTTCCCCTTCCGATTCTCTTCGCGCTTCTGATCAACGAGGTAAAGAATGACCGCTTCCGTAAAACGGTGCAGACGATTTCCTACATGCCCCACTTTATTTCCATGGTAGTCGTGTGCTCCATGGTGCGCCTGTTTACCGACGGAAACTCGTTTATCGTGCAGATCATGTCCTTTTTCGGCTACAACGGTCTTGGCGGGAACCTTCTAAACGAAAAGAGCATGTTCGTTCCCATCTACGTAATTTCCGGCATCTGGCAGAACCTCGGCTGGGATTGCATCATCTATATCGCAGCGCTGACCTCCATCGACATGCAGCTGTATGAGGCAGCGCGCGTGGACGGCGCGGGACGCTTCCAGCAGACGCTGCACATCACCCTGCCTGGCATTCTGAGCACCGTTGTCATGCTACTGATTCTGCGCATCGGCAATCTCATGAGCGTAGGTCACGAGAAGATCATTCTGCTTTACAACGAGCGCGTGTACGACACGGCGGACGTTATTTCCAGCTATGTATACCGCCGTGGCCTTGTGCAGGGCGACTGGAGCTTCGGCACAGCCATCGGTCTTTTCAATTCTGTCATCAACTTCGTTCTGGTCATATCCGCCAATGCGCTCAGCAACCGACTCTCGGGCATAGGTCTCTGGTAGAAGGGAGGAAAACAGCATGGCTGCAAGACGCAAAAACTCCTGTCTGGATGAGGGAACGGGTTATCGGGTATTCTCCGTCTTCAATACGGTCCTGCTCCTCTTGATTCTGTTTCTGACTGCATATCCCGTATACTTCGTCATCATCGCCTCCATTAGCGACCCGACAAAAATGGTTGCCAACTACGGCCTTATGTGGCTGCCGCACTTCCCGCTTTCGCTAACCTCCTACCGCATGGTATTTCGACACAGCTTGCTGCTCAGCGGGTTTGGAAACACGCTATTCATCGTGGTCGTGGGTCTCGCATTCAACATGGTGCTTACGGTGCTGGGCGCATATCTGCTGTCCCTGAAAAACAGTCTGCTCAAAAAGCCGATTGCCTACCTGATTCTGTTCACCATGTACTTCAGCGGCGGCATCGTACCCGGTTACCTGAACATCAAGTCGCTGCACCTGATGAACACGCTCTGGGCGCTGATTCTTCCCGGCGCCATCAGCACCTACAACATGCTGATCATGCGCAGCGCCATCGGCGCGCTGCCGGACGCGCTGATGGAGGCCGCAAAGCTGGACGGTGCCTCGCATTTTCAGCGCATCCTGCATGTCGTCGTGCCGCTGACGGGCGCAACCTCCGCAGTATTGATGCTGTACTACGCTGTTGGGCACTGGAATGCATGGTTCAATGCCTCGCTGTATATTCAGTCTCCCAGCCGCTTCCCGCTACAGTTGGTGCTCAGGCAGGTGCTGATTCTGGGAGAAGACTCTGAAATGGCAAGCGGCATGGACGCAGGCAGTGAAATTGCCGCCGCGACGGTCATCAAATACGCGCTGATCGTTATTTCCACCGCTCCCATCATGCTTTTGTACCCGTTCCTGCAGCGCTTCTTCGTGAAGGGCGTCATGATCGGGTCGGTGAAAGGATGATTCGTCATGAAAGCCTGTTATTTCACCTCCAATCCCGAAAATCGGCTACGCTTTGTATTTGACGGACGACGCAACGAATTTGAAAAGCGTCTGGAGCTTCTCGCAGAGCCCGTGCTTCTCAGCGAACTGAATAAAAAACGCGCGCAGTTAGCCGAGGTAGAGGTCATCCTGTCCACGTGGGGAATGCCCGCGCTGACGAAAGTACAGGTTCGTGAATTCTTCCCGCGGCTACGGCTGATCCTGTATTCAGCCGCATCGGTGCGCTATTTTGCCGAGGGCTATCTGGACGCGGGCGTAACGATCGTCACCGCTGCGCAGGCCATGGCCGACTTCGTGACGCAGTACACCGTCGCTGCCATCTACCACCTGAACAAGGGCTTTTATCGCTCCGCAAGCCTGTACCGGGACGGCCAATTTGACAAAGGCAAGGCCTACAGTCAGTTCCAATGCCCAGGCAACTACGGAACGAAAATCGGCATCATCGGTGCTGGCGCAATTGGCTCGCGCGTAATTCAGCAGCTGAACGCATACCCGTTCGAAATTTTGGTATTCGATCCCTTCATCAGCAACGCGCGTGCAGCCGAGCTGAAGGCGAAAAGGGTGAGCCTTGAAACGCTGTTCGCTGAAAGCGACGTCATTTCCAACCACCTTGCTAACAACCCGCAGACCGTGGATATGCTGAACTATTCGCTGTTTTCCCGCATGAAGCCAGACGCAGCCTTCATCAACACCGGACGCGGCGCACAGGTAGTAGAGGCTGATCTGGCGCGGGCACTGCGCGAGGCGCCGACGCGTTGGGCGCTTCTGGACGTTACGCGAGACGAGCCTCTTGCGCCGGAGCACGAGTTCTGGACACTTCCGAATTTGACGCTGACTCCGCACATCGCAGGCGTCGGTCGTCTGGAGGTGCTTGCCTACGACGATCTGCTTCTGGAGGAGCTCGATCGCTGGCTCGCGGGGCTTCCCCTTCGCCACGCGGTCTCAAAGGAGCAGTTGAAAACCATGGCGTAGTCGTATAAGAAAACGAACGGAAGAGATTGTCTCCTCCGTCCGTTTTCTTATGCACGCTTACTTTCCAAGGAACGAATGGCCTTCCCACTCTCGCGCAGGAGCTGCGCCGAGCAGCTCGGCAATCGTGGGAGCGATATCCTTGATGGATCGTTTGCCCAGATCGCGCCCGGCCTCAAAATGCGGGCCGCGACAGATCATCGGGATCGTCATATCCTCAGGCCGTTCGGTGCCATGGCTGCGGTCATGTCCACCGTGGTCGGCAACAAGAATTACATCGTACTCGGCGGGAATTTCATTGTACACGCGCTCTACCTGATCCAGCGCGTTGCTTACGACCTTCATATAGGTCTCGCTCATCCAGCCGGTATCGTGTCCGCCGCGCTCATCGGTTTCGCCCAGATACAGAAACAGGAAATCCGGCTTCTCTTCATGAATATACCGGATGGCCGCCGTGGTGATCTTCCGGTCGGTATCCAGCTCCTTGTGCTGGTTGTACATCTCCAGACGATGCAGATGATCCATGCGGGCCAGATCTCTCAGCTCCTCCCACGTATAGAACATCGCATTTTTCTTTCCCGCCAGATCAAGCCGCTCGAACAGTCCCTCAACGGGTCGCACCTGCGGAACGTAGGTATTGGTCAGAATGCCATGACGGTCGGGATCCACAGAATGGAACAGCGACATATGGCACGGAAGCGTAACCGACGGCATAACCGTGCGCGCATGCAGCGTATACGCGCATTCCTTGATCCGATCCTTCATTTTCTCGTTTCCACAGGTCAATACGGCGTCGGGACGCATGCCGTCCACCAGAATCAGAACCACTTTATTCGCCATTTCTCTGTCCGCTCCTTTTCTTAGGTATGCATCTATTATAGCAGATTTCAGCCGCAAGCTCCATGCTTTGCCTGCATTTATTTTTCTATCGAAGACGAACGCGCAACCTTCCTCCGCGCAAAAAGCTGATCCGTTCTTTGTGACTGCACCGTGAACGGCGTATTTCAGCCGTACGAAAGCGCGTAAGACGGATAACACCCGAGGCGCTTTTCCCGCGAAATCAACACAATTTCTCTCTTTACCACAGCCAACGCAATCCGCCCGGAAAACCGTCAGCCCTCCTGTTCCTCGAGCCGCGCCATTTCGGAGGCCATCAGCAGAAACGCGCCCATACCGTGCAGATCGTTTTCGACGGTATCCCGATGGATATAATAATCGTAGGTGCCTTCCTCAATACAGGTGCCCACGCACACATTGCCGAGCGAGAATTCGCCCTCCTGCGCAGGCAGCAGCGTTTCGATCACGCGGTCATAGGCGCGCCGGGCCGCCTTATAGGCTTCGCAGGCAATATAGCCCTGCCGAACGCCCTTGGCAATCGAATAAGCAAACAGGCAGGTACAGCTGTTTTCCGGCCAGTTTCCGGGCTCCCTCCACTTATCCACAACCTCATACCAGCGGCCCTCGTCGGACTGATGCTTCAGCACCGTGGCAATCAGCTCCCGCTGAATGTCTATGATTTCGCCGCGGCGCGGGTGCTCCTGCGGAATGTAGTCCAGCATGTCGGCGATGGCCAGTACAAACCAGCCGCAGGCACGTCCCCATACCTCCGGTGACAGGCCGGTTTCGAAATCTGCCCACCCGGCATGTTTGCCGGGATCCCAGCCGTGGCGCAGCAGGCCGGATTCGGGATCTCGCATATGCTCGTACATCAGGAAAATCTGCCGAATCGCCAGCTCGCGGAATTCCTCCTTTCCGGTGTAGCTCGCATATTTCACCAGCAAAGGCCCAGCCATATACAGGCCGTCCAGCCACATCTGATCGGGCGTAGTGAAGAAATGCCAGAAGCCGCCGTATTCGTTTTTCGGATAGTCGGCAAGACTTTCGGTCAGATACCCGATCAAGTCAAGCAGATGCGCGTCGTGCGTTTTCTCATACAAATCACACAGTACGTTTCCGGGCTGGCGAAAATCCAGCGTAGTCAGCGAAAGCCAGCCGGTGTATTCGCGGATGCGGCCGTTTTCATCCTGCACAGCTTCGACCCAACGCCGTATGTAATCCAGATAGCGTTCGTCATGGCACAGATCGTACACGCGGTTCATGCCAGTAAGGAACACGCCCTGATGGTAATTGAACGTGGCACGATTGAGCCCCTCCTGCGGAGGAAGCCGATTCACATCGTAGCGGCGAATCATGGTGTCGCATGCCATGCGGGCGTAGCCAAGGGGTGTCTTCGGATAGGTGTTCATGCATCTTTCCTCCTGTCTTATGCCTGTTGTACCTGATGCGTGGCAGCGAACGCAAAGCGCGATACGCATTTCGCCGGTGCGCTGACGGAAAGCGTGTGGGCCTCCAGCTCTGCAAAAGCAGAAACCCTTCCGTTCTCCACTTGTACATTACACGCTTTAGGCTGAACGCCGTCCAGGGATACATACAGAACCGCAAACGCATCCTTAAGCTCCGAAAGCCTGATTTCCGTTTCCTCGCCCTCGTACCACACAACATCCAGATAGCTTCGGGAAACCTCCTGCTGCAGGGATGCACTGTTCTGCGTCGTCACCTGGCGGCGCAAGGCTTCCCTGTCCGCCGGAATGAACCGACGATGCAAATCGGCATGCGTTTCAAGAAGCGCCGTCTCCTCATCCGAATCCGTCACGGAAAAGTGCGGCCGGCATCCGTTAAAGGAGGCGTCTTTCAGACAAACGACGATGCGCCTTGCACTGTCGGTAAACACGGCAACGTCCCCGTCGACCTCCCATCTGCCGTCATAGCTACCGCCGATCTCGATACGCACGCGCAGGTCATAGGCACGGATAGTTTCGTTTTTGATCATGTCCAGATTGCAATGGGTATCGCCGCCGTCGGAAACCATGCTGGCGATTACCAGCGCGTGTCCGTCCTTCTGCGCGGTAGTCAGAAGACCGCTGGAGAAATCATAGCGGTTACGCAAAATGCTGGCGTTTATGAAGCGCGTTTCCTTGCCGCCCCAGTAGCCAAGCAAATTGCGGCGCTGATTCCACGTGGTTGACACGCCCCATGAAGCCAATGCGTAGTCCTCCTCCATATGACAGAACGCGTACGCATCCTCCAGCGCTTCCACAAACGCGCCCATCACGCGGAAGGAAAGCGCCTCGTCGTGCGGCGTGCATACGGTAAACGCGCCGCGGTATTTTTCCGGGCAATTAAGGCGCATATAGGCCCAATCAGGATTAAAGACATAGGCATCCCCGGCAAGCGGAACCGTACGCTCCACCCCCTCCTCCAGAAAGGACAATGTTTCTGCGTTGGTCAGCCACGTATAGCTGCGCGCATTCGGGCCGCACCACTGCTTCGTGGGCGCGTGGAAGTGCCCGGCAACCGTACGCCACGCAAGGTCGAGCAGATCCTCCGCCATGCGCAGAACGTCGCAGTCGCGAATCACATCGTGGATGCACGTCAGGCATTCGATGGCGACGCGGGTATAGGTCGCGCTGTTGTATTCGGAGAAGCTGCCAGTTTTCATCGCAAATTCCCACTGCTTCCTCAGCCGCTGCGCACCATAGTGAAACAACCATGGCCACGAGAGCATCTGCCCAGCATGCAGCGTCACATAGGCGCCCATAATCGATATATTGGTGTAGCTGAAGGACACGTTGCGCCGGTAAATGGACAGGCAAGCATGGCGCAGCGCCTCCTCAAGGAAAGCATACAAGCTGTGAGAAATGCGGTCGCCATGATATTCAAGCACCTTGAGAATTTCACGGCCGCAGAAGTCGGCCCAATTCCAGTCCGGCGGGTTCATCTGCGAAAGCGGCTCCTCCATGTACCACGACCAGATGCCGTAGGTCGCGTTGGTAGGATCGGTATCCTGAAGCGACGCGACATGCCACAGCACCTCCTCGGCGCGCCTGCGATCCGCTTCATCACCGGTGAGCAGCAGCGCCGCGGCATAGCGGAACGCCTCCGTTGTGGAGTGCACCTCGCTTCGGGCCAGGCGGGTATGGTAGTTTGCCTTGGACAGGTAGCTTGTCGGGCATTTCCATTTTTCGCTGTAGCGCTCGTTCATGCCGGCAAGCATCTCCATCAAAGCCTCGCGGTTTTCAGGAGCAATCACATGCATGCTTCAAACCTCCATATGCCATGTATTACATGAAAAATTACATTACAGATATGATAGCATTTTCCACCGCAAATGTCAATTTATGCGAGATACTCCCGTTAAAAACATCTATTCTACCGAAATTAAACGAATGAGCCGAGGATAATCGCCGATATATCTACTTTAAAAATAACATTAATTCACGTTATAAATATGAAATATGTCAAAATCACCCTTCATTTCATACCGTTATAACGTTTTCATGCTATACTCAAAGGGCAACAAAGAATAGAAAGAGGCAGCAGTGTGGACAGGAAAATCACACTTGAGGACATTGCGAAGGCAGCCGGAGTTTCCCGCAACACGGTAAGCGTAGTTCTGCGCGGCCGGCCGGGCGTGAGCGACGCCGTACGCGCGCGGGTACTGCGGCTGGCCGAAAGCCTGAATTACGAAAAACGCTCGGCAGATGTACAGGGTGCAGGAGTTAAATATATTCTTGTGCTGGTGGCGCAATCCGTGGGAGCTCCCGTGGCCGGAGCGCATGCGGCGGCAGGCTTGATTCCACGACTGTATCTGCAGCTTCAAAAGAGCGCGCAGGCACGCAGCTACGTCACTGCGTTCAACATCGTAAGCCAAGAGGATGAGAAAAGGCTTGTTATGCCGGGCGCACTGTCGCTGATGCAGCCGGCCGGCATCATGACGCTGGGCTGCATTGAGGAGGCATATATGCGTCGTCTGGCGGAAACCGGCTGCCATATAATCACACTTCACAGTCACATTGATGGCCTGAATGCCGACAGCGTGACCGCAGACGACACGTACGCGGGCTATGTAATGACGAAGCATCTGCTTCAGATGGGACACCGGGACATTTTATTCATGGGCGAAAAATACTACATGTCAAAATATATGGATCGCTGGTTCGGCTATTGCCGCGCAATGTGCGAGCATGGCCTGCCCGCGCGCACCAACGCATATTCGGAAGCCCGCGTGCACGTACAGAACGAGGAAAGCGAGCGCCGCCTACTTGAACAAACGCTGTCCGATCTGGCGCAGGCTCCGACTGCCATCGTATGCGGCGAGGATTTCACGGCCGCACGCATCCGGGAATACTACAGAGAACGCGGCTTGAGCGTGCCCGGCGATATTTCACTTGTGGGCTTTGACGATGTATACTCGGATTCCGATCGTCCTTTCCCGCTGACGACCTGCCGGGTTGACCACGCCGAGCTCGTCGAATCGGCGTTGGACCTTCTTCTGAAGCCGGGTCGCAAGTCGCGCAAAGTGGTCGTCTACGGCGAGCCCGTCTACCGTGAGAGCGTTCGGCGGCTTTAGGCGCACAGCCCCGGCATTCCATTCAGGAAACCGTACCCGGATGGAATCTCCCTTGAATCTAAGAGCTATCCAAGCGCCACGTCCAGAATCATCATGATGCCGAAGCCAAGGGCGAAGAACACCGTTCCGACGTTAGAATGCGCGCCTTGGGACATTTCCGGAATCAGCTCCTCCACGACCACATAAAGCATCGCGCCCGCCGCAAAGCTCAAAAGATACGGAAGCACCGGAACGACCAGCTGCGCTGCCAATATCGTAAGCACCGCGCCGATGGGCTCCACTACCCCAGATAGCATGCCGCTTAGAAATGCCCGTCCCTTTCCTTTGCCCTCCGCCCGCAGCGGCAGAGAAATAATCGCTCCCTCCGGGAAATTCTGAATGGCAATTCCGAGAGACAACGCCAATGCCCCCGCTGCTGAAATCTGTGCGTCCCCAGAAAGATAGCCCGCATACACGACGCCCACTGCCATTCCCTCAGGAATGTTGTGTAGCGTCACAGCCAGCACCATCTTTGTCGTACGCTGAAGACGACTTTCCGGGCCCTCGGCGCAGTCGCTGTTCGCATGCAGATGCGGGATCAAATGATCCAGCGCCAGAAGAAACAGCACGCCAAGCCAGAAACCCGCAACCGCCGGAGCAAACGCCCATGTGCCCAAATCAGCCGACTGCTCAATCGCCGGAATCAATAGGCTCCAGACGCTGGCCGCCACCATCACCCCGGCAGCAAACCCTGTAAGTGCACGCTGAACTCCGCCTTTCAGCGACCTTTTCATAAAGAATACACACGCCGCGCCCAGCGACGTTCCAAGGAACGGAATCAGAATTCCATAAAACGTTTCCATCGCCCGTCTCCATCCTCTGCGGTGCCATCGCATGTAATGCACCGTCAATTCGTTTAGCTTAACCGGCAACATTCTACTCGATACCTCCCGCCGTGTCTACGCCCGTTTTGCGGATTTCTTTGCAAAATGCGTAAAAGCATTCGGTGGTCAAGTTGTTTACTGTGAAGGAGCCGGCGCACGGCTAACCGCAGCTGCATCTCTTCCCTTGACTATCTCCGCCTCCCACGTGTCTCCTATGCCGGACACTTGTACACCGTGAGAAGTGCTCCACAGCACGCGAGCGTTGACTGGACGCAACTTCCATGATATAATGGTCTCGACGCCATGAGCCGAACGAACCGAGGCTCACTCCCGGCCTTCCGCTCTTGCGCGTGCGCTTCGGCGTGCGGAGGACTGACCATCGGTACGGTATGCCGTGCCCTGAGAGGATGGAGATTCATGCTATCGCAGCTTTCCATGAACCCCGACATTGCCCGCAAGCTTCTGCGCGTGGGCGAAGCCTTTCGAATCCCTGGCCCGTTCTTTTCCTATGAGGAAATCAAGGTAGGCAACGTAAATCACACCTACAAGGTGAATTACATACGAGACGACGGCACCGGCATGGCCCAAATCAAGTCCTATCTGGTGCAGCGCGTAAACACCTACGCCTTCCAACACCCGATCGAGCTGATGCAGAACATCGACCACGTGACCGAGTACATTCGTGAAAAGCATCCAAACTCCCTGTGCCTGCACTTCCACCACACGGAAAGCGGCGCGAATTACCTGATGGACGAGGACGGCTTCTGGCGGATGAGCAATTATGTGCCGTCCGTCACGTTCGATACCTGCGATGATCCGGAGATCGTTCGCAGTGCGGGCGAGGCCTTCGGAGATTTCCAAACTATACTTTCGGACTTTGACCCCAAGCAGCTTTTCTACACGATTCCGGACTTCCACGATACCCGCAAGCGCTATGAAAAGCTGAAGACCGATGCAGCAGACGATCCGTGCGGACGCACGACCGAGGTACGCGCAGAGCTGGACTGGTTGCTCGGCGTCGAGGACAAAGCCTGCGTGCTGACCGACCGTTTCCGCGCCGGAGAGCTGCCGCTGCGCGTGACACACAACGACACGAAGATCAACAACGTGCTGTTTGACACGCAAACCCATAAGCCGCTGGTGGTCATCGATTTGGACACCGTCATGCCCGGCCTGATCGGTCACGACTTCGGCGACGCAATCCGCTTCGCGGCAAATTTCGTAGAGGAAGATTCTCCGGACACAAGCAAGGCCGGCGTAAACCTGAATATTTATTGGGCCTTCGCCGAGGGATTTCTGAAGCAAACCGCAAATACGCTCACCGAAAATGAGGTTGAGACATTCGGCGTCAGCTGTTTCGCGCTGGCCTGCGAGCTCGCAACGCGCTTTCTGGACGATTACATATTAGGCGATCGGTACTTCAAAACCAAGTATCCGACCCATAACCTGGTACGCACACGCTGCCAAATCGCGTTGGCAAAGGATATGCAGCGGAAAATGAACGCCATGAACGCCATCGTGATGGACTGCTGGCGCAGGAACCGCTAAAGAACGATTTAAAGCTGTCTGTTTCCCAACCAACAGACAGAGAATCAATTACCATTCCTCCAGCAACCGACAATAGAGAAAGGAACTTTCGCTTTTGCATGCGATATCACGGATGAGGATAGGATCCGAACCCTTTTGTTTAACACAGAGGCGTTCAGTGAAGACGATATCCATTCTATCCTTTCCCGATGAGGATATGGACTTGTATATGATTGTAAATATTTTATAATGGCGTAAGGTACCTTAAGCCACACAAATTCAAAAGGTTGAAGATTTCAGTCAAACGGCCCCCCAAAACCTGCACGAGAGCTCGAGAGGGCTACCGCCCTCTCGGATTCCAATCAAACCCGGCGGCGTCTACGGTGGGTTCGCGCGATTTTCCCTTTGAGAAAACCGCTTCCTTGCAGATTTTGCGACCGGAATCCAAAGGATTTAAGCAAAAGGGTTTGGAAGCCCGAGAAGACTCCAAGTCGGCCTGCCGGCTGACTGTGGACGATCGAATTGAAAATTCGAGCGCCGCGCCTCTGGCAAGGATGACCGTGGTTGGGGGAGCTGTCTCTCCTACCACCAGCTTGGCAAAAACTCATTTGACCAACTGCGCCGCCGGGTGGGAAGCTCTTTTCCCTGCCCGGCGGCTTCGGAACTCTATTCAGATGATCGCAGCAGACGAATCCGCTGCATTTCAATACACTCCTCGTTCATGAAAGACGCTCGGCTTCCTTGCCTCACTTCTCCGGCCCCAGAAGCCCTGTACGCCTGTTCTCTTGAAATCCCGCGCTTCAGAATAGGCGCTTCTCCCAACTCCCTACCCGCTCCTTGTGAACCCCTGCGCTTCCAACCTTGAAGAAATCTGCGAAGGCGCGATATTCTCCAAACTCTCTCTTCGGCAGCGTTATCCGATAGAAATGGCAGGTCCTGTGATAGGTAAACTGATCCTTGATCACCTGAATCGTTGACCATTCTCCCTGCTTCATCTCCTGAATTACAAGACTTGTAAAGCCGATAATCCATGCTGGGCTCGTATCTCCGATGCTCGTCGAAACAACCGTTTTGCTCTTCTCCTGCGTTATGCTTACCCTTGCTTCATTCGCAAACGACCTCTGATACAGATGCGACCTGCCGCCGTTCTGTATTGCCGTGGTCGTCCAGCTCGTCTGCGCTCCTCCAAGCATCCCGACGTCTTCAAACCACGTCATTCTCATTTGTTCTCCTCCTTCATTCCTTTATCGGTTGATCCCTGTATGATTTCGTCGAGTTCATACACTGTATTATGTCGCAACACTTGGCTTTGTAACATTTTTCTGCGTAAATATTTTGTTTTTTCCTTGACATTGCCCCGTATGCATATTATAATTTCATAAATGCAATAAAGGAGGTTGCCATGATCTATTATCAGGACGACTCAGTCACCATTCGCGATCTTTGCGAGTCCGACGCCGAGACGCTTGCCCGCGAAGAGGTGCTACAGGGCTGGCTCGGCGCAACCCCAGAGAAATACCTCATGCGCCTGCGCGACCGTGACGCGGGAAGGTCCGTCGCGCTGGCTGCGGACTTTCATGGCAACGTAGCGGGCTACATCAACGTCTATCCCAACGCGCAAACCGGCGCATTCGGCGGAAAGGGGCTTCCGGAAATCGTGGATTTCGGCGTACTGGAAAAATATCGCGGACGCGGCATCGGCTCCCGGTTAATGGACGCTGCCGAGGCCATTGCTGCCCGCTATGCCGACACGGTCTACCTCGGCGTGGGCCTGCACAGCGGCTATGGCTCTGCCCAGCGCATGTACGTCAAGCGTGGCTACCTTCCCGACGGCAGCGGCGTATGGTACCAGGATCACGTATGCGAGCCCTATACCCCCTGCGAAAACGACGACGATCTCGTGCTTTACTTTTCCAAACGCCTGTAAAAAGCGCTTCCGATCCAAGGATGCGATTCATAAAACAGTAAATCCTCCACATGATCGTACCCATGCAGAGGATATTTTATGTTTCTCTTCCAACTTGTTGACGGCAAGCCCACAGGAGAGAGGCGCATAAGCTAAGCAGCGCCCCAGGACATACGACTCTCGATAGAGAATACTGAAGCTCGCCCTTTCGTTCCCAAATGGTTTCTGTTTACTTCTCTCGCCGGTATAATAGAACTTACTTAACTGCTTTTATGGTATAAGTCGCTCCCCAATTATTCATCACCTCAACAGAAGAAAAGCCTGCTTCCAGAAGTGCTTCTGTTTCGTGCGTCACAGTAAGAGGCGTGTCGTAATGGTAAAACTCATCATCGGCAATTCCTTGCTCCGCCTTCAATGCAATCAAGTTTTGTCGGTGCATCCGTTCTTCTTCATCTGATAAAGAAAAGTAGTCCGTCAGTACAAAAAATCCATTGTCCTTTAATGCCCTATGCAGCTTGGTATATAAAGGAACTTTTTCTTCTTTTGTAAAATGGTGCAGGCTCTCCACCGATACCGCACAATCGAAGATGGATACGCCAAAGGGCACATCAAAATAGGAACCGCAAATCAAAGCAATGTCTTTATCGGCAAATTTCTTTCTAAGAGCCGATAGCATTCCTTGTGACAAATCAATACCCGTTACCTTGGCGGATGAATTTAGCCGGTAGTATTCTTCCAACTCCAATCCTGTGCCACATCCCAAATCCAGTATATGGCAGTTTTCAGTCGTCAGTAGCTGCTTCGCCGTAAAGGGATATGCTGCCTCAATATTGGTCAACATATGTTCATCGTATCCGTCTAATCTGTTTTCAAAAAAATCTGCCATCTTTTCAAGCATATCTAATCTCCGTCAGTTCCAAGTTTATTATTCCTCTTGAACTAAAATGTAGCGATTCCGCTTACGCAGGACTGCCCGGATAAACTTGTCCAGGCAGTCTCAGTATCAATCATCAATCTCGGCGCAATTCCGTTTTACGAGGGCTGCCCCATCCTTTCGGATGCGCATTTTTCAGCGCGGCACGTTTGGCGAAAAACACCTGCAAACGTGCCCGTCGGGCTGCGCGATGGTTTCTCACATTTGTCTACGAATCTCTACCACGGTGAGCACGTCTCCGTTCACCGTGAACCGCACGTCGAAGCCCGCGTACAAAAATCCGTACACGCGCGACGGGTCATGCTGATAGGCCGGACGGGGATCACCCTCCAGCGCCGCAAGCAACGCGGGCCGCTTCTCCGGCGGAATCGGGCAAAGCAACGCCTCCTCCGCAATTACGCGCAGGCGATAATCCTTCATTTGCTCGCCAAAGCCGCCGCTGGCATCCTGTCGGCTGTCAGCATAGGGCAGATAGGGCTTAATATCGTAGATGGGCGTTCCGTCCATCATGTCTACTCCGGACACGAGCAGCGTGCACGCGCCATCCTGCCTGCCCAAGCCCTCCAGCCTCGCCAGCGTCAGCCCCAGCGGGTTCGGACGAAACGGTGAACGAGTGGCAAACACACCCACGCGCTCGTTTCCGCCCAGCCGCGGCGGGCGCACCGTCGCCGACCAATTTTCCCTTTCGGGAACGGAAAACCCCCAGATCAGCCACAAATGCGAATAGGCCTCGATGCCCCGAACGGCATCCGGATTGCGGTACGCCGGTTCGAACACGATTCTGCCCTTCAGCGCGTCGTTCAGACCGCTCTGTCTTGGCAGGCCAAACTTCGTCGGAAAATCGCACCGAAGGCGCGCGATCACCTTGAGTCCGTCCATCTTACGCGAGCATTTCCTTCAGGTTTTTGATATCCGCCTCCAGCGACATCAGGCAATCCTCAATGCCCTCGAATTCCACGCTCAGCCATCCGTCATAGCCGGCCGCGCGCAGCGTCTTCAGGCACTCGTACACATTCACAGCGCCATGACCGATGATGGTACCGCGCAGCGCATTTCCGCCGCGGGTTCCAAACCAGCCCTGACCATTCGGAACGTATTCACCCTTTTCCTTATGGAAGAAATCCTTGGCGTGCGCATGCACGGCCATGGGCGCGGCAATCTTCACGGACTCGACAGACTTTTCGTCCGCGCACATGAAGTTGCCCATATCCATCAGCCAGCCGAAGTTTGGATGGTTGACAGTTTCAATCAGCTTCTTCACGCGGCAGGCATCCTGGAAGAAATAGCCGTGGTTTTCAATCATCGTATGCACGCCCAGACCCGCAGCAAATTCCGTCACGCGGCGATAACCCTCGGCTACGATCGGAAGCGCCTCCTCCACGGTTACAGGCTTGTCGTTCGCGTCGCGGCCACCGGTAGAATCGTGGCGCATGCGCGGCGCGCCCAGCAGCGCGGCAATCTCGGCCTCGCGCTTCAGGCGCTCAACCTCGGCGTCCAGACCGTTGCGAATAAAGTCTGCGCCCACCATATAGGCGATGATCGGCACGCCATATTCCTCGCTCTGAGCCTTCAGCTTCGGCGCCAGCTCGCGCATTTCTTCGTCCGACCAGCCCATGCGGACGATTTCCACGCCCTCATAGCCCATTTCCTTCGCCTTGGGAATGACATCCATGATCGTCATGCGTCCGTCGTGCATGGCCTGACTGAAGCTGTAGGAGCTAACTGCAATTTTCATGAGAAACAACTTCCTTTCCATCCGTTTTTGGTTTGACTGTATTGTACCATCCGTACGCCGGAAACGCAAGCAAAAAATCATCTGCGGTGAAATTCCGACAAAAATCGGACAGCTTCTCGATTCTTTTCTTAATTTTATCACAAAACCTTCCACGCCGGGAACATGCGCATGCTATAATGGATATCCAGTAGAACGAATGGAGATGTTTGACGTGAATGAAGTGCCTTCCGGAGTCAGCTGGAAACCCTTTGAGACCCGCCCCATCGGTCCGCTTGGAATTATTGCCATGGCTGGCTGCGAAGCCATCGGCCAGCGTGTAGACCAGTACCTGAGAGACTGGCGCGAGGGCAGGGGCGAGCAGAGCGAGGATCTGTACACCTTTCCCGGCTACAACCTGAGCACCTTCCTGCTCTCTGCGAAGTGTCCCCGCTTCGGCACCGGAGAAGGCAAGGGTCTGCTTACGCAGAGTGTTCGCGGCTATGATATCTATATCATCACCGACGTCACCGCTCACCAGATTCAGTACACCATGTACGGCAAGTCCGTACCCATGTCGCCCGACGATCACTACGCCGACCTCAAGCGCGTAATCGCCGCTATCAGCGGCAAGGCGCGCCGCATCAACGTCATCATGCCCTTCCTCTACGAAAGCCGCCAGCACCGCCGCAGCAGCCGCGAAAGCATGGACTGCGCACTGATGCTGCAGGAGCTTTCCTCCATGGGCGTTGAAAACATCCTGACCTTCGACGCGCACGACCCGCGCGTGCAGAACGCCATTCCGCTCACCGGCTTCGAATCCTTCATGCCCACGTACCAGACGCTGAAGGCGCTGTTCCGCAGGGTAAAGGATCTGCAGCTGGACAAGGATCATATGATGATCGTCTCCCCGGACGAGGGCGCTATGTCGCGCAACATTTACTACTCCTCCGTGCTCGGTCTGGATCTGGGCATGTTCTATAAGCGCCGCGACTATTCCACCGTCGTCAACGGCCGCAACCCCATTCTTGAGCACGTTTATATCGGCTCCAAAGTTGCGGGCAAGGACGTCATTGTCGCCGATGACATCATTTCTACCGGCGACAGCATGATCGATCTGGTCAAGGATCTCCGCCGCCGCCACGCGCGCCGCATCTATATTGCCGCCACGTTCTGTTTCTTCACCAACGGCATCAAGACCTTCAACGACATGTACAAGAAGGGCTACTTGGCCGGCGTACTCGGCACCAACCTGTGCTACCTGCCCCCCGAGGTCACAAGCGCACCGTGGTTCATTCCGGTGGACATGAGCAAGTATATGTCCTATATCATCGCAACCCTGAACCACGACCACAGCCTCGACAGCCTGATTAACCCCCTCAACCGCATTGTCAGGCTTCTCGACCGCTATAAAAAAGGCGAGGAAATCTGACGTCCCTATATTCACGAAGCCGCAGACCAAAATCTGCGGCTTCGTGTTTTATACCCTTCTCTGCCATCTTTACGGCTCATTCAGCCTTCGATTGCACCGATAGCCGCAAGCGGCTTCTTCTCCTACCGGCGAATTCTATGATGAGGTGCTCTCCGGCAAGCGCCCCTATGTCAGCAATCTGATTCGCGTGGAGAAAGCGTAAGCAGCCTGAGGCAAAATCTGTGCCTTCCTGCAATTCCGGATGGATGCGTGAACCATCAAACGGCGCTTTTGCGAAAAAAACAGGCAAACCCGCCCCTTTGGACAGGCTTGCCTGCGCCGACTGATGCCAGCACCGTCCCCGGCGCGATTCGAACGCGCGGCGTTCCGCTTAGGAGGCGGACCCTCTATCCTGCTGAGGTACGGGGACACTTATGAAACGACTCATGTCCAAAGTATTATATTCGCCCTCCATAGGTTTGTCAACCAGGGGCTTGTAAATTTCGCCGTTCAAGGAAGCATAGAAAGCATCTTGTGCTTTTGGAGGCAATGTGGTATAAATAGATCGGAAGGCTACACTGGAAGGAGACGATATGATGTTTACCTTGCCCAAGCCGCCCTATCTGGGCGCAGCCTATTATCCGGAGGACTGGCCGGAAAGCGAAATCGACCGCGACATTGAAAAGCTGCATGCCTTTGGCATCACCTGCGTGCGTATTGCCGAATTTGCGTGGCACCGCATGGAGCCGAAGCCGGGCGAATACGATTTTTCCTTCTTCCGACGCGTAGTGGACAAAATGAAACAGGCGAATATCGCCGTGGTCATGGGCACGCCCACCGCCACGCCGCCGCGCTGGTTTACCCGCGATTGGCCGGACGCACTGCGGCTGGATCCGGATGGTCGGCGCGTGGATCATGGCGGGCGCAGGCACTGCTGCTCCAACAATCCGCACTACAACGAGGCCAGCATGCGCATTGTGGAGGAAATGGCGAAGGAATTCGCAAATGACGAGAACATCATCGGCTGGCAGATTGACAACGAAATCTACACGGGAAACGGCGGCTGCTTCTGCCCTGAATGCGTGAACCGCTTCCGCGCCGCGCTGAAAAAGCGCTATGGAACGATTGATAACCTGAACAACGCATGGAATCTGAACCTGTTCAGTCAATGGTATGATTCCTTTGAAGAGATTCCCGCGCCGCGCAATGCATGGCACAACCCGCATCTGAAAATGGAGTGGCAGATGTTCCAGAACGATTCGCATATTGCGTTCGTTCACCGTCAGGCGGAGATTCTGCATCGCTACGTCAGGGTGCCTGTGGGAACGGACACCATGCCCGTAAACGGCATGGACTACCGCCGCCTCACCGAAAAGCTGGATATTGCTCAGTTTAACCACTACAACACGCCCGAAAACCTGCATTTCTGCGCGTTCTGGCACGATTACATGCGCACGTTCATCGACCGTCCCTTCTGGAACACCGAAACCGCCACCTGCTGGAACGGCTCCACAGCAATTTCGCAGAGCGTGAAGCCCGACGGCTTCTGCCGCGCAAATTCGTGGCTGCCAATTGCACTGGGCGGAGAGGCAAACATGTACTGGCTGTGGCGCACGCACTGGGCGGGGCACGAGCTGATGCATGGCGCAGTGCTGGACACCAGCGGCCGTCCAATGCTTGCTGGGGATGAAGTAAAGGAAACGGCCGAGGGCTTCCGTAAAGCCGCAGATTTTGTGCGGGACACAAAGGTCGTGCCGAACGTTGCGATTCATTTCACCTCTCTCAACTGGAACATGTTCGGGCAGCAGAGCATCGTGAATGGGCTCAACTATCAGCAGAGCGTTGTCGAGCGATTCTATAAGCCGCTCATCGATCTGGGCCTGCGCCCCGATGTAATCGACGCGCATGCAGCGCTGGACGGCTATCGCGTCGTATTTAGCCCGCTGATGCTGACGCTTGAAGAAGCCGATCTGCCGCAGCGCATGGAGAAGTGGGTAAGCGAGGGCGGCACATGGATCGTTGGCCCGCTGAGCGACGAGCGCAACCGCGATGGCGCGCGCTACACCGACTGCCTGTACGGCATGCTGGAACGGCTGACAGGTATTGCGTGGAAATACGCGCTGCCCGACACCGAAGGACGCACGGCTGCCGCGTGGATAGACGGCACACCCATGCCCGCCGATACATGGTTTGAGGTGTCTGATCCCGGTCGGGCAGAAACGCTCGCAACCATCGTAAAGGGGCACAGTGCCATCGTCGGCAAGACCGTCGTCGCCCGCAGTCGTCTGGGCAAGGGGCAGATCATCCTTCTGGGTGCACTGCCCGCAGCCGAAACCACCCGTCTGCTTGCGCAGAGACTGCTGCCCGAAGCGGGTTTGCGCCTACCAGAGGTAACGGGCGAGGTGATCGTTTCGCCGCGCAGGGGCACAATGAACGGAGAGATCGTTCTGGAATACGCAGGAAAGCCAGCCTCCTACACGCTGCCTGCACCGGCCATCGACCTGCTCACAGGCAAAGCCCTCTCGGGTACCGTGGCGCTTGAGCCCTACCAGGTTCTCGTGCTGAAGCGGTAGTAAACACAGAAAAACAAAATCAGCGGCGCGATTCCATTTCGGCAATCGCGCCGCTGCTCATGCGTTTATAACCGAATCTATTGCCAAAAGCCCGGAAGGAGCATATCCGCGTCGGCAACAAGACACCGGAGTCCTATGCCGCCGACGTAGATTTATCCGTGCTTATTTCAGCGCGTAGCTTAGCGCGCGAAGCAGCGCGTCCGCATCGGCCGCAGGGAATTGGAAAATTGCGCCATCAGAGCGAAGGAGGAGTGAATACTCCGCATCCAGCTCAGAAACCGAGAAGGATGCCTCTGGCTGCGCTCCCTCTGTCTGCACGGATACGACCAGCACCGGCTCGCCGTCGTGTGCAGGCACAGAGGTTAACGCTTCCTCGGCCTCAAGTGCCAGTAGACGGGAAACGATTTCATCATAGGCGTCGGCGCTCCATTCATTTCCATCCAGCGACGCATGGCGTACGCTTACCTCCTCAGCAGAAACCGCTTCGCCTTCCGTGGCTTCTCCGCCCGTGGCGGCAACAATTTCCGTCCATGCCCGCAGAACGTGGGTTTCACCGCGCACGGTCAGCGTCAGGCTCTCGATGTCCTCGGCGTCAATAGGCAGAATCGTCTTATCCGCGTAGTCCGAGTAGCTATAGCCGGTCGCCAGCTTGCGCAGGCTGTTCTTCACGCGGTATACGACGGAGGATCCGGGCAACCGAACGTAGTCGTAGGAGCTGGAATATTCGCCGCCAAATTCAACCTGCCATACGATCGTTTCTCCGTCATCTTTCAGGCTTTCCGCGCAAATGACGACGGTCGGCTCGTCAAAGCCGTAGCCGGTCAGCGCCTCCGCATCGGCGTTCCATTCCACAAGCTCATACCACGAGAAATCGCAAATATCGTCGTACAGCGTCTGTGCGGTTTCGTCATCCAGTGCGCGCGCGCCGTCTGCAGTCTCCTCGTACCAGTGCGCATTTCCCGCTTCGTCCGTATGGGAAACGAGCACGATCTCGTCGTCCGTACGGGTCAAAACGACGCGTTGCGCAGCCTCGCCCAGCGACGGCAGCGTCTCCTTTACAAACAGGTCGGAAAGCTTCTGATTGAAGACCGTCTGAAGATCGGTTTCCACCGTGTATACATGACTTTCATCTGCGGTTACGCGCAGATAATACGCATCCGTCACGTCGTTTTTGTCGCCCTCAGCCAGCGTAATCTCGCTGCCATCGTTCAGCGTAACCTTCACAGTCAGCGTCGGCTCAGCCAGTCCGTAGTCGCTGTCCTCCACGCCGCCATCCAGTCTCCGGGTTGCCTTCAGCGCGGATACCGCATCGGCCATCGCAGCGGCGTCATCCTGATTCAGCCAGAAGCCATCATGGTCATTCAGCGTCCACTCCTCGTCGGCTTTTGTAATCGTGTATTCGTTTCCAAGGTTTGTCCACGTAATCGAGCGAATGTCGTCCGCCGTAAAGGCAGTGGCGCTAAACGTGCCCTGCGTTTCCGTAACAGCATTTTTGTTGCTTACATGGCGCGTGACGAGCGTAACACCCAGATACAGAACCAGAATCACCGCCAGCGTGCTCGCCAGAACGATCAGCTTTTTTCCCCGTTTCATTTCCGTTTCCTCCTGATGATGACCACCGTGCCCACCGCGATCAGCGCTGCGGGTATTGCGCCGACCAGCAGAATCGACCAGCGTCGGCTGTCGGCCGCGCTTACGGTAAGATAGCCGGTTTTCAGCGATTTTGAACGAATGGAGATCTTGTCTTCCTGCTGTGCCATCCAGTTAATGGCGTTGACCAGCATGTCGGCGTTTGCGCCGGACACCATGGCGTTCACATTCTCGGTTGCGAACTGCGCAGAAGCAAACCAGACCATGTGCGCCTCGCCCTTCGACGTTGCAGCCGCTACGTCAAACGGGCCGTCCGTATCGCCGTCTTCCCGTTCATAGGTCGTCATGCCATAGCCGGACTTCTTGGAAAACGCCGAGTCGGACGTCGAAAGCAACGGCGTGTAGGAGAAGCCGTCTCCGATGGAGGTAATACCCTGCGCGATGGGGAACAGGATGTAGTAGCCGCCATCCCGAATTGCCTGCGTAATGTCAGCCTCTGCGATTTCCGGCAGCAGGTAGACGGGATTGCGATAGTAGCCGTTCTGCGCGGTCTCCACAACCATGCCGTCCGTCAGCGTCATGCCCATGTGCTCGCACACGGAGAGCAGGTTTTTCATGCTGTCCGATTCCATGCAATCGGTCATCAGCAGGAGGTTTCCGCCCGTGTCTAGATAGTCGTTCAGAAGCGCAGCCTCATCCTCGCTGAGGTCGGATGCAGGCGCGTTGATGATAATCAGCCCCGCATCCTCGGGCACAGTCTCTACGTCCATCAGGTGCAGCGAATCAAATTCGAAGTTGTCGGCCTTGATGGCCTCAGTGAAGGTTTCGCTCAGCTCGGCTTCGCTGTGGCCGGAAAGCGTGTATATCTTCGTCAGCGAATCGCTGGACACATAGTTAATGGCGGCTGTCAGCGCATTTTCGCCGTCGAATACCGTGTCATACAGGTAGTCGTAGTACTGCGAATAGCCCATCTGCACGTAGTAATAGTATGTGTCGTAATTGTCGGACTTCACCTGCTTGAAGATATCCGAATAGTCCACATAGCGCGAACGGTCGCCGCAGGTGACCACAACGCTGTTGGAGCGCACCGTGCCGCTGGTATACTGCCGGGCAAAGTTCGGATAGACGACCGGGTCTACCGTTTCGACGGTAATGTGCGTCGACGCGCTCTCATAACGCCCGAGCAGGTTCAGAATCGTCGTATTTTCGTTGCCGGACGAGGCAATCAGTGAAAGCATCACGTCCTTTTCCAGCGCATTCGTGATGCGCTTCGTCTGGTCTGACAGGGTGTACAGCTGATTTTCCGTGAAATCCGGGTGCGTAACGGTCTCCGGCAGCGCGGAAACAAGCAGATTTACGGCAATAGCAATGGCCACCACGATCGCCGACGCAAATGCAGCATAGCCGCCCGCGCGCACCGAACGCCCGCCGAAGTGCTTTTTGAAAAACGCGTTCATCAGCTCCACCTCCGTTTTTCCAGCGTTTCCGTAGTAAAGAATAGGAACACACCGATGATGGACAAGTAATATACGATGGCCGTCAGGTCAAACATGCCGCCGATGGTTCCATAGAAGCGTTCAAACAGCGACAGCTTCTTCATCAGCTCCGGGAACAGGCCGGAGAAAGCGGAAGTATCAATGGCATAGGCAATCAGCAATACACCGATGATCGCAGCCGCAGACAGGAACGCGACCGAAAGGTTCTTCGTGAACAGATATACAATCGCCGCAAGCCCCAGTGCCAGCACGCTCAGCGCAATCAGCGAGGACGAGGATGCCGTGGATACATAGCTGGCAAGCGACGTCATGAAATACGTAATCAGCATGATTACCAGTGTAACCACGGCGCTTGTTACCTGATTTTCGGTAACGGAGGAGATGAACATGCCAATGGAGGTCAGGCATGCGCCCAGCAGGAAGAACATCAGAATGGACGCATAGGCCGAACGCATGTCCACGTGTCCGTATCCAGACAGCAGCAGGGGATAAGCACTCACAATCGCGACCGGCAAAAGCGACACCGTAAGCATCGCCAGATACTTGCCAACCACCACGTCCGACAGCCGGATAGGCAGCGAATACAGCAGCTGGTCGGTCTTGCTGCGCTTTTCCTCGGCAAACGCGCGCATGGTAAGAATTGGGCAGGCAATCAGATAGATGAACGCCATGGACTCCAGCACGTATTCAAACTGCGCGTAGCCGCCGGAAAGATTGATGGCCATCGTATAGATGCCCACAAACAGCAGGATAAACGCGCCGTACAGATAACCGGTAAAGCCGGTGAAATTGAGCTTCAGCTCCTTTAGGTACACGGCCCTCATTGCTCAGCCTCCTCCCTTCCGTCCTCCGCAGCAGCTTGCCCTTCTCCGCCCTCCGCAGCGTCAGGCTCCGCCCCGGCCTTCTTTTCTTCATCCTCCGCCGCAGCAGAGTCTGCGCCGGTTCCGTCATTGCCAATCAGCTCGAGGAAAACGTCCTCCAGCGTCGCGCGCTCGCGCGCCATTTCAAGAATCGGCAGCTCAGCCTGCGCCAACGCGCGGAACACGCGCTCGCAGACGGCGTCCGCATCCTGTGCGCGCAGCATAAGCCATGTCCGGCCGTCCTCCTCACGGCGATCGGTGATTTCTACGCCTTCAAGGTCGCTCAGCGCCGAAATCACGTCGGAAAGCGCCCCCTTTACGGTCAGGCGAATGCTACTTTGCTCCGCGAACAGCGCGGTAAGGTTCTCCGGCGTATCATCCGCTACCAGCCGCCCGCCGGACAGGATCAGAATTTCATCGCAGATAGCCGAAACCTCCGACAGGATGTGGCTGGAAAGGATGACCGTGTGATTTTTGCCAAGCTCGCGGATGAGCTCGCGAATTTCAATGATCTGCCTGGGATCAAGACCCACGGTGGGCTCGTCCAGGATGATTACCTCCGGATTGCCAATCAGCGCCTGTGCGATGCCGACGCGCTGCCGGTAGCCCTTGGAGAGATTGCGAATCAGGCGATTCTTCACCTCGGTCACACGGGCACGCTCCATGGCGGCGTTTATCTGCTTTCGTGCCTCCGCACCCGAAAAACCCCGCGCGCGTGCAATAAAGCGCAGATATTCCGTTGGCGTCATGTCTGTATACAGCGGCGGAATCTCCGGAAGATAGCCAATGCGCTTTTTCGCCTCCAGCGGCTCCTCAAAGATATCGTGCCCGTCGATCGTAACCTCGCCCTCCGTGGCGGCAAGGCAGCCGGTGATTATGTTCATCGTCGTCGACTTTCCTGCGCCGTTCGGCCCAAGAAAACCGTATACCTTGCCCTTCTCGATGGTGAAGCTTACGTCCGATACGGCGGTGCGCGCTCCGTATCGCTTGGTCAAATGACTGACCGTGATCAATGCCATCGCCTCCCATAAATAAATGTATGGAAACATCTTATGCGCCGTTTTCCATAACGCATGTCATTATAGCTGACAATCTATATGCCCCGCGTACAAACCATAGGCGAAATGTGGTCGGAACCTGAAGGATTCTGAAGCCGTTTCCTAATGAAAGTGAAGGAACGTGCCGAGCCGCTGCCTTGAAGGCTGAGACTCGCCGCGCAGTCCCCTTTTTGTCGTTCCGCTGCGCTGAGACACAAAAGGCTGCTCCGATTCCCGCAATCCCACTCTCTTCCCCGCCGTTGCAGGCGCACGCTCCCCTTCCGGCTTTTCATGCCCTTTCCGGAATGTTGGCCCAATCTGATGCTGCGGACGCGGCATGCTTCCTTTGTGTTCTGGACAATCCGCTGTCAAAATGCTATAATAATAATGATACAGCATACGAAAAACGCTGCGAAAGGGGCAAACGCCATGAAACGCATCCTCTCCCTGCTGCTTGCGCTCTGCACCCTCCTGCCTTTTCCTTCTTCGGCGCGGGCGGAAGTGCCGGGAACAATTGAATACCGCGGCGGAATCGTCGAGCGCGGTCGCTGGCGCGCGCAGACCTCGCGGGCGCGGCTGGACGAGCTGACCGTCGCCTATCTGGATGCGGATACGCGCTATCTGGTTTCCGGCCGTCCTGCGACATTCACCATTCATGCTGCCGGCGGCGACGGCGAATACAGCTATGTCTTTAACGTCTATTACCGAAAGGGCAACACGGGCTCTCTCACCCATCTGTACCAGCGCAAACAAAGCACAAACGCTTCTCTTACCTATACGCCCACATATGCCTCCGGCCAATACATGCTCCTGGTTGTAGTATACGACGAAGCAGGCGAGTACATCAGCTGGCAGAGCCAAATCTTTGAAGCATTTCCCGCAGACACAGCAAACAACGCCGACACCGTGCCCGGCAAGGTTCGGCTACTGGCTGCGGAATGCCTGCGGCAGGCGGGGCGCAGCGAATACTCGCGCGCCCTATGGCTGCACGATTGGCTGATTTACAATGCCGACTACGACGAAAGCTATTCCTATTATTATGCCGACGGCGTGCTTTTGCACGGCACAGGCGTGTGCCAGAGCTATGCGCTGGCGTATGATCTGCTACTTCACGAAATCGGCATCGAATGTGTGTTTATTTCCGGCACGGCAGATGGCGTCAGCCACGCATGGAACCTTGTAAAGCTGGACGGCAGCTGGTATCATGTCGACTGCACATGGGATGACCCAACCGGCGGCGGAAGTGAAAGGCACAGCTATTTCGGCCTTAGCGACGAGCAGATGGCTCTTGATCACAGCTGGGCATGGGAGCGCGGAATCCTGCCGGAGTGTACGTCCGACGAGCTGTCCAAGCCTCTCCGGAATCTGATGATCGGCGTTTCGGACGAAGCAGATTTCCACAGTAGGCTTTCTTCGCTGGTGACCGAAGGAACCTCCTACGCCGCCTTTTTCCTCACGAGCGACGCATCCTTCGATCTGCAAAGCGCCTTTCAGAGCTGGTATTCGGAGAACCGGTACATGAACGGCCTGTACGGCTATTACCTTGCGAGTTTTTCGGAGAGGGAGTGCGAGATCTATCTGAACCTTGGCGAAGCCTATCCCGGTAAAGCGCTCGTGCAGCAGGCAGCGCTTCGGACGCACACGCTGTTTCTCTCCATAGGCGAACGCGACGTGCTGGATTTTGTACAGCTGCCCGAAGCGGCAACAGAGGGGCTTTTGTGGACGAGCGACAATGAAACCGCCGTTACTGTGGAAAACGGAGTCGTGCGTGCCGTTGGCTCTGGACGCGCAACCATCCGGCTTTCGTTTGCGACTGGAAGCGATGAATGCCGCGTTTTCGTGCTGACCTCCGACACGCTGTCGCTGCCCGAGGGCTTGCAGACCTTAGAGGCGGAAGCCTTCGCAGGCTCCTCCGACGTGCAGACCGTATATCTGCCGCGAGGACTGTCGACCGTCGGAAGCCGTGCATTCGCGGACTGTGAGGGACTTCTGTCCATCTACTTTGCTTCTGCTGATGCGGAAATTGCCCCGGATGCCTTCGCCGGCTGCGAAAATCTGACGATCCATGCGCCCGCAGGCGGCAGCGTAGCTGCCTTTGCACAGGAAAACGGCATTCATTTCGCCGTTTTCGAACCTTAAATTCTGATTAACGCGCGGCGAGGCGTTTACAAAGGCCGCCGTCTGTGGTAAAATAATGAATGGCGCATTGCGTCAATTGATCCGTGAGCGCGGTTTGCCGACGATCCCGACGGCATGCTTCGTTTGCGGGAATACGAAACAGGGAGGATACACACCATGACTATCGACAAGAGCTCCATCATCGCCGAGTATGGCCGCCACGAGGGCGACACCGGCTCCCCCGAGGTTCAGGTCGCGCTGCTGACTGCCCGCATCAATCACCTGAACGAGCATCTCAAGCTCAACAAGAAGGATCACCATTCCCGCCGCGGTCTGCTGCTGATGGTTGGTCAGCGCAGAGGTCTCCTTGACTATCTGAAGAAGACCGATATCGAAAGCTATCGTAGCCTGATCGCGAAGCTCGGCCTGCGCAAGTAAGCTATTCTGGCTTGTCGCCTGAGCGATGCGGCATGTGCCGTCGCCCGGGAAAACCGGGCGGCGGCTTTTCCATCATTCAAGGCTGTCTCCGGATCTGAAAAAGAACCTCGCCGTAGGGATGCGGCGCGACGGATCTTTGCACCGGTCGCGCGGCATCCCTGCGGGGACAAGTCTTCGGCGTCATGTTCTTTTTGTGATTCCGGTTATAAGGCAAAGACTTTCCCAACCAATATAAGGAGGAACATCATGTTCAAAAGCTATTCCATGGAGCTGGGCGGAAGAACCCTGACGCTCGAATTCGGCAAATACGCCGAGCAGGCCGCCGGTTCCACGTTCGTTCGCTACGGCGACACCGCCGTGCTCGTCAATGCCACCGTGTCTGAGACCCCGCGTCCCGGCATCGATTTCTTCCCGCTGAGCGTCGATTACGAAGAAAAGCTCTACTCCGTCGGTCATATTCCGGGCTCGTGGAACCGCCGCGAGGGCCGTCCGGGTGAAAAGGCCATCCTGACCTCCCGCCTGATCGACCGTCCTCTGCGTCCTCTCTTTCCCAAGGGAATGCGCAATGACGTGAGCGTCGTCGCCACCGTCATGTCCGTCGACTTCGACTGCAGCCCCGAAACGCCTGCCATGATCGGCGCCTCTGCGGCCCTGTGCGTATCCGAGATTCCGTTTGCCGGCCCCGTGGGCGCAGTGAACATCGGCTTGGTAGACGACGAGCTCGTCGTCAATCCCACGCAGGCGCAGCGCGAGGTATCCTCCCTGAACCTTACCGTCGCCGGAACCAAGGAAGCGGTTCTGATGGTAGAAGCCGGCGCCAACGAGGTTTCCGAAGAGGTCATGCTGAAGGCCATCCTGTTCGCCCATGAGCAGGTAAAGAAGATCGTCGAGTTCCAGGAGCAGATCGTCTCCGAAATCGGCAAGGAAAAGCGCGAGTTCCACCTTGAGCTGCCCGGCGACGACGTGAAGGCCGCCGTGCGCGAGTATGCATACGACAAGGTACAGTGGATGTTCGAAACCTTCGACCGCGGCGAGCGCAATGCCCGCGAGGCCGAGGTGAAGAAGGACGTCGCCGAGCACTTCCAGACCCAGTTCGAGGGTCGCGAGGCCGAGGTTGGCGACGCGCTGTACGCCATCGAAAAGGAAGTTATGCGCCGCCACATCATCGACAACGGTGTGCGTCCCGACGGCCGCAAGCTCACCGAGGTTCGCCCCATCTGGTGCGAAACCGGCGTTCTGCCCCGCCCGCATGGCAGCGGCGTGTTTACCCGCGGACAGACTCAGGTTATGACCGTGTGCACGCTGGCTCCGATGAGCGAGGTACAGATCCTGGACGGCATCACCCCCGAAACCAGCAAGCGCTACATGCATCACTATAACTTCCCCGGCTATTCCACCGGCGAAGCCAAGCCCATCCGCTCCCCGGGACGCCGCGAAATCGGTCACGGTGCTCTGGCCGAGCGCGCTCTGGAGCCGATGATTCCCAGCGTGGACGAGTTCCCCTACTGCCTGCGCCTTGTCTCCGAGGTCATGAGCTCCAACGGCTCCACCTCTCAGGCCTCCGTGTGCGGCTCCACTCTCGCTCTGATGGATGCGGGTGTGCCGATCAAGCGTCCCGTCGCCGGCGTAGCCATGGGTCTGATCAAGGACGTTGAGAACACCGGCAAGGTCGCCGTGCTGACCGACATTCAGGGTCTCGAGGACTTCCTCGGCGACATGGACTTCAAGGTTGCCGGCACCGCGCAGGGCATCACCGCCATCCAGATGGATATCAAGATCAAGGGCATCGACGAGGCGATTCTCCGTCAGGCGCTCGCGCAGGCCTATGACGGCCGCATGCACATTCTCGGCAAGATGCTCGAGGTTCTGCCCGCGCCGCGTCCGCAGCTGAGCAAGTATGCGCCCAAGATCATCCAGTTCAAGATCAACCCGGAGAAGATCGGCGAGGTCGTTGGCCCGCGCGGCAAGATGATCAACAAGATTATTGAGGAAACCGGTGTCAAGATCGACATCGAAGATGACGGCAGCGTCTATATCGCCACCAATGACGACCAGGCCGCGCAGCGCGCCAAGTCCATCATTGAGGGCATCGTGCGCGAGCTGCAGGTAGGCGACGTATTCGTAGGCAAGGTTGCCCGCATCATGTCCTTTGGCGCGTTCGTTGAGTACGCCCCGGGAAAGGACGGCATGATCCACATTTCCAAGCTTGCCAACGAGCGCGTGGAAAAGGTAGAAGACGTTGTGAACATCGGCGACACGCTGGAGTGCCGCGTAGCGGAAATCGACTCTCAGGGCCGCATCAATCTGGTGCGCAACGACATCAAGTACGACAACGAGGCCATGCCCGTCCGTCGTCCCCCGCGTCCGGACAATCGTCGCGGCGGAGATCGCGGCGGCCGCAGATAATCGGTTCCCGAACGAAAAGTACGAAAGCCGCGCGCGGGTGCTCATACCCGCGCACGGCAGTCTTTATTATTGGAGGCAAATATGGCATTTGATCTGAAAACGCTGCCGAACGGTCTGCGTATCATCGGCGAACATATGCCCGGCTTTCGTTCCGTTTCGGTGGGACTGTGGGTAGAAAGCGGTTCGCAGTACGAAACGCCCAGTGAAAACGGCATCAGCCACTTTATCGAGCACATGCTGTTCAAGGGTACCGAAAGACGCTCCGCGCGCGACATTGCCGAAGAAATGGACGCTGTCGGCGGGCAGCTGAATGCATTTACCAGCAAGGAATGCACCTGCTTCTACGCCAAGGTCGTGGACGGGCACCTTCCGCTGGCAATGGATGTGATCAGCGATCTGGTGCTTTCCTCCCGTTTGGATCCCGCGGACATCGAGCGCGAGAAGGGTGTAGTAATTGAAGAAATCAATATGGCCGAGGATACGCCGGAGGATCTGGTATTCGAGCTTTTGATGCTGGCGCATTATGGCGACCAGCCGGTCGCGCGGCCTATTTTAGGCACCGAGGCCAGCGTTTCCGCACTCACGCGCGAGCACATCACAGGCTACATGCGCCGCATGTACCGCCCCGAATGCGCGGTGCTGGCGCTGGCAGGCAATTATAACTGGAATGAAGTTGTCAGGCAGGCAGAGACTCTGTACGGCAACTGGCAGCCAACGGGAGAAAAGCGCCCGAGCATAAAAACCAACGTCGTTGCCCCCCGCGTGATGCGCCGGAAAAAGGATATCGAGCAGCTGCATATCTGCCTCGGCTTCCCCTCCTGCGGAATCGGCGCAGCCGACGTATATCCCACGGCGGTATTCAACAGCGCCTATGGCGGCGCCATGTCCTCGCGCCTGTTTCAGACGATTCGCGAGGAGCGCGGTATGGCCTATTCGGTTTACTCCTATCCCAACCCAATGAGCGATACCGGCGTGCTGGCCGTGTACGCGGGCACCAGTCCGGAGCATGCAAGCGAGGTCGTCCGGATGCTGAATGAGGAAACAAAAAAGCTGGCTGAGGGCGGATTAACCGAGAAGGAATTCCGGCAGGCAAAGGAACAGCTGCTTTCCGGCTTCATACTGGGACAGGAGTCCACCTCCAGCCGCATGAACGCCATTGGCCGCCGCCTTCTGCTGCTTGGCGACACGCAGACCGACGAGGATGTGGTGCAAAAAATTCGCAGCATCACCTTTGAAGGCGTAAACGCGCTGACGCGCCGCGTGCTCACGTCGCCCCGCAGTGCTGCCGTCGTCGGAAACGACGCGCAGACCGTTGAAATCTGATTCATCCCGCGTCGCCCACTCCGGCGGCGCGGTTTTGCTTACGAGGAAGTGAAAACGTGGAACAAAACCTGCAGGCGCTTAAGCAGGCAGCCGTGCTGTATCCATTGGTCGCGATTTTATTCACGCTGCCCTACGTCGCCTTCAATTACCGCAAATATGGCTCCGTGTTCAGCCTGCGCATCCTGATCGTGTATTCCTTTGCGCTGTACATGCTGTGCGTATATTGTCTGGTCATCCTGCCTCTGCCAACGCGGGAAGCCACGAGGGCACTGTCGGGACATAAGGCGCAGCTGACCCCCCTCAATTTCGTTTCCGACATCATCAAGGATTCGCGGGTTTCCCTGACGGATCCGCTGTCCTTCCTGACGCTGATCAACAACCCGGCGTTTCTGGGCGCAGCGTTCAACCTGCTAATGACGCTTCCGCTGGGCATTTACCTGCGCTACTACTTTCGCTGCGGCTGGTTAAAAACGCTGCTGGTCGGCTTTGGGCTGTCCCTGTTTTTCGAACTGACACAGCTGACCGGCCTGTACTTCATCTATCCGGGAAGCTACCGCCTGTTCGACGTGGATGATCTGATGATCAACACGCTGGGCACAATGCTCGGCTTCTGGCTCGCAAGGCCGCTCACGCGCTGGCTGCCCAGCCGGGATCGGCTGGACACTCTCAGTCTGGAGCGCGGACGACGCGTATCGCTCCTGAGGCGTACGCTGGCCATGACATACGATCTTGGCATCTGCGGCATTCTTGCGATGATCCTCTCCGGAATCCTACATATCGGCTTCCGCTTCTGGTTCGTCGCGCTGCTTCAGTGTGTCGGCCCCATTGTTCTGCATGGACAAACCGTCGGCTGCCGCCTCACGCGACTGCGCCTTCAAAAAAAGGATGGCTCCCGCCCGGAATGGTATCGCTATCTCATCCGCTACGGCAGCATGGCGCTGGTTATGGTCTATCTTCCGCTGTGGCTGGCCCGCCTGATCGGCATTCTAAAATATGAAAACCATTTTTCGACCTTTACAACCGTAAGCCTAACGGCTGCGCTCATCGTCGGCTACATGGTCTGTCTGCTGTTTGAGGTCGTCCGCGTGCTGATGCACCGCTCACTGTTCTATGAACGCCTGTCCGGTGCATACATCGTGAGCACCGTGCAGCCCAAGCCCAAATCGTAGCGCAGTGTCCTTCCCGCAAGGGCAGCAAACAGAAAGACGCCGCTTCTCACCGGAAACGGCGTCTTTCTGTTTTTGTACCCGCCCAGGCACGAAATCAGTTGTTCAGATAGATGAACTGGTACAGCGCGTCGGTATTGGCCTGCACGTCCATATCATACAGCATGGCCTCGTCGTTGCGCCGTTCCTCCTTGTATGTGTTGGTAACCGGCAAGCGCATTTCCGATGCGGTGGTGAAATCCTCCCGTTCAAGAACAATCTTCGCAAGGTTGATAATCTCCGTCACCTGCAGGTTGGTCTTAAAATACGGGGAGCACTGCGGCACCAGCCCAAACAGCTCTGTAACGCTGGCGTTTCGCAGCCCCTCCATCAGCTTATTCAGAACCTTGCGCTGACGCTCCGCACGGGCATAGTCGCTATCCAGCTTACGAATCCGGGCGTAGCCCAGCGTCTGCTCGCCATTCAGGTGCGTATTCGCGCCGTAGGTGCTCAGAAGCGTGCTTTCATATTCCGCCTTGGCCTCATCGAAATCGCGTCCATCGTAACGAACCTCGATCAAAAGCTGCTCCTTCACATTCTTGTTGATCATGTCCATCTCGTTCTGCGTGATGTCAATATCAATGCCGCCCAAAATTTCAGCGATTTTTGCAAACCCTGCAAAATCCACATATACATAATTCTGGATGTTCATGCCGAAATACTCGTTTACAACCTTCATCGCCAGTTGCGCGCCACCGTAAAAATATGCGTTGTTGATGCGCGTATTCTTGTGATCGCCAATCGTCACGGCGGTATCACGCATGATGGATGACAGCTTCACATTTCCGGTTATCCTGTTGACCGAGCAGATGATCATGGTGTCTGTACGCGCAGCCTCGTTTTTATTTCGCGCGTCCGCGCCCAGCAGAAGCACGTTCAGCCAGTCCTCGCTCAGGCCGGGCGTGATGCTTAGATCCTCAACGGAAATGGAGTTTCCGTCCGCCAGATTCACATCACTCTGCTCGCTGTTTTTGAGCATCTGCTCATAGGCTTCGCCCGTGAACGAATCGCCTCCGGTCGCCACAGGCGTTCCACTCGTGGCAGACGGATCCACGGTTTGGTCCGGCTTTGCTTCCCTTCCGGGCAGCAACACAAACGCGGCAGCAGCCGTCGCCACCAACAGAAATACCAGCACGATCAGCGGCGCGGCATTGCGTTTTTTTCGGCCGCCTCTCCTTGGCGCGGCGCCGGGCCGCTGCTGCACGGGACGCTGCCCGTTTGCGGAACGGCGCGGTGCAGAACCTGCCGGGCGCGCACCCTGAGCCGGTCTCCGTGCGCCCGACTCCGCATTGTATGCCGCGGAGCGCACGCGCTTCGGCTCTGTGCTTCGATTATCCATTTATTGGTACCTCCAGTATCCGGTCTTCAAAGTTACCCGTATATATTATACATGAATCGCCGAAGCATTGCAAGGTATTTCAAATTTTCCTGAAAAAAGACATCTTTTTGCCTTACGCTTCGATTCCGGTGCATCTTTCATGGGATTTCGCACAACAAAAAGCGGAATACTCCGCTTTAGTCGAAGCATTCCGCAGATTTTCTCCGTATGGTACGTCAGTTCAGCTCATTCTGCATGCGGCCGAAGCGCTGCTTGGCGCCGGTGAGCACGTTCACATCGGCCTCCTGACCCTTGAACCAGCCCATCTGCTCCATTTTCGCAAACACCTGATACTGATCCTTCACGCAGCCGTTCAGGTTGTCGGTGAGTACGGTACGCAGCGGCATCTCGGAGGCCTCGGGAATGAAAGTACCGTAATTGTGAATGAGATATTTCTCCTGCTCAAGCAGATCCTCCATGCCGTACTGATCATTCATGATGTTTTCGTTCATTTTGCACGCCTCCTTTCTTACTGCCAGCTGTTCAGGTAGTTGAACAGACGATCATAGCGCTGCTTGTGACAGTTAGCCAGCTCTCCAGCCAGCGTTTTCAGCTCCGCGTTCTGGAAGGTCTGCGCGTAGTGCTCCGCCTTTTTACAGGCGATGAACTCGTGCGTCAGCTGATCCTGGAGAATGGAAAGGCTCTTAGACTGAATCATTCCGGTAGGCATTTTCGTTTTCCTCCTTTTATGGGAATGCCAGGCTTATTCATTCCCCCGGAATCTTCGCGCTATACGCAACCAAAGCCATGCTTTCGCCGTCAAAGAAAGGGAATTCAGCCTTTGACGGCGTATGGATTTCGTGCTATACTATATTGGGTTTGATATACGCTTTACGGAGGACTTCATGAGCAAGCAAAATCCTTTGTTTGTGCCGCGCAACGGCTATGGAAGCTTCATACTGTCCGTGTTTATGACCACGGTAAAAATGCTGGTGATTCTGATTCTGATTATCGCCTTCTCTGCCACGGGACTTGTGATGGGCATTGCAAAGGCATGGGTAGATACCTCGCCGGAGCTTGATCTGGATCTTTTCAACTCGCAGGCGCAGACGTCCTTCATCTACGACAAGTACGGCAATCTGATCACCACCTTCCGCGGAACAGAAAACCGCGTGTACTGCACGTATGACGAGCTTCCGCAAAACCTGATCAACGCCGTAATCTCCGCCGAGGACGCGCATTTCTGGGAACACAGCGGCGTGGACGTTCACCGTTATCTGGGCGCGCTGGTGGGTAACCTGCTCTCCGGCAACAATCAGGGCGGCAGCACGATCACCTGCCAGCTGATCAAGCAGACGCTGCTTTCCAGCGAGCAGACCTACAAGCGCAAGGTTCAGGAGGCCTATCTCGCGCTGCGCCTGGAAGAAACGCTGACAGGGCTGTTTTCCGGCGACACGCGCTCGGCCAAGGAGCGTATTCTCGTGGAGTATCTGAACGTCGTCTACATGGGCGGCTCACTGTACGGCGTAAAAACCGCTGCACAGGATTACTTCGGCAAGGATCTGAGCGAGCTTTCGCTGAAGGAATGCGCCATGCTTGCGCGCCTGATCAAGAATCCTTATCGCTACAATCCCCGCACCAATTACTACATCCGGAATACCCCGGAGGAAAGCGAAAAGGGCGCAAACTACATTCTTGAGGAAATGTACAGCTACGGCTTCATCACCCTTGAGGAATGTGAGCAGGCCAAGGCCGAAACGCTTCAGGTGCTTCAGACCAGCTCATCCGCCGAAAAGATGTATGACCACGCCTACTATGTCGAATATGCCATTTACGACGTGGTGACCAAGATGCTGCGCGTAGAGCAGAAGGAGGACACCACTGCAAACCGCGCAGCCATGGAAAACAAGCTGCGTACTGGCGGCTATCACATCTATCTGAGCCTCGATCCGCAGATGCAGTCCACGGTGCAGAAGGTGATTTCCGAATGGAACCGCTATCCGGACACGCGCTATAAGTCCGACCGCTACAAAAAATCTCTGACGAACGGCGAATATGTGAATGTTGTGGAGCCGCAGGCCGCCTGCGCGGTCGTGGATTGGCACACGGGCGAGCTGGTTGCCGTTGTCGGCGGCCGCAGCGAGCCTACGGCGCGCAAGCAGCTGAACCGCGCCTACCAGATGAACATGCCTGTCGGCTCATCCATTAAGCCGCTGAGCGTGTACGGCCCCGCCTTTGACATGGGCTGGTCGCCGGGCTCTCCCGTGCTCAACCTTCCAATCCGCATTGAGGGATGGGACAGCAAGCAGGGCTATCCCAACAACTACGGCGGCGGCAGCTTTAATGGCTGCGAGTCGATGCGTTACGCCATCAACAAATCACACAACTATTCCACGGCACAGGCATTGTACACCTACGTCGGCATCTCAAACTCCGTCAATTACCTGCTGCGGTTGGGCGTTTCGTCCTCCCATATTCAGGCTACCGGCTCGGGCCTCGCGCTGGGCTCCTCCGGCATTTCCGTCATTGAAATGGCCACGGCCTTCGGCGCAATTGCCAATCTGGGCGAATATCAGGAATCGTACGCCTTCTCGAAGGTACTGTATGACGACAATAAAACGCCCTACATCGTGGCGCGCGACGTGCAGATTCGCCGTGAGGCGTTCAAGCCCTCCACCGCCTACATGCTGGTGGATGTTCTAAAGGACTGTGTGTCCGGCTCCAGCGGAACCGGCTCCCGCGCAAAATTCGGAAACTTCACCGTGGCCGGAAAGACCGGCACCAACTCGGATGCCTGCGGCGTATTCTTTGCCGGAATGACCGCGTATTATTCCTGCGCGGTATGGATCGGTCACGACAACTATAAGCCTCTGGTTTCCAACGCGACCGGCGGAACCTATGCCGCGCCGCTGTGGGCCGCAGTAATGAGCCAGGTACACTCCTACGCCGGGATCACGAAGGATCGCGCCATCATCAGCGGCAGCGCCTCCGATTACGGGCTGGTTCTCGCCGAGGCCTGCGGCGTAAGCGGCATGCGGCCCACGGCTTCCTGCCGCCGCGACGCAAACGGCTATTCCGTCACGCGCGACTATTATCTGGCCGGCACGCAGCCCACGGTCGACTGCAACATGCACCGCACCGTGACGCTCTGCACACGCTCCAACAAGCGCCCCAACGGAAACTGTTCCTCCACGCGCTCCTACGGCATCATCTATATTCCGCAGGGGCACCCGCTCCGGCAGGCGGAAAGCCTTGCGCAGGTGCAGCAGTATTTCAAGGGCGCAACGACGAAGCAGGATCTGTCCGACTTTGGAACCTGCGGCATCTGCCACTGACAGACGATTTCACAAAGTGAGGTTTGAATGAAAAAGAACACTGTCAAGCGCTACCCTTCAAGACTCGTAAACTTCCTTTTCCTGCTTGTGGGCGTGCTGTGCTTTGTTTACTATTTTGCCAACGGCTTCCTGATTCGCTTCGGGCAGTCACTATTGTGGCTGTGGCCGCTGATTGGAGCCGCGCTACTTGTGCGCTTTGCGCTGGTCGCGCGTATGATCCGCACCGGCCAACCCTCTCCCCTTCCGCGCGGCTTTCTGCGCGCCATGCACGTGCTAGTTGCCGTCGGGCTCGTGATTCTGCTCTCCATTGAGGGCATTATCCTCAAGGGCGCGCTCGAATCTACGCCCGCAGGGCTTGACTGCATCATCGTGCTGGGCGCGAAGGTCAACGGCACCTCCCCCAGCGGCGCACTGCGCAACCGCATCGAGGTCGCCGCCGAATACGCGCTGTCAAATCCAGATACGCTTGTGATCGCCTCCGGCGGACAGGGTGAGGATGAAGGCATCAGCGAAGCGGAATGCATTCGGTGCGGTCTGGTTGCGCGCGGCGTTCCAGAGGAACGCATCCTGCTGGAATCACTTTCCACGTCCACGCGGGAAAACCTTCGTTTTTCGCTTGAGAAGCTCGAAAGCCCTGGTGAGATGTCTATCGGCGTCGTGACCAACAATTTCCACGTGTTCCGCGCACTGAAGATTGCGCGCTCGCTGCACGAGGGCGAAACGTACGCCGTGCCGGTGGCCACCTCGCTGTTCAGCCTGCCCCACTACCTGCTGCGCGAATTTTTCGCCACATGCGTAGGCTTCGTTACGGGCGCGTGGTAGCACCCCGATTGAAAAATTTTCTGCAAGCCGCTCTTCCGTTCAATGGGCGGTTTCTTTTTTCATAGAAGAATGCTATACTAAGCTCATTCCTGTTTTTCGGAAAGAGGCGTTGTTTTTATGCATTCCCGATTTGCCGTTGCCCGCCGTCTGCTGATCTTCTGGACGCTGTTCATCGGTCTGGGGGCCGTGGCTGGCGCAGCCGGCATGCTCATCGACCCCTCCGGCCGCGCCATGGGCATGGATGCAATGCTGCCCTATTTTCAGGCGCTCCCGTTTGCAAACGTACTGTTTCAGGATCTCCTGTTTTCGGGCTTTGCCCTTCTGATCGTCAACGGTCTTACCAACCTAACCGCCGCCGCGCTGCTGCTTGCGCGCAAAAAGGTCGGGGCAGCTCTGGGCGGCATTTTCGGCGTAACGCTGATGCTGTGGATCTGCATCCAGTTTTACATGTTCCCGCTGAATTTCATGTCCACGATCTACTTCTTCTTCGGCCTTGCGCAGGCCGCGACCGGCTGGGCGGCGGTGGTCTTTCAAAGGCAGGAGGCCTTCACGGCAGGAACGCGGGAATACGCAAATCTCGCAGCGAACCCCTCGCATCTGGTAGTCTACTTTTCGCGCATGGGCTATGTGCGAAAAAAGGCGCTGGCAGAGGCCAACCGCACCGGCGCCGACGTATACGAAATCCGCTCGACGGAGCGCACGCAGGGAACGCTCGGCTTCTGGTGGTGCGGCCGCTACGCCATGCATCGCTGGGATATGCCCATTGAAACGCCCAACGTCGACCTTTCCTCCTATGCGCATGTGACCATCTGCTCGCCAATCTGGGCGTTCGCAGTTGCCGCGCCCGTGCGCACCTTCTGCCGCAGTGCAAGGGGACGCATCCGCGAGGCCGACTACATTCTCGTGCACCACACGCGTGGGCTGTACACCAACGTAGCCGACGAAATGGATGCGCTGCTCGGCCTGCGCCGAACCCGCCTGACCAGCATTCGCTGCGTAACCGGCGCATACCGCGAAACACGCGTGGCAGCCACGGTGTCCAACTAATCATCGGAGGATTTGCCCATCTTCGTCCTTTCCCGCCAGAGCCACGTCCTCGAAGCCGGTCATCCAATCCACACTGAAGTCTGCCAATCTGCACATATCGCGAGACGCACACGATCCAACGAACCATCGGGAGGGTTGCCCATGTCCGTCGTTTCCATCGTTCCTTGCCGAGATTATGCGCCCGATACCGTTCGCCCGGCGCTTGAAGCAGCCCTCCGTCCGCTCGGCGGGCTCGACTGGGTGCAGTCCGGCATGACCATCGTCATAAAGGCGAATCTGGTCAGCATGATGAAGCCGGAATCCGCTGCAACGACGCATCCGGCGCTGCTCTCGACGCTGTGCGAGCTTCTCATCGGCCGCGGCGCGCGCGTCATCGTGGGCGACAGCCCCGGCGGACTGTACACATCCGCCTATGTGAACGCCGTCTATGCTGCCACCGGTGTGCGCGCCGTGCTGGAAACCGGTGCAAGGCTGAATCAGAACTTCGCGCACGTCCACGCAGAAAATCCCGGCGGTGCCATCCTGAAATCGCTGGACTACACTGCCTATCTGGACGAGGCCGACGCCATTATCGACTTCTGCAAGCTAAAAACGCACGGCATGATGGGCATGTCTGCCTGCGTGAAGAACCTTTTCGGCGTGATCCCTGGCACATTCAAGCCGGAATACCACTATCGTTTTCCCGCGCACTCCGATTTTGCCGATATGCTCGTAGATCTGAGCGAACGCTTTCGTCCGCGCCTGTGTCTAGTGGACGCAGTGGTGGGCATGGAAGGCAACGGCCCGACGATGGGGCATCCGCGTACTATCGGCGCACTGATCGCCTCCGATTCGCCCTACGCTGCCGACCGTATCTGCGCAGGCATCATCGGCCTTGACCCGGCGCAGACGGAAACAATTCAGCGTGCTGCCGCGCGTGGGTTAGAGGATGAAATCACCCTCTTCGGCAACCCCTCTGCATTCGCTGTGCCCGACTACGATCTTGTGCGCACGCGCAGGGATCTTACCTTCACCCGCGAGCTACCGGGCCTCTGGGGAACGCTTTTCGGGAAGCTTGCCTCCGCCGCGCTATGCAGCCGCCCCGCCGTTGATCGGCGTGCCTGCATCGGCTGCGAAAAATGCAAAAAACTTTGCCCCGCAAAGGCAATTTCAATGCGAAGGCATCGTCCCACCATCGACCGCGCCCACTGCATTCGCTGCTTCTGCTGTCAGGAATTCTGCCCAAAGGGTGCGATACACGTGGAGCGACCCGCTATTGCCAAATTGCTGAACCGAAGAAAGGACGAAACATCCAAATGAAAATCTGCCTGCACATCCCCGTCAAAGGCCTCCGGGAAGCCGTTTTTGCCGCTCTGCCGGACGCCGATCTTACCGGCACACCCGACGACGCCGAAATCGTCATCGGAAATCCGCCCTTTGATGCGCTCGAACGCAATACAAACCTGCGCCTTTTGCAGCTTCACAGCGCTGGAACCGGACGCTATCCCGAGCTGTACCGCACGCATCCCGGTCTCGTAATTTGCTGCGCGACAGGCGCATACGGCCACACGGTAGCTGAGCACATGTTCGCCTCCCTGCTTTGCCTGATGAAGCGCCTGAACGAATACGCCGTTCAGCAGCAGTCTGCCTGCTGGAAAGATCTGGGATCGGCGCATTCCGTGCGCGGCGCAAACGTGCTGGTCGTAGGTCTGGGCGACATCGGCAGCGCGTTCGCGCGCATGTGCCGCGCGCTCGGTGCAAGCGTAACCGGCATCCGCCGCACACCCACCTCCGACCCGGATATCGCCGACCGCATCTTTGGCCTCGATCAGCTGGACACGCTTCTTCCCTCCGCCGACGTCGTTGCCTGCGCGCTTCCCGAAACACCGCAGACGCGCGGCCTTCTGAATGAAGCTCGTCTTTCGCTTTTCAAGCCGGGAGCCTACCTTCTCAACGTCGGCCGCGGCAGCCTGATTGACGAAACCGCCCTGCTCAAGGCACTGACAAACGGACGTCTTGGCGGCGCCGCCCTCGACGTGCTGTGCACGGAGCCACTGCCCGCAGACAGCCCCCTCTGGCATGCGCCACACCTCCTCATCTCTCCGCACGTCGCCGGAGGCGACCACCTGCCCGACGTCGGCGAAAGCCTCGCCCGCATCGTGACCCATAACCTCCGCGCCCTTTCAACCGGAGAGCCTCTGCTCAGCCGCGTCGATCCCTCAACCGGCTACCGCGCCCGCAACTGACCGGTTTTAAAGCTCCGCACCTCCTGCGGAGCTTCTTTTCTGTCTCTCCGACTTATCCCGCCCTTTTCATTGGCAATACACGAAAGCCGTTGACATATCCTTTCCACATGCTATAATTGTTGTGGGATTGGTTTTCTTCTTTGATGTGACCTTCAATTTCAATATACATATAGCTGGAGTTTGATGTTGCTTATGATGAAATCACGCCATTTGTATTCGATTACGCATCGCGCACTGATCCGGTACAGCGTATGCATCCTGGTTCTGATTCTTACCGTGAGCATCTTTATCTATGCGACCGTTGTGCATATAACGCATAAAAACGAGGAAAAATCCCTGCAATCCATTATCGATCAAGCGGCGCTGGTTCTCGACCATTCCCTTGCAGATATCCAGAATTACATGAATTCCCTCCGAACCAGCGAAGAATTCCGCACGTTTTCTCTAAAGTCCTCTCCCTCCACGGATTCAGATGCGCTGATTCGCGCCACGCAGCTTCAGCGCTACATAAAGCAGCTCTCTTCCTCCTCTCCCCTTGCGAAGGACGTTCTTCTCTACGTCAAACGGCCAAACGTGATTTTGACCGCCGCCGGACAGCTGCACCTTGATCCATCGGCATATTTTTCCGAGTATGTACGCTCAATGGATGATGATGATTTCTGCCAGCTTATAACCGAGCGCAAGCGCGCCGGCTTTCACCCTGCCTCCGACGCCTATTTTGCATCGGAAGGCCTTTTCACCGATGCAGTGGCGGAAAATGTTTTTTTCTACACAAGCCCAATCATCTCAAGCGGACTTGAGCTTGGTCAGTTTCTCATCATGTTCTCAACTGATGCCTTCGCCTCCGCTTTCCGGGATGCGATTGATCTGAACAGCGAGGTCTCCGTTTCCATCCACGACCTTTCAGGCAGCCTGATCGCCGTATCCGAGGGATCCGCGCCCGTCTCCGAAAAAAGCTGCTTTTCCGTCACGGCTAGCACGAGTGTCTATCCGCTCAGGGTCACTCTTTCCGTGCCCCAAAGCTACATCACTCAAAAAACCCTGTATATTGTCATCGTGCTTGGATGCGTGTTTGTTTTTCTAATTATTTCCTGCGCGTTTCTTTCCTATGGAATCTCCCGCACGTTCGGAAGACCCTTCGACAAGCTCACCACCAGTCTCAAGCCCCTCTATCCATCCCCCGACAAGGGTATGAATGCGCAGGCGGAACTGGCCTCGATTGACCGCGTAATCAAAGAGCTGATTACCGACAATCGGATGATCTCAGACAGTCTAACGCAAAGCTCCTACCTCGTAAAACGGCTGTTCTACGAGGAGCTACTGAACAACTGTTTCCAAAGCGCCGCCAAAATCGACGCCGCCATGGAAAGCGCCGGCATTCGGAAATTTGACGGCGGTATTCGCCTGCTTCTTTGCCGCTTTGAAGCGGAAACCGACTCGCAGCTCCTAGTTTCCAGCGGGCTTATGCGAAACACACTGGATGTCGGCCTCACCGCGTTCATCTACCAGCCATATGAGAAAATCAATCTCTCCCCTACATCGTTTGCCGTTTTAATTGACGATTCCGACAACCAGCCCGATCAATTCCGGGCATTCGTCTCTCAGATTCGCGAGTACTTTAATGCGCATCTTGCCGACGCTGGATTCATCCAGATTACGCTGATCGCCGGCCCACATATGAACGAATACCTGCAGGTCGGCCAATGTTTCAGCTATATGGCGAGCCTGCAGACTGCTCCCGCACCGGACGCCGTTTGCACACTTCTTCTTGCAGAGGACCTACGCACAGAGGCCGGCGGCGCATATCTTCCCTACAGCTTCACGCTTGACGAGGAAAATCGTCTGCTGGCCTGCGCTGCCGACGGCGATTCGGATTCCATTCAGGCCATTTTTTCCGACATCCTTCAGAGGGTTGAATCCACCCGCATTATCAGCCTTCATAACGGCATACCCCTGATCAACCAGCTGATCTATTCGCTGTATCGTCTGCGCGGGCGCTATACCGGGGATGATTTTGATGCGTTCTTTGACGCGCTCTCCGTTTTCTCAGCTTTTCCCACACAATCGAAACCGCTAACCGATTCCATTCGGCACGTACTCGACCGATACATGGAATACTGCGCGCTCGTGAAGCGGCGCTGTGTTTCTCGCTCCGAGGCGCTTATGAATGAGGTTCGCGCCTATATCGATGAAAGCTATTCCAACACCGAGCTATCCCTTCGTATGCTTGCCGAAACCTTCTGCATCAGCGAGGCCTACCTGTCCCGTTCCTTCAAGGCCTACCAACAAGTGAACGTAATGAGCTATGTTGAGCAGGTTCGCATCCATCACGCCCTTGCGCTACTGAAGACAGACGCCTCCATTGAAGAGGTTGCTCGCGCCTGCGGCTTCGACAACGTGTATCGCTTCCGAAACGCCTTCAAGCGCGTTACAAACGGTCTTCCGAGCGCATATCGCTAACACGTTTTCAGGTATGTAAATGCGGCGCGTAACCGTTGTACACGCCGCATTTCCTTTGTATTGTCCGTTTACAGGTATCTGGAAAGATAGGTCTGAACGTCGATTTTCTGTCCGCTCTTTGCGCTCTCAATCGCCGCGAACATGAGTGCCGCGCACTGCATATTGTCTTCAATGCAGGTTGTCGGCGCGTCGCCTCCGTCGAGCCATCCGACAAATTCACGCAGAATCCGATCGTGACCCCAGTGTTCGCCATTTGCCAACGGCATTTTTGCCTCCCGCGGATACGGCAGACCGCAATCGCTTCGCACAGTCACTTGCTTGTGGTCAGCGATGATGGTTCCATCCGTACATTCTGCTCGCAGATACTCGTCGCTCCACCCGTCAAGCGTGCTTCCATTGGCAAACGACTCCTCCAGCGAAGCACGTACGCCATTCGTCATTTCCAGCATCGTCAGTCCGCTCCATCCGATATACTCGCCGTTGTCCACGTGCGGCCAGTAATCCGCATACACGGTTTTCACATCTGCGCCTGCCACGCCGCGTATGGTGTCCAGATTGTGTACAAGACAGCTCGTTACATACAGATCCACGGTGTTGATATTGGCATACAGCCCCCGCACAATGTTCAGCCTGCTGACAATGTAGTTCAGTTTTCCATAGCTTCCACTTTTCACAATCTGCTCGACGGTCTGCTTTTCATACTCAAAGCGATGGCTCATGGTCACTGCCAGTTTGAGTCCGGCAGCCTTCATCCGATTATAGATTCGAACACACGCCTCCATGCTCGCAGCCAGCGGCTTTTCACACAGAACATCCAGCCCGTATTCTACGGCCAGGTCAATGTACTCCTCTCGGTACTCAGGCGGAATCACCAGCACGAGGAAATCAGCCTTGTGATTTCTCAGCGCCTCCCGAATATCCGTATATCGATTTTCCTCCGGAATTCCTGCAAAGCCGGCATTTTGAAGCGCCTCTTTGTTCACATCCACTGCTGCGACGGGAACCGCCACATCCGCAACGTCTGGAATGATTCGCCTGCACCAGTACCTGCCGAAGCCGCCGGTACCTACCTGAATAAATCTCTTCGCCATTTTTATGCTTTCTCCTGTTTCTCCCATGTATTTTCCTCCAACAGGTCTATCCGCCCCTCTACGGGACAATACGGTCTGCACGGTGGTTTCAGCCAACGAATCGCGTTTTTCAAAACCTGCGCATAGGCCGGCTGCTTTAGCACGTTGTACCATGAATGGCCGGGCGTGAAACAGAAGATTCGCCCCGCGCCGCGGCTATAGGTGAAGCCGCTTCGCGATGCATTGCCGCCGGAATACCAGCTGAGGAATACTGTCTCATCGGGACGCGGAATCTGCGCCGGCTCACCGTACATTTCGCTTTCTGGAAACTCGAAGTACTCGCCCATTCCATCACAAATGGGATGGCTTGGCTCAATCACAAACACGCGCTCCTTCTCGTGTGCCTCACGCCACGGAACTTGCCAGCAAAAGCCCAGCAGACGCCGACATAACGCCGACCCCAACGCAGAATGCAGCAGAATCAGCCCCATTCCTTGATGCACGCGCTCAATGATGGCATCGACCCGCGCCGGCTCCACCTGATTCTGCAGCATATGACTATAGTACAAAAGCACGTCCGTATTATCGAGAATCTCCCGGCTAAGGCCCTGTTCCTCATCATAGAAGGTTGCCTGCCGCACCTCCATATCCTCGCAATCAGCCAGCATGCGTCCGATTTCCTCATGCACGCCACCCGGATACATTTCAAGAATCGACGGCCAGCGTTGCTCGTCTCTGAATTCATTCCATACCGTTACCCTGAGCTTCCGATTCATCATTTCCCCTCCTCATCCTTCCGGCACAAGTTTCAGTACAAAGCCCTCGTGTGGGAGCGCATTGTGAATACTGTAAGTTTCCTCATGCACGCCCAGATTTTTCTCGGTAAACAGCGTCCAGATGCGATACCTCCCATCCAGCGGGATATCAATGTCGCGCGGCTCATCTGCCCAGTTAAATGCGCAGATCAGCATATAGCCCTTCTTTCGGATTCGCCCGATCGTAAACGTGGTATCGTCGAATTTCGCCGCCGTACCCGTTTCCTTCATCATTTTTCGGAGTACATCCAGATTTTGATTGCTGATTTCTGTCAGGAGATCACCGGACGTCACCACACCGCCACAGGCAACGATATACGCTCTATGGAATGCAAACTCGGCGTCACTAAGCTCGCAGATTCGCCTTCTATATTTACCATCGCGATAGCTGCTCATATCGCGCTTCTCAAGCACGACACCGTCTGGGTCGTTGATCCAGAGCGTGCCGTTCTGCCAGTTACGCCAGAACTGCTGCTCGGCGATTTCGGATACGGTTTCCCATTTTCTAAAGACATCGTTCGTCTCCCGGTTTCCATGCACAAGCCCCAGCTGTGGCCAGAACGGCGCATTGCAGCCCAGAATATAGCTGTCGCCACCAACTTCCTGTGTAATCGCTCCAAACAGTTTCCGAAACGACTCAATGCGTGTCATGCCGTTGTGACGCACGCCGCCAGGCAAAGCGCCGTAGCTCGTAAAGTCCAGCTTAAAATAGCGAAGCCCCCAGTCATCGTGCATCACGCGCACAACGTTTCGAATGTAGTCAACGGCCTCCGGGTTCGAACCGTCCAGCATATACCAATGAGGCACGTGCGTATAATCGTGAAACGGCTTTCCCTCGCCGTCGCAGACAACCCAATCCGGATGTTCCCTGAACAGCGCCGATGCCTCATCCACAAGAAATGGAGATAGATAACCGGCCGGTTCCACGCCCAGCGCCCGAATTCGCTCGCACATTTCCTTCATGGTCGCACCAGTTGACGGATTAGGAATCAGCCAGTCGGTGGAGGACTGGTAACCGGCATCGATCTGAATTCTCCGAAGCTCGGGAATCCTGCGTTTCAGCGCCTCTGTCTGCTCATACATTTCCTCTGCCGTCACGCCGTTTATGCAATGATAGGAGCACCAACCGAACGGGATTCCGCTATATCGAATCGGCGGATGATTCCGGTTCAGCCGTTCCGACAGCCGTACAAACAGTTCATCCCTGTCTCCTTCGCAGAAAATGCCAAATTCATCCAGTACCCACGTTTCACCCGGCTGTAGCCATCGATCCTCCATATCCTCCACGGCCTCGATATAGCTGCCCTGGAAACGAAACTGCCCCGCATAGGTATGGCTCGAGGTGAAAGCCACCAGAAGCGCCTTTCGCCCCTTGGGCTCCAGATACAGACAATTGTATACCGTATAAAAGCCTTTGCTGAAAATCGTATCCGGGATATTGAAAAAGTGATTGTCGCTTCCATATTTTCCAATTACCCGCGGCTGCGCAAGCGTGCCCGTATACTGCGCAAGCATCTGAAAGCCCTCCGCATAAAACCGGCAATCTTCCTCTACCGGATATACGCCGCCCGCAACCACAACCTCGCGAATCTGCTGCCTTTCCGCGCTCCGGTTTGTGATTTCCGTTCTCAGGTAATTATCCTGCCAGCTACGACGAATTTCAATCGTTCCGTCATCCGCTGTGCTTCCGTTTGTCCGTCTGACGACCGCCTTCTGCCTCTGTATCCATTCCGGCACCATGCGCGTTCCTCCACAATAAAGCATTCTGGCCCGAGAAATCGGAGGAGAGTCTCTCTCCCCTCCGATTTCATCAATCGTGCGTTTTACTTGTTTACCTGGCTGACGTAAAGGTCATAGCCTTCCTGTTGAAGCTCCATATACCGCTCAAGGCCATATTTTTCAAGATCAGACAGGTAGGCGTCCCAGTCGTTCTCAAGGCTTCTGGTTCCTACAATGAACTCCGCGACGCTTTGATCGATATACGAATCAAAGGTCGAATACAGTTCCTCGTATTCCTCCAGTGCGTCGCCCTCAAAGAAGAAATACGACGGCATCGTTTCGGGGAAATACTCGGACAGGCGCTTGGTTTCCCATTCCAGACGCGACTCATAGATCGTCGGATCGGAATATAGGCGCTCCTCAGAGGCGTCGATCGACCACGCCGCACGATGATCTTTCAGACCATTCTGCGGACCTGCGCCAATCACCTGATTGTCCTTTGCCTTTATGCCGGTAAACGCGTACAGATACTCTCCGCCAAGCACGTTCTTTTGGCCGGGCTCCGCGTAATCCCAGCTCACGCCCTTTTCGCCATAGCTGGTAATCATCGAGATCTCGGGGTCCACAAACTCGTCGACAAAGCGGCAAGCTGCTGCCGGATCATGGCATTTGTCCGTAATCAGAAAGTAGCCCTTCACGTTGGCGTCCATAACATTCGACGCGCTGGCAAACTGAACGCCGTTGGGTCCTTCCATGGGCATCATGATGGCATAGTTGGAATAGACGTACTCGTTGTTCATGTCCATGTTGAAAATGCCGCTGCAGCTGAAGCAGCCTACCAGAGGCGTTTCGCCGCAAACCGCCTGCTTGAGCTGCGTTTTGTCCTGCGTGAACGCGTTAGGATCAATCAATCCCTCTTCGTACAGGTCGCGCATGAACGCAAGCGATTCCTTGAATTCCTCGGTATTGGCAGAGAACAGCACCTTCCCATCCTCAACACGTGAGAACTTACCCTTGACGAAATCCGTGGCGACAAAGGAGTTCATGAAATAGCCTGTGAACAGGTTGTCCGCACGCGCCGTCAGCGGAATCTCGTCGGCTATGCCGTTTCCGTTCGGATCCTGATCGCGGAACGCAATCAGAACCTCCTTCAGGTCTTCAAGCGTGGTGGGCATTTCAAGGTTTAGCTTGTCAAGCCAATCCGTGTTGATGTACATCTTGTAATAGCCCAACGCGTGCTGACACTCGGAAAAGCGGGTCACCGCATACATATTTCCGTCGGGCGCCGTGTGCATGTTAACATATTCGGGCTGTGCATCGAAGATCGCCTGAATCTTGGGCGCATTCTCACGAATTAGATCCTGAATCGGGATAAAGTAACCGTCCTTCACGCCATACTGATAGATTTCCGCATACGTGAACGCGCCAGCATCGCGCATCAGAAAAATTTCAGGATACTTTCCGGAAGCGAGAATCAGCTGCTTCTGCGTAGCCGCCTCAGACGAAGCGAACACGTAGCCGGTGGTATCGAGTCGAACGCCTGTGCGCTCGGCAATCAGGTTCAGCGAGTAGTTCTGCGAATAATCCCAGCTGGCATCCGCCACCTCAAGGAACGCGGTGATCACGGTTTCTTCTTTCTCAGCCTTCGCCATCCAGCATGCACCAAGTGCGAGGCAGAGAACCAGCATCAGAGACATCAGTCGTTTCATTAGGTATCCTTCCTTTCTCATTATCCTTTTTCAGGTCTCAGGCGGGGACCACGTGTAGGAACATCCTTGCCTCCCTTCTTCTCCATTCGGTTCATCCCTTAATTGATCCCAGCATGATTCCCTTCACAAAGTACTTCTGAATTATAGGATACAGCGCCATAACCGGCACGGCGGAGACTACAATCAGCGAATACTGATACAGGTTTTTCATGTACAGCTGATCCATATACGCTTCGATATTGTCCGCAATGTTGGCCTCGCTCATATCCTCGACGATCAGGAACTCGCGTAGTACAATCTGCAACGGCGACCGGCTCTTATCCTTCAAGTAGATCATCGCATTAAAATAGGCGTTCCAATGCCCGACGGCGTACCACAGAACAAGCACGGCGAGGATCGGCTTGCACAGTGGAAGGACGATGCTCCACAAATATCGGTCGTCCGTACAGCCGTCCAACGATGCAGACTCGTAGAGCTCATTTGGAATGCTGTTCACAATATAGGTTCGCGCGACGATCATATTATAAACGCTGATCGCACCCGGGATAATCATTGCCCACACCGTGTTGAGCAGGTTCAGACTGTTCATCAGTAGGTAATTGGGAATCATACCGCCCCCAAAGAGCATTGTGAACGTAAACAGCTTCATGATCACGCCACGGCCCTTCAGATCCCTGCGTGAGAGCGGATACGCCGCCAGCATCGTCATGGCAACATTGAGCGTGGTTCCAAGCACCGTATAAATCACGGAATTCCGAAAGCCTAGCCACACTCTTGACGAGGTCACGACGGCCGTATAGCCCGCAAGGCTCAAGTCGACCGGCAGTAGATAGACCTGCCCATTTCCGATGGCCGATGGAGAACTGAACGACGCGCTCAGCACATATAGAAGCGGCAGGAACACCGCCATTCCGCACACGACCAGAAAGAGTAGCGTAAACGCCAGATAGATGTAATCGGAGATTCCCTGATAGCTTCTGATCTTCCTCCTCGCCACCGGACGCACTCTTACCTTTGTCATTGGACAACCGCCTTTCCATATACTTCTGCACTACTTTACCACAGGCTCGTTTCGCCGACCCTCCGGGCGATAAAATTCGCAAGACAGATCAGCAGCAGATTACACAGGGAATTGAACAAACCCAGCGCAGTCGAGTATGAATACTGAATATCCTGAAGCCCCCTCTTATAAACATATGTAGACAGGATCTCGGACACAGACATATTCAGATCGTTCTGCATCAGGTAGGCCTTTTCATAGCCCAGACTCATCAGGCTGCCCAGCGAAAGAATCATGGAAATGACGACCGTCGGCAGAATGCTTGGCAAATCCACATGGATAACGCGCTGCACCTTATTCGCACCGTCCAATATCGCCGCCTCGTGAAGCGATGCGTCTACACTCGAAAGGGACGCAAGATACAGCACAGCCGAATAGCCGGCTGATTTCCACACGCCGCTCCATACATATAAATGCCTGAACGACTGCGTTTCACCCATGAAGTTACGTGCGCTCCCGCCAAGCCCCACGATTACATTGTTCACAAGGCCGGTTCGTGTATGGAAAAATTGCGTCATGATGCTTACAACCACAACCGTGGACAGGAAATACGGCGCGTAGGTAATCGATTGAACCGTCTTTTTGAAAATGCGGCTCGGGCATTCGTTTAGCGCCAGCGCCAGCAGAATCGGCATCGGAAAGCCTGCTGCAAAGCTGTATAGGCTCAGCACCAGCGTATTCCGAAGTAGCTGTGCGAAGGTCGGCGTGCTGAAAATCTTCTCAAATTGAAGAAGCCCGATCCATTGGCTTTTGAAAATACCCTGCCGAACGGAATAATCCTCAAATGCAATTATCAGGCTTCCCATAGGCACATAGCAAAACAGAATCAGGTACGCCAGCGGAAGCGCCAGCATCAGATACAATCTGTAATGATTTTTGATTTCCCTCACGATCCCATAGAACAGCCGACTGCCCGAACGCTCTTCTCCTCTCGATCCGGCAAGCATGCGCGATTCCCTCCTCAATCCGTCCGTTTCGTTTTCATTATAGGAAACTGAGCGGCTGATTCAAGTGTTCTTTTTTGCCACACTTCGCTTTTCTGCTCGGCTTTTATGTGTTCTTTTTTTACATCATGTCGGTTTTTTTGACTTTTCACCGTCCTATGCCCCTTTTTATCAAAGCTTCATTTGACTTTTTCTCTGTCCCGGTGTAGCATACCAATGGATTCGGCTTCATTCCATGCACGTTTCCCCTTCCGTTTCCTCCGTTTCTCATCAACTTCATCAGATTATGGGAGGAAGCCACCATGAGCATACCCATCAATGAAATCATCGCAAACGCCGATTTGCACTACGACGGCGTAGTATCCCGTGCAGAGGAGGGGCTTCCCATCGGCAACGGAAACATGGGAACCCTCTTATGGACTTCTCCAACCGCCGTAAAAATGCAGATCAACCGAAACGACGTGCTTGCCGTTGGCGCAGACTCCGACGAATTCCACGAGCGCCATACCGATTACGGTCACGCCTGCGCCCGAATCGATCTGGACCTTGCCGACTGGGGTGACGATGTTTTCGACGCTTCCACTCAGCAGGATCTGTTTATGAATACGGCAACCGTCGAGCTACGTTCTCACGGCCTGAACTTGCAGGCCTTTTCGTGCATGGACCTGGACGTATTCTGCTTTCTCGTGCAGGACGGGCGGAATCTTCCTCAGGGAAGCCACGTCAAGCTCAAAATGCTGCGTGCGCCGGAGGTGCGGCGTGGCATGCATATCGCTGTTTCCCGTTTTCTGATTCAGGGCGAGTGTTTGCTTCTGCGTCAGGTTTTTGAGGAAAAGGAGTACTACTGCGCTTCCGCTGTTGCCGTTCAGGTTGTGGGAAGGCCGGGGCGCATTCGCATTAACAACGAAACCGGCACAGACCGCGTAACGCTCGACGCGCGCGGCTTTGAGGGTGGCGCAAATGGCGTGCTTCCCGGATTGCTGCGTACCGGCAAGCTCAACGCGCTTCGCTACGTGGGTCTGGGCGGCGAGCAGGAGACCGAAATGCGCTTCAGTATGGCTCCCGGCACAGGCGAATACGTTCTCTTCATCGCATCCGCCGCGACATTCGATCCGGCAACCGACGTAGCCGCCGAAGCCGCCCGAAAATGCATGGAGGCATCCGCCGCAGGCTATGCGGTACTAAAGCATCAGAGCGAAGCCTGGTGGAGGGAATATTGGGAGAAATCCTACGTGCGTCTCTGGGGCTTTCCCGAGGCAAAAACGATTGAAACTCATTACACATATTACCGCTACATCATGGCCTGTGTATCAAGGGGCACCGATTTCGCGCCAAAGTTCGGTGGACTGAACCTGAGCCCCCGTGGCGAAGCTAAGCACTGGGGCATCATGCAATGGTGGAGCAATTTGAACCTGATTTACAACGCTGCGCTTCCGACCGGCTGTCCCGAGCTTTACCTTCCATATGTCATGATCTATATCAAAAATCGGGAACGATACCGAAGAACTGCCGCAGAGGATTTTCACGCCGATGGTCTTTATATGCCTGAAACGGAATCCGTGTTCGGACCTGAGGAGCTGCCTCCGGAAATCCGTGACGAATACGCCTCCTTCATGTTGGGTAACGGCCCGGAATACTTCCAGCAATGCTCTGCACAGCTGCAGGGCTATGCTGCCCACAAAAACCCTCTCAAGTCGCGATGGAATTTCTTAGGCAAATGGCCAGACGGCAGGGATCGTCAATACGGCAATGTAACCCACTTTATTTCCAGCATGGGCTTTTTGGCCTATCACTGCTGGCTCTACTATGAATACACGGGGGACGTCGATTTCCTGCGCAAGCAAGCCTATCCATTTATGAGAGACGTGGCAGAATTCTATCGAACGTTTCCAAACACCCGCATGGGCGCGGACGGCCGATACCATGTATACGGTCTCACCGACCGCGAGGTTTGCTGGGGCGGCTGGGATTCCAACGCAACCATCAGTGCCATTCGCGGCCTGTACCCGGCGCTGATTCGTGCCTCTGAACAACTGAATCTGGATGCAGACATGCGCGAGATTTGGCGATCGTTCCATGAGAATCTGGCAGAAATTCCCACAAACCGCTCGGATGGCTGTCCGCCCGAGTTGGCGGCGGAGCCGGAAGAATTCTGGATCGTCGCCAAGGGCGACAACCTACGACGCGTGATCGAGCAAACCATGGAATGTCCACTTGTGTTCTCGGATCTCTGCACAGTCCAGACGAAGCTTACGAATCCGGAACTGTTCCGAATCGGTCAACAGACGGTGGATTTTGCCCTAAAGAATCAGCGTTTGGAAAGCGAAAGCTCTTTCTTTACGCGCGAAATGTCATGGTGGCCCCGCGCTCTGGCCTCGCTTGGCGACGGAAGTCGCCTGATTCACAGTATCTATCACCAACTGCAATGCACCTGTGCTGCAAGCGAGCATTGCTATTATGTGGAAAACGGCTCAAAGGCGCCCTATCAAAATCGGCTTACCGCGCGAGAGGGAATCAATGCAATCACCGCACAACGCCTTGGCAATGCAGCCGCCGGTTTACAGGCTGGTCTCCTGCAGAGCGCAGGCGGTGCCCCCGCCGCCGATGGTGTTATTCGCGTTTTTCCGGCATGGGAACCGGAATTCAACGCAGAGTTCCGGCTGTGGGCACGCGGTGGATTCCGCGTGGATGCCGCGCATTACGACGGCCGGGTTCAGTCGGTTCGGATTCTCTCGACCCTGGGCGGAGAATGCCGGGTTGCGAACCCATGGGAGAGTAGCGTCGAAATTCACACGCCGCACGGCATGCAGGTTTCCAGCGCGCAGATTCTTGTCATTCCTACGGCAAAGGGAGACGAGCTCATGCTTCGTCCGGCTCCGTAACACGCAAGCAATTCTCTGTCTCAATCAAGAAGAAACGCCGGATGGTCTCACGCCTATGAGCCGTCCGGTGTTTCTTTTCATAATATTGGATTTTGTTTTTTCTCCTCTGGCGTAAATTCAGCGCCGTGTGAGCTTTGCGGATTCCTTCTTGTTTTTTCTACAGATTCGTACTATAATCGACATGAAAAACAAAGCGGGAGGAATTCCAATGGACAAGGCTTGCCGCACGCGCCGGGCATATATTATTGAGGCGCTTCTCGAATACCTGATCGCGCTTCTGGTTGCCGACGCATTTCTGGCTGCCATTCTCAAACAGGTTGGCGTATCGGATGCCGTAACCGGCATTGTTTCCTCGTTTCTGTCTTTCGCATGCGTCGCACAGCTGTTTTCAAGCAGCGTCGTAAAGCCCGGTCAGCCGGTGCGGAAAATAATACTGGCTCTGGATCTTGTGAATCAACTGATGTTTGCCTTCCTGTATATGACGCCGTTTCTGCCCCTGCCGCAAAGCGTCAAGGTCGGCCTGTTCGTAATTTTGATTCTCAGTGCCAACCTGCTGCTGAACGTCACGCTTCCCTCAAAGTACCAATGGTTGAACAGCTTTGTGAAGCCCGGCGAACACGGACAATTCACAGCGCGCAAGGAAATCGTGTCGCTGATCGGCGGCATGCTCTTTACCCTTGCCATGGGCTGCCTTGTAGATCACTTCAAGGCCATCGGGAAGGAACAAACCGGCTTCATCCTTTGCGGTGTGACGCTGTTTGTCGTCGCCGTGGCGCACCTCGTTTCCCTGCTCCTGTGTAGCGACGCAACGCTTGAGCCCTCTGCTGTGCAGAAGGCCACCTTCACCGCCACATTCCGGCTGCTCGCCGAAAGCGGAACGGTACGTCGGCTTCTCATGATCGATATTCTCTGGAAAATCGCCTTTTATATTTCCACACCCTATTACGGCACCTACCTGATCGGCGAATTAGGCTTTTCTCTGACGTTCGTATCCCTTTTGCACATCGCTTATAGTCTTATGCGCGCGGTATTCTCTCCGTGGTTCGGGCGCATCGGCGACCGGCGCGGCTGGGCACACCTGCTCACGCTGGGGCTTGTCATCGTCGCCGTCGGCTATCTCGTAAACGCCTTCACAACGCCATCCCGGCGGTATTTGTATCTGGCATACTACACGCTGTACGCCATCTCAATGGCCAGCATAAACACCAGCCTTTACAACATGAATTACGACTATCTGGATGAATCCGTCTTTTCAAACGCGTTGGGCGCGCGCAATGCCATCAGCGGCGTAGTCGGCTTTCTGGCCTCCCTGCTGGGCAGTGCGATTGTCAGCGCGGTTCAGTCGGCCGGAAATCGCCTTTGGGGCGTCGCCATATACGCGCAGCAGGTCAATTCCCTGATTGCCTTTTTAGTAATCCTTGTGCTGCTCCTTTACATGCGCACCGTTATCCGCCGCATGCCGCGCCGAACGAATGCGCCGCACTGACCGCCGGGGCAAACGCAGAGCCGGTCTCCTCATCAAAGTCGCCTGCGCTTTGCAGACTCGTGAGGATGACCGGCCCTTTTAAAACCCGCTATTCTTCCAGCGGCCGAGCCTGCAGCGTTTTCTGATGGGTATAGATCACGAAGCCCGGCTTTGCGCCGCTGGGCTTTTTTACATAACGTCTCTGCGTAGTATCCACTGCGACGGACGAAGAAGCGCTTCCTCTTGAATACCTTGCCGCCAGCCGCGCTGCAAACAGCAGCGTTTCATCGGATGGATGCGCGCTTTTCACAATCACGTGCGAGCCATGCATGTCCTTTGCATGCAGCCACCACTCCTCCGGCTGAGCAGAGAAGGTCAGCCGCTCGTTTTGCACGTTGTTTCGGCCCACAAACACCTCCGTGCCGTCCGGCGCAGTAAAGCGCAGTGGCATAGACGGCGGCAGTGCCTTCATCTGTCTGCGGCTCTGCGTGCTTCGAATATAGCCCAGGCGCACAAGCTCCTCGCGAATCTCGGCGAGCTCCGCCTCGCCTTCGCACAGCTTCAGATTTTCCAGCTGGTTCTCCAGATACCCCAGCTCCTCCGTCGCTTCGGCGATCTGCTCCTCTGCCAGCTTGCGCGCGACCTGCGCCTTTCTGTACAGCTTGAAAAAGCGCTGCGCGTTTGCCGCGGCATTTAGCCTTTCGTCCAGCTCGACCTCCAGCATGGCGCAATTTTCATCGTAGTAGTTTGGAAGAAGCACGCGCTTCATGCCCTTTTTTACCAGATGCGGGCTCGCAGTGAGCATTTCGCCCTTCACGCGATATTCCTCCGACCGCGCACCCTCGGTCAGCGCTTCCTGCTTAATCAGCAGCTTCTTTTCCACGCGTTCAATGTTGTTTTTCAGCACGCGGTGAATGGCCGCCGACTTCTGCTTAATTCGCTCCTCGCGGTCACGGCTGAAATAAAAGTCGTCAATGGCTTCCGACAGCGTGGCATATACGCGGCAGCGCTGCCCCTCTCGGCTTCTATAGGCAAAGGCCGTAAATTCCGCTGTCTCTCCGCTTTCATTCAGCAGCACGCGCGGCTCAGGCTTTGCAAGAATTTCATCCATCTCCGCGCACAGCCTTTTCGCCAGCGACAAGCACTCCCTGCCGTCTATCGACGCATCCTCATCCCCGGTCAGGCGATACGCGAGCTCGCGCGCCAGCGGCGTGGAAAGACCGCTGACCGTTCCCATCAGTACCCTGGCAAGGCTGCCGCCCCTACCCTCAAGCGCCGCAGCCACGGTCTCCGGCGCAAGCTGATCAAAGGGAAGTTTCCCATGCGCGGGCGGACGGCAATACGCCAGCCCCGGCACAACCTCCCGGAAGCTGGAGATATTCTCGGTAATTCTTCTCGCGCTTTCAATGATTCGCCCATCCGCCGACACAAAAATCAGGTTCGAATGCTTTCCCATAAACTCGCCGATCAGCGTCTTATGCGCATGGTCGCCAAGCTCATCAATGTGCTCAAACGTGAATTCCAGTATGCGGTCGCTTTCCGCTTGTCGCACGCTCAGCATCCGCCCGCCCAGCAAATGCTTGCGCAGAAGCATACAAAGGTTCGGCGGCTCCAGCGGATTCGCCTTTTTCACCCGCGTGAGATGTGCGCGGGCGCACGCCGGGCTGGCAGACAGCAGCAGTTGATGATTTTCACCACCGTTTCGAATTAGCAAAATCACCTCGTCCCGCTCCGGCTGCGTGATTTTGTCCACGCGGCCGCCTGCAAGCTGCCGATTCAATTCCATCGCAATCAGGCCAAAGGTTACGCCGTCCATCGGCATGAGCAAAGCCTCCCCAGTCATTCCGTCTGTTGGCGGTATTATACCACGAATGCCCGGTCCCTGGCAAGCAGCCCTCGCTCGGCCAGCTCATCAGTAGCCTTCTCTTCCCGTCAGATAATCTCCCGCAGCATATCCTCGCAGCTTCGCCGCTGCTCCTTCGTAAGGTGCGGCTGAAGCCACTCAGCGTAGGCATTTAGGCCGCTTTTACTGATGACCTTCGGCGCGGACGGCACGATGCGGGCAAAGTTCTCCGCAAACACGCTCCGCAAAACGTCCTCCTCCAGCCCTAAACCACGCCCGGAAATCTCCCACACGCGGAACAGCTCGCTTCCTACCAACGTATTCGTCACCAGATCTACGCTGGTGCTTGCGCTGCCGAATACAATATCCTCTTCCTCGTCCGTCATGTCGGTGCCGAAAACCAAACGATGGCGGTATTTACGGAAAAACTCACGCCAGCCGTCCGGATCCTTCATGAAATCCACATACATCTCGTTGCCCGGCGTGAGATCCAGCGAAAGCCTATCAAAGGTATCCAGCAGACGCGCGGCGTGCGGCCGGTCATCAGAAGTAAAATACAGGTGTGCTAGCGACGCGCGCAGGCGCGGGTGGCGCGCAAGCACCGTCTCCACCTGCCGATAAATCTCGGAAAGTGCCGGGAATCCCTCGCCCACGCACAGCCAGCCGTTTTCCACGGCGAAGCGCGGTGCCGTCTCCTCCGACCAGAACGTTGCCGGATCACCCGCATGCCACGTGACCGGAATCTGTTCCGCTTCAGCCAGCGCAAATGCCTGCTCAAACACCTCGCCGTCCAATGGAAGCTGAAGCCTTCGGTAGCAGGACGGCTTGCTCTCCAGGAGCTTCCAGCCGTCGAATCCCGCATCCATCAAAAGCACGAGCTGCTTTTCGTGATCCCGCGCGTTCGGCTTTGATAGCTCCGAATACACCATTCCACCATAGACATATGCATAATCCGGTGCCAGCGCCTTTACCTTCAGGCATTCCAGATTATTCAAGGGGCCGTTGCTGCACGGAATTCCCATTACGGCGATTTTCTCATAGCCAAACAGCTCCCTCGCGCGCGCCAGCAGTGTCTCCTGCCGACCGGCGTCCACATGCGTGTGACTGTCGATTCTTCTCATGAACACACCCCTAAGCATAATTATTTATCCATTCTCATTATATTCACCCATATAAAATCTGTCAATATAGCCTTTTATTTTTTCATTCCATCCTTTCCATCTGCAAACCGGCTATCGTCGGCGCTGCGGTCGTCAATCGACTTATCTTTTCGGCCTCGCGGATGCCCTCTTCCGTCAGCGCATACACAGTAAGTCTCTGCTGAAGCTCTCCCTCTCCGGCTTCAAAGTGCCCAAACAGCACGCCATGAAAGCGCGCGCTACGGTTTCACCAGGTGCCAACAGAGACTTGCACCGATTGCGTCCGCCGCACAGGTCCATACTCAATCCCCTCAAAGTCCACCTCGAAATCGCTGCCGTTCACAAACAGTGCTTGATCTGTACGGTTAGTCACCTGCCACGTAAGCGCCGTGAAGTCGTCGACAGCCAGCGCCTGCTTTGCCGTCTCATACGCGCCATCCAGCCTCTCCACAAGCGATGCAAGTCTTTCGCGATAAGCCGCATTCGCTGAAAGGCTCTCTTCTGAATTCTGATCGTCTTCAATCGCCATTTCATACAGAAAAATATTGAGAACATCCAGAATTTCCGTCTCCGCTTCTGCCCATGCGGACGCAACGCAGAACGCCAGCGTCAAAAGCACTGCCATCCATCTTCTCATAATTCCTTTTCCGGACGTTTATAGGAACGCCCGCAGTTCAGACGAGCTCTGCCGTAATTGGGCGCCACCGCGTGCATAAATTCTTTCCCGCAAAGATCCTCGGATTTACCTGCGCAGATAAAAGCGTCAACGCGGCTTCGCCCGAATGCTTCAATGCTTTCGGAGGCGAGGCCGCGTTTTCGGCTTCTATTTATTCTTTTATTTCCTGA
>CAZKQB010000008.1:8309-75867 GCA_964554795.1 uncultured Oscillospiraceae bacterium | reverse complement strand
CAAGTCTCACTTCTTTTTTGGCAGCGGGTGTGCAAGATGTATTGTAGTGCTACAGAAAAATAACGTCCTGCACGCGGAGTGCTCTTGACAGGCAGGGCGCGAAAGTGTACAATATAAGCAAGTTTCGTATAAAAGGAGATTATATCATGAAGAGAATTCAGACCCTCGAAACCCGCGACCTCAACAAGAGCGCGAAAAACGGCGGCTGCGGCGAGTGCCAGACCTCCTGCCAGTCCGCGTGCAAGACTTCCTGCGGCGTGGCCAACCAGCCCTGCGAGAAGAAGTAATTCCAGCCGAAGCGCCGCCGTTTGTCCCGTTCGCGGGCAAACGGCGTTTTTTATGGGAGAGGGAACGAATGATTCATCAATACAAGTTGAATGGGTACAATATCGTGCTGGACGTGTTTTCCGGCTCGGTGCACGTGGTGGACGACGTGGCGTATGACGCGATTGCGCTGTATGAAACGCGGACGGAGGACGAGACGGTTGCCGAGCTTCTGATGAAGTACGGCGCGCGCGCCGACGTGAACGAAAAAGAGCTTCGTGCGCTGATGGACGATATCCGCGCCCTAAAGGACGCAGGGAAGCTTTACACCGAGGACGAATACCGTGATCTTGCTATCGACTTTAAGCGCCGCCAGACGCATGTGAAGGCATTGTGCCTGCATGTGGCGCACACCTGCAATCTGAACTGCTCCTACTGCTTTGCCAGCCAGGGTAAGTATCACGGCGAGCGGGCGCTGATGTCGTTTGATGTGGGCAAGCGCGCGTTGGATTTCCTAATTGAAAACAGCGGCGCACATAGGAATCTTGAGGTGGACTTTTTCGGCGGAGAGCCGTTGATGAACTGGGATGTCGTGAAGCGGCTTGTGGCTTACGCCCGAGAGAGAGAGAAGGAGACCGGCAAGAATTTCCGCTTTACGCTGACAACGAACGGCGTCCTGGTGGACGACGAGGTGATAGAGTTTGCCAACCGTGAAATGCACAATGTGGTTATGAGCCTTGACGGGCGCAAGGAAGTGCATGACCGCTTCCGCGTGGATTACGCAGGGCGCGGAAGCTATGATGTGGTGGTGCCTAAATTCCAGAAGTTCGCAAAGGCTCGCGGAGAACGGAATTACTATGTTCGCGGCACCTACACGCATATGAACACCGATTTTACAAACGATCTGTTCCACATGCTTGATTTGGGATTTACGCAGCTGAGCATGGAGCCGGTTGTATGCCCGCCGGGCGATCCGTACGCGCTGACGAAGGAAGACCTGCCGGTACTGTATGAACAGTACGAAATCCTCGCAAAGGAAATGATCCGGCGCGAGAAGGAAGGCCATCCGTTTACGTTCTATCATTATATGCTTGATCTGTCGCATGGACCGTGCGTTTACAAGCGCGTGTCCGGCTGCGGCAGCGGCACCGAGTATATGGCGGTTACGCCGTGGGGCGACCTGTATCCCTGCCACCAGTTTGTAGGCGAGGAGAAGTATAAGATTGGCAATGTGTTCGATGGCATTCAGAATCCGGATGTACCGGCTGAGTTTAAGCTGTGCAATGCCTATGCGCGTCCGGAGTGCAAGGATTGCTGGGCAAAGCTGTATTGCTCCGGCGGCTGTGCGGCCAATGCCTATCATGCCACGGGCAGCATTCTGGGTGTGTATGAATACGGCTGCGAGCTGTTCAAAAAGCGCATGGAATGCGCCATCATGGTAAAGGCGGCTACCGCGGGAGACGCTTCGGAGGAAGGCTAAAGCATGAGTGCGTCCGAAAATGACATTCTGCGCCGCTGCCCGCTGTTCGCGGGAATGACGGACGAGGAAATTGCAGCAGCGCTTCGGTTTTATCATGCCGCGCGCAGACGCTATCAGAAGGGAGACGCGCTGATCCACATCGGGGACAGCGTGTCTCACTTTGCGCTTGTGCTGTCTGGCACCGTTCAGATCATGTCAGACGATCTGGACGGCCATCACATGATCATGGCAACGGTCACGCCGGGGCAAACGTTTGGCGAGTCGATGTGCTATCAGCGCACGGCTGAGTCGCAGGTGTATGCCGAGTGCGTGGAGACGGGAGAGGTAGTGTGGATGCGCACGGAGGGACTGCTTGTGCCTGGTGATACGGAATGCCTTGAGCATGCCGATCGTTTCCTTCGAATGCTCACGCTCAAGACGCTTTCCATGAACGACCGGATACAGATTCTTTCTAAGCCTACCATTCGTCAAAAGCTGATGACGCTGTTTTCTCAGTATGCCGTTCGCGAGGGGCATATGTTCAATCTGCCGTTCGATCGCAGTGACATGGCAGTGTATTTGGGTGTAAACCGATCGGCGCTGTCGCGCGAGCTCTCGTTGATGAAGAAAGAGGGAATTATCGATTTCTATAAAAACAGCTTTTCACTTCCTCATGGAAAGAAAACAAACTGACGTTGCAATTGCAACGGAAAAGGCGCGCAAAAGGCGGTATAATACAGCCGAAAGAGAGGAGGAAAATCATGCAGGATGTTGTGATTCATGTGACAGGCGGAACGATTTCCAAGGAGGAATCAGATGCTTACGTTGCGCGCGGACGCGAGAAATATGGGCGCGCACTGGAACGCGTGGATGTGAAGCTGGATGGCGAATATGTCGATATTCATTATTACCTGACCAAGCTTCCCTTCGAGCGCATTCGTCGCATTACCGGCTATCTGGTAGGCACGTTGGATCGCTTCAACAACGCGAAGCGCGCGGAGGAGCGAGACAGGGTTAAGCACAGCATGGAGGCATGAGAAAAGACGAATGAAAAAGTTTGTATCGGTTCTGCTGGCTCTTCTGCTGGCATTCTCCGTCTGCGCGTTTGCCGACGGAGAAACGGTGCGCGTGGTTGCGCTGAACGGCCCGACGGGCATGGGTATGGTCAAGATGATGAAGGATGAAGCGGAAAACGCCGGGTATCAGTTCTCGCTTGAGAGCGCGCCGGATGTTATCACTCCCGCTATCATCAAGGGCGAGGTGGACATTGCCTGTGTTCCCGCCAATCTGGCGAGCGTGCTGTTCAACAAGACGCAGGGCGGCGTTCAGGTTCTGGCCGTGAACACGCTGGGCGTTCTGTATATCGTTGAGCGTGGCGATACCATTCATACCGTAGAGGATTTGCGCGGCCGCACGCTGTATGTCAGTGGAAAGGGCTCGACGCCGGAGTATGCGATCAACTATATTCTCGCCGAGACAGGCCTTGATTCAGAGAAGGATGTCGACGTACAGTTCTGTGCGGAGCATGCCGAGTGCTTGACGAACCTGCTGGCGGACGAAACTGCCGTGGCCATGCTGCCCCAGCCGTTTGTGACCGTGGCGCAGACCAAGGCGAGTGACCTGCGTGTAGCGCTCGACCTGACTGAGGAATGGGATAGACTGCAGGAAGGCAGCGAAACGCCCTCCGGCATGATTACCGGCGTGGTCGTAGCCCGCAAGGCGTTTGTCGAAGAAAATCCGGACGCAGTAAAGGCGTTTATGACCGAGTATGCTGCGTCGGTTGCTTATGTGAATGAGAATGTGGATGAGGCAGCGAAGCTAATCGGTGAATACGGCATCGTTGCAGAGAATGTCGCGAAGATTGCGGTACCGAAGTGCAACATCGTGTGCATCACCGGTGAGGAGATGAAGACGAAGCTGTCCGGGTATCTGAACGTGCTGTTTGCTCAAAATCCGACTGCCGTGGGCGGAGAGCTGCCGGACGACGGCTTCTACTATATCGATGCCCAGTAAGGCGAAAGGACGACTGCCGCGCGGCTTCGTGCGTGTTCTGGCCGCTGCGTTCTGGCTGCTCGTGTGGCAGCTGGCTGCAATGGCGTTGAAACAGGGGATACTGCTGGTATCTCCTGTTTCGGTGCTTAAAAGATGGTTTGAATTGATGGGAGAAACCGATTTCTGGCAGCGCGTGGTGTTTTCCTCGCTACGCATTGCCGAAGGACTGGCGTGGGGCATGGCTGCAGGCGCGCTGCTTGGCGCGGTTGCTGCGCACTGGGAGTGGGTTCACGTGCTGCTAGCGCCGCTGGTGCGTGTGATTCGGGCGATTCCCGTGGCGTCGTTCATCATTTTGGCGTTGTTTTGGCTTCCGAAAGCGCGTCTTAGCGCGTTTATCTCGTTTTTGATTTGCTTTCCGGTGTTCTATACGAACCTTCTCACGGGCGTAAGGAGCGTGGATGGAAAGCTGATGGAAATGGCAGGCGTGTATGGCCTTGGGCCGGCAAAGCGGATGAGGTATCTGTATTTTCCGGCAGTGCATCCCTATCTTGTGGCTGCGACGAATGTATCCGTGGGTCTTGCATGGAAAAGCGGCATTGCCGCGGAGGTGATCGCCGTGCCGCGAGGGTCGATCGGCGACCGGCTGTACGCAGCGAAGGTCTATCTGGAAACCGGAGATCTTCTTGCCTGGACACTGACGATTGTACTTCTAAGTCTGGCGTTTGAGGGCACGGTAAAGGTGCTTTTGCGCTGGCTTGGCCGCGGGCTGAAGGGAGAAGGCGCGAAATGACGGATGTGGTTGTTCGAAATCTGACAATGCGCTATGGAGAGCAGACAGTGCTTTCGAATTTCAGCCACCGTTTTGCTGCGGGGCTCTCGCACTGCGTAATGGGTCCGTCCGGCTGCGGAAAGACTACGCTTTTGCGTTTGATTTCTGGGCTGGAGGCGCCTGAGTCCGGAGAGATTATTGGCGTAGGGAGGCTGGCGTTTCTTTTTCAGGAAAATCGGTTGATCTCTCACTTGAGCGCGCGGAAAAACGTGGCGCTGGTGCTGAGCGGTCGCGAAGCAGATGCGCGCGCGGAGGCTGCACTTGGGGCGTTAGGGCTTTCGGACAGCGTGAACAAGCCTGTGCGCGAGCTGAGCGGCGGCATGGCGCGCAGGGTTGCGATTGCTCGCGCCGTGCTGTATGAGAGCCATCTTCTGTTGCTGGACGAGCCGTTTCAGGGACTGGACGACCAGACACGCGCATGCACAGCGGCATGGGTAGTTGCGCAGACGGCAGGACGTACGGTGATTGCCGTAACGCATGACAGGCAGGATGCCCGGCTTCTGAATGCAGACGTATTTGAAATGAGGAAGTAGGACGCACGGGAAGAAATGTCGAATGGAGGATTGGATTCCGCCTTGCTCCAGTAAGGGAATTGAGAATGAATCACCACATTGAACGTCGAAGGCAAGTAGGTGCTGGACTGCCTTGCGGAGGTTACGGGAAAGGGATGCGAATTTCTGTCCGCAGGCGTGACAGTTTACTGCAGTGAATCGCTAAGTCTGTACCTTGGGAACGCGATTTATGCGAATCCCTACCGGTCGACGCTGAAGGCGCTTTAGGATGATCGGTTGCATCCCGGCGACAGACAGGAGATGCATCACTTTTTATGGGAGTGGTGCCGCCATTTGAGTTGTCTTGAGGACATCAGTGGAGCGCCTGGTGAAGGGCGGCCGATTATCATGCAGGCAAACCTTGTTCATGCACATGCGGTTATGAGGCCGGAGGTAGAACCGTTGGAAAGCAGACATCATGCGCGGAAGGTAAAATGGCGCTTGAGGTGTTTCGGGATGTTTTGCTTGGCGTGGCGGTATGTAACGCTTCCGGAGGTCAAGGAAACAGCGGCAGATGAATGCCGATATGAGTTGTCATAGAAGAATAAAGGCAGAATCGCAAAAAGGCCGACTGCGGCGCGGAGAAAATCCGTCTGCAGTCGGCTTTTGCATTCAAAATGCTTGAGAAAGTATTCCGGGAACTGGCTCTATTCAAAATGTCCGTTGCACAGTCCGCGAAGGAAAGCTTCAAAATTACGGGCGAGAGTTTTTTCTTCTCCCGTTTCGGCATCCGAATACAGTACCTCCGGCTCGCCATTTACGCCGCACTTGCGGTAATCCAGAAACACTAATGCGCGCCCGGGCTTGATGGTGTTGCAAATGGCGACTCCGATGTTGGCATTATGCCGCCAGCCCTCGGCGAGATAGCGGCTGCCGAACCGGCCGCACAGGGAGTAGGGCGCTTCGCGGCCGATACCGAGGATGTTGGTAATCTGAACAAAGTCGTCATAGTCGTGCGCGCCGGGGCGGATTGGGAACCAGCCGCGGTTTACAAGGCCGCCGTTATGCTGCTTCATCAGCTCGATATAGCTAGCGGGCAGCTTGTAGCCAAGCTCCTGCTCCACGTCTCGGATGATGCGGTAATCGGGCGCGGCGCTCACGTGACGGCGTTCGGATTCGCGGGTATCATGCCAGAAACCTTCAAAATCAATGTCCGTCAGGCGAGGCAGGGGCTCCGCTGCAATAATTTCATCAGCCTCAAAAACCTCGGTGGTTTCGAGGCTTTCATTGGATAGGGGAGCTTCTGTCTCGGACACGCCGGGGGCGGCTGCCGGAGATTCATTTCCGATAGCCGCTTCCTCTACATATTCCACGGCAGACGCGGTTTTCCGTTTGCGGTGGCGACCAAACCAGTCCTTTATGCCCATTCATAGCCTCCAGTCTTGCAGCGGGGGGAGATCAGGATACGACCTTGATTCCCAGCGTTGCCTTTTCGCCGTTGATGTTCTGCTCGCGTACGGTCTCGCCATCGGAGGCGGGCCGGCTCTCGACGGCCAGAGCCAAAACGGCGCGCATCAGGTCTTCCTTACCCTTTTCGATTACGGCGCTCAGCCGCTCGCCTGCCTGATAGGACAGAGCAATGCGGTCGGTAACCTCGAAGCCCGCGTCCTTGCGCATCGTCTGCACCTTGCTGATGACCTCGCGCAGGAAGCCCTCGTCAATCAGCTCGGGGGTGAGATTCGTGTCCAGCACGACGGTGTAATCGCCCTCGCTCTGCGCTTCAAAGCCCGGCTTCTGCGTGAGGCTGGTGAGTACGTCGTCCTTTTCCAGCTCAATGGGCGTGCCGTCCAGCTCGAAACGTAGCGTTTCGCCGCGTGCGAAGGTGGAAACGACTTCGTTTCCGTCCAACGTCTTCAGGTGCTCGCCGATTTTGCCCAGTAGCTTTCCGTATTTCTTGCCCAGTGTACGCATCTGCGGCTTGAGGTTGTAGGTGGTGAAAGCGGATGCGTCGTTCACGAACTCGACAGCCTTTACGTTCAGCTCGTTCTTGATCAGCTGTGCGATTTCGTCAGACAGACGCTTGCCCTTGACCAAGCAGCGGGACAGCGGCTGGCGTACCTTGAGCGACGCAGCGTTGCGTGCAGCACGGCCCAGCTGAACCACGCTTTCCACCTCGGCCATGCCGGCTTCAAGCTCTTTATCCACCTTGCTCAGGTCGGCGACCGGGAAGTCGCACAGGTGCACGGATTCCGGCGCGCCGGTGAGGTGACCGACGGCAAGGTTGCGATAGATGTTTTCCGTCATGAATGGAATGTACGGTGCGAGCAGCTTGCTCAGCGTGAGGAGCACCGTATACAGCGTTTCGAACGCGGCGAGCTTGGAGCCCTCCAGTCCCTTTCCCCAGAAGCGCTCGCGGTTCAGGCGCACATACCAGTTGGACAGCTCGTCCACGAATTGTGCGATGGCACGGCTGGTTTCGGTAGCCTTGTATTCCGAAAGGCCTTTATCTACGAAGTCGATCAGCGAATTCAGGCGCGACAGCACCCAGCGATCCATCAGCGTGAAGTCCTTCGGGTCGGCCTTGGTTCTTTCAGGCTCATAATTGTCGATGGAGGCGTACAGCGTAAAGAACGCATAGGTGTTCCAAAGCGTGCCCATGAACTTGCCCTGCATCTCGCTGACGAGGTCGCCGGAGAAGCGAGTGGGCAGCCACGGCGCGCCGTTGGCATAGAAGTACCAGCGCACGGCGTCTGCACCCTGCTTGTCGAGTACGCTCCACGGATCCACGACGTTGCCGATGTGCTTGGACATCTTCTTGCCCTCGGCATCCTGTACGTGGCCCAGCACCAGTACATTCTCAAACGGCGCGCGCTTGAACAGAAGCGTAGAGATGGCAGTCAACGTGTAGAACCAGCCGCGCGTCTGATCGATGGCTTCGCTGATGAAGTCGGCGGGGAAGTTCTCCTCGAAGATTTCCTTATTCTCAAAGGGATAATGCCACTGCGCAAAGGGCATAGAGCCGGAATCGTACCAGCAATCGATGACCTCGGGCGTGCGGTGCATTTCGCCGCCGCACTTTTCACACTTTAGCGTAACGGCATCGATGTAGGGACGATGCAGCTCAATGTCGTCCGGGCAGTTGTCGGACATTTTCTTGAGCTCCTCGATCGAACCGATCACGTGCATGTGCCCGCACTTGCACAGCCATACCGGCAGCGGCGTGCCCCAGTAGCGCTCGCGGGACAGACCCCAGTCGATCACGTTGTCAAGGAAGTTGCCCATGCGGCCTTCCTTGATGTTTTCAGGCATCCAGTTTACGGCGGCATTGGATTTCATCAGCGCGTCGTGCGCCTGCGTCATGCGGATAAACCACGTGGAGCGGGCGTAATAGATCAGCGGCGTGTCGCAGCGCCAGCAGAACGGATAGTCGTGCTCAAACGGCGCGGCTTTTACCAGCAGTCCGCGCTCGTCCAGATCCTTCAGAATCAGAGGATCCGCATTTTTCACAAACACGCCCGCCCACGGCGTTTCCTTCGTGAGCTCGCCCTTGGTGTCGACCAGCTGCAGGAAGGGAAGGTCATTTTCGCGGCCAACGCGTGCGTCATCTTCGCCGAACGCGGGCGCCTGATGGACAATGCCGGTACCGTCGGTCATGGTGACATAGCTGTCGCACACCACGCGCCATGCGGGCTTGTCCACAAGGCCCTTCTGGAAATCGAACAGAGGCTCGTATTCCATGCCCTTCAGTTCAATGCCGGGGAAGACCGTGAGGTTGGCAATTTCGGCGTCCTCGCCCAGAACCGTGTGAATCAGTGCCTTTGCCATGATAACGGTGCGGCCGTCAAAGTCGAACCTTGCGTATTCTTCATCGGGGTTTACGCACAACGCGACGTTGCTGGGCAGCGTCCACGGAGTGGTCGTCCATGCGTACAGCCACGTGTTTTCGGCGCCCTTTACCTTGAAGCGCACGAACGCAGACTTCTCCTTGACCGTCTTGTAGCCCTGCGAAACCTCGTGAGAGGACAGTGCAGTGCCGCAGCGCGGGCAATAAGGAACAACCTTGTGCCCCTTGTACAGAAGTCCCATGTCGGCAATCTGCTTCAGGCTCCACCAAACGCTCTCAATGTATTTGTTGTCATAGGTAATATAGGGGCTTTCCATGTCCGCCCAGTAGCCGACGCGGTCGGACATGCGCTCCCATTCGCCCTTGTATTTCCAAACGGATTCCTTGCACTTTTTAATGAACGGCTCGATGCCGTACTGCTCGATTTGCTCCTTGCCGTCCAGCCCCAGGAGCTTTTCAACCTCCAGCTCTACCGGAAGGCCGTGGGTATCCCAGCCGGCCTTGCGAAGCACTTTCATGCCCTTCATCGTGCGGTAGCGCGGGAACAGGTCCTTGAACACGCGCGTTTCGATATGGCCAATGTGCGGCTTGCCGTTGGCCGTAGGCGGGCCGTCATAGAACGTGAATACATCGGAGCCCTCGCGCTGATCGATGGATTTCTGGAAGATGTTGTTTGTTTTCCAGAAGTTCAGAACTTCCTTTTCACGCGTCAGAAAGTCAAAATCCGGCGAGACCTTTTCAAACATGTGTCTATCCTCCCTGCATATTAAAAGAGCCGTCATCCCTATGGGACGATGGCTCGCGGTACCACCCATATTAACGCCCGAGGGCGTTCTCTTGTGCGCGCAATATCGGGCGCTCCCGGCGGTGCCTACCGGCGCAAACGCGCGTTCAGACCGCTGCTCAGGGGTGATTCGGCACAAGCGCTTCCTTCGGACTTTCACCATTCTCCGAATCGCTTGGGAAAGCGTGCCATGCGCCCTGTCCCCATCGACGCAAGTATACTCTTATTATACACGTCCTCGCGCAGCGGGTAAAGGGGTTTTTGCGGATTTTAACAAACCTCAGCCGTGGCAAGGTATGGCCATATAGGCGCGTACAGCGTCCATGAAGGCGGCGAATGGCTTGATGGAATCTGCGTCGTCGTCCAGCGTCGTCTCCGGGTGCCACTGTACGGCGAGCAGGAACGGCCCGTTCGGCGCACCCTCGAAGCCCTCCACAAAGCCTTCGGCGGCGTAGGCATTTGGGATAAGGCCGGGTGCAAGCTCCTTCACGCACTGGTGATGGTAGCTGTTGGTGGCAAGCACGGTTTTTCCAATGATTTTATGAAGCATTGTACCAGCAGTAATCAGCACGTTGTGGGAGAACGGCGTGCTATCCTTTTCCTGACGATGGCTTACGCGGTAGGTGGTTGGAATGTCTTGAACCAGCGTGCCGCCGAAGGCGACGTTGATTACCTGGCAGCCGCGGCAGATGCCCAGGATGGGCAGACTACGCGTCAGAAGCAGAGGGAACAGGTTCAGCTCCATGTCGTCGCGCTTGCGGTTGATTTCGCCGCAGCCGGGCTCCTTTTCCTCGCCGTACAGCGACGGATCGACATCCGGTCCGCCAGCGAAGATGACGCCGTCCAGCTGCACGACTTCGCCGATCAGCTCGTAAGCGCGCAGCTTTTCGTAATCGAGCAGACGCACCTCGCCGCCAAGGCGTTCCACGGCGTCGATAATGCCTGCGGGGATGTATAGATCAAAGGGCTCTTCCTTGCGTTTATAGGGCGTAACGCCGATGACCGGTTTGCGTTCCATGCGTTTATTCCTCCGTTTTCCGAATTCGTCCGCAGCTCAAGCGTCCTTCCGGGCAGCGCCCGGTTACGGCACAGCCGGGTCCGTATAGCTTGAACAGCTGTGGAAAGTCGTCCTGAAGCCGGGCAAGCATGCTTTCCGCCGCATGACGAATTTCCCACTGTGCGCGGGAGCAGGTGCGAAGCTTGAGAAAGTGCAAGAGCTCGCGAGCATTCATGACGGTCATGATGTCTACCGTACACCCGGCCAGCGCATAATATGCCAGCGTTTCGCGCGGCGCGCCGCCGTCCATCCATGTTTTCACGGCGCGGGCGTTATCTTCGAATGTGCGGGTATAAAGAAGCCGCGCATCAGGATTGGCAGCAATCGTATCCGGAAGCACATAGCCGCCGCCGAGAAGTGCAGTTTCCACGTCGGGCACCAGCAGCGTCTGCATGCGGTGCCGGGCAAAATGGGTTACGCAGGCCAGCGAGATGCTTCGAACCGTGAAGGCATAGGAAATGGCTTCCAGCTCGCGCGGACGCACATCCTGCACAAGAGAGCGGTAATTCTCCGCTTCAAATCGCCCGGAAAAGCGCAGCGCCTGATCCAGCGCTTCCTTTGCGCCGGGTGCGGGGCGCATGTCGACTGACGAATGCACAACGTGCGGCGGCGTTGCCTTTGCAGACAGGGCGGCGCGGTGATAAACCGGAACGTCCTTGAGCTCCGCGTCGAGCACGCCGGGGAAGCGCGCGTCTAACTGTGCCTTCAGTGATTCGCCTAGCCTGCGCATTTCGGGATAAAGGCTCATCCGCCCGTTCAGCATCGACGCGACCACATGCGCGAGCTCCCGGGCGTTGAGCGTCATGTAGAAATTACTCTTGAAGCAATAGGGCAGCACGAAGCGTGCGTCCTCGCGGGGAATGCCCAGCGAAAGCAGCTGCTCATAGGCCTGAAAGCACGCATCCATATTCGCGCGGAAGGCTGCTTCCTCCGAGGTAGACAGTCCCTCCGGCACGACGTAGCCCGCACCGGAAAAATTGACGTAGCGCCGGGATTTGACCGTATAGGAGGCCAGGCGGCATTCGATCAATAGCTCCTCTGCAAGCACGCTCACGTCGTGAAAGGCGATCGTGTAGGTCTGATGCTCTACGACGGTTCGATGGCCGGAGGCGAGCACCTTTCGAATGAGCTTCAGGTCTTTTTCCGCGCCGTCGCCCTTTTCAAAGGCACTCAGTGCACCGCCCTCTGTGGTGGAAATGCGCGCTGACGCTGCCGAAACGCGAATGCCTGCGTCGCTTGCAGACAGGATTACGGCTCCGCCCGTTTTCATGTGTTCCGCCTCCGTTTTCATGTGCTTTAAAACAATGTATTATGCCTCAGATACGTGGTTTTGTCAAGCGATAGGCATTTCGGTGATCAGCACCTCTCGTACGATGCCCCCGTCCTTCGAGACAAGCCAGGTTTTCATATCGAACGGCGAAAGGCAGTAGGGAATGTCCGCGTTCAAAAGCGGCATGTGCAGCGTGCCGTGTGCGGCTCGACCGACGGGCTCGCGCAGGCGCACGATATAGCCCGTGCCGTCCTCGGAGAGCTTCAGGCATTCGAGGACAACTTCGTCGCCCTGCGGCCGGATGCCGGCATATGCGCGCGGAAGCGAGCCCTCATGATAGGTTTCGGCCACGGTGAAGCTAGGCTGGTTGAGCAGCTCGGCACGGCGATTCAGGCCTGCGTCCATCCAGCTGCCCGTAAACGGGTACAGCGCATAGGTAAAGTGCTGCACGCCCTGATCGAGGAACTCCTGCGTGCCGTCGCGTTCACTCTGGCCGTAGTGGTCGGCGTACAGAGAGCCATTGGCCAGCGTCAGGCGCAGTGCGCCGTCTTTGGCCGAATAGCTGAACTTGCCTGTATTCAGAATGGCAAGGCCGTTCTCGCTTCCGGAAAGCGTGCACCAGCGCTGGCACGGCTCCTCGTTTCCGGTCATTTTGCGCGCTTGTATGCCGAGCGGAATCTCGGCGATTTCGGAGGGAGACGCACAGGCGACAGGCACCTCAAGCTTCAGCACAGTGTGTTGCTCGTGGAAGTCCAGCCGCACGTCTACCTCCAACTGGTCTCCGTCCCGGTACAGCCGGTAGATTTCCGAAACCGTGGTGCGCCCGTTCGTGCGAACCACGCGCAGCGATGCGCGCACAGGACCCTCCTCCAGCACGGTGAAGGTTGGACGCTCGATCACGCCGATTTCCTGGTCAAAGGCAAACACATTGTGCGCCCAGGTATCGACGTGGGAAATGTCCATCAAAAGCAGCCGCGCGGGCGCAGAAAGAGACTCGCATCCGTCCAGCGTAAGACTGACGAGATTGCCGGTCGCTTCCTCGAAGCGCGCACACAGGCGGTCGTTTTCAAGCGTCGTCGATGTAACGCGCAGCGGGCAGTCTTCTGCAGGCGAAGGCTCGCCCTCGTGCAGCATCACGGTGGTGTATCCCATCGCGGGCACGCGGGTGTATACGAGCGTATCGTATTTATCCTTGCCGTTTGTGCGCTCGGCACGGATCTTCTGAAGGAAGACGGCATCGCCCGTCTCGTTTTCAGCATCTGCGATCGTCGCATGCACGGCTGCCTTCAGGGTGCAGTCGAACGGGTGGGGATTGAACATAACGAGGGGGGTGCCGTAGGGCGCGTGTCCCCATATCAGCCAGCTGGTTCTATCCGGCGCGTGCGCTTCGCCGGAGACGGAGGTATCAATGGAGAAGGAGATGCGCTGAAGCCAGCGGTTTTCCTCGCGTGCGGCGATGGTTTCCGCTTCGCCAAAGCGTTTGAGGGAATCCTCCAGCGCAGAGTGAATGCAACAGCCGCATTGAATGTCGTGGAATTGGTTGAAAAGAACGTCCTCCCATGCCTGGGCGAGCGTCTTCGTATCTGCATGTACGGCCAGCAGACGGTCGGCCAGCACCTGTCCCTTTTCGGCGCGAACAAGCGCGTTTTCCACGCGACGGCCCGCCAGCTTTCCAAGAGAAAACGTGCTGTAGCAGCCGCTTGCATGATGCTGCAATTCGCCCTCCCAAACGGGCAACTGATCCCGAAGAGGCGCAATCGCTTCGAAATATGCATCGGGCGTGCCGTAGCATACGTCATCCTGCGCGGGGAGCAGCGCTTCGATTTCGTTCAGAAGCTTTTTCGTCGGCCCGCCGCCGTGGTTGCCTACGCCGTAGAAGACCATCTGCGGGAAGCCTGTCCGCTTCGCACGCTCGCGCAGAAAGTCGATTTTGGCAGAGATATTTTTGGTGCAGGTATAGCCGTCATGCTCGTAGGGAATGCGGAAGGAAACGACCTCGCTGCCGTCTGCGCTCCTCAGGCGGAACGCACCCTGCGGAATATCCGGGTTTTCACTGTCGCCGGGGCGCATCCAGACGTAGTTTTTCATGCCGGCCTTGCGGAAGAGCATAGCCAGCATGCCGCTCTGGCCGAAGGAATCCACATTATAGCCGGTTGTGGCTGCGCGGCCGAAACGGGAGAGGAAATAGCGCTGGCTGACCAGCAACTGGCGCACAAGCGATTCGCCGGAGGGAAGGTTGAGATCCGGCTGAATCCACATGCCGCCGACCACGCAGACGCGTCCGCGCGCTACCTCCTTTTTCAGCCGCCGGAAGAGCTGCGGCGCATCCTGCTCCAGCCACGCGTAATACTGTGCGCAGGCGCTGGTGAAGAGGAAACCGTCGTATTCATCCAGACGGTCGAGTGCCGAGAGGAAGGTGGCCTTCACCTCGTGGTAGCCTTCCTGCCATGACCAGAGCCATACGGGATCAATGTGGGCGTTTCCGATCAGATAGAGATCCTTCATGAGTCAAGCCTCCGCATCTTAGTTTGATTATTGCACGTCCATTATAGCGTGACGGACGCCAAAAAACGGGTGCAACGCGAAATTTAACGCAACGGCGGAGACGGTCTCCATGTCGGAACAATTTAATATCTTGCTGCGTGCAATGCCGTAAAAACACGGCTTTTCCGGGAGGATGGGTACGAATATATGAAATTTCCAAAACAAATTCGCGCGCTCGATTTAAAAAGTGCTTATGATTGCCCTCTTGATTTCGTGTGTTAAGTCACCTATAATGGACTCCGTTCCCGGGCGAGAGCGAACGGGGGAGACGCCTTCGGCGCGCCCCGAGAGCGAGGGGCGCAACACACGCGGATTCGATATGTTGTATTGATGTCGAGATGACACACAACATGATGTACGCTGCGAGGTTGCGTTTTGGTTTGCTTTAAAATGAGCGAGCGCTGCAAATTCAGTGAAAAGGACGATTCAACATGATCGATACCATCATCAAGAGAGACGGCAGAAAAGTCGAATTCGATAAGGAGAAGATTACAGAAGCAATCCAGAAGGCGTTCGTCGCCTCCGGCAGCGCGAAGACCGTGGAGACGGCCGCAGAGCTGGCCGATCAGGTTGTTGAACGCCTGTCGGCAGATAAAGATACGGAGGTTCCCACGGTAGAGGAGGTGCAGGACGTCGTCGAGCGCGTGCTGATCGATAACGGCTTTGTGAACACCGCCAAGAGCTACATCGTGTACCGCGCCGAGCGCTCCCGCGTGCGCCAGATGAATACGCGCCTGATGCGTATTTATGACGATATAACATTTAAAGCCGCGCGCGATAGCGATATCAAGCGCGAAAACGCCAACATCAACGGCGATACGGCCATGGGCGCCATGCTGAAGTATGGCAGCGAGGGCGCGAAGCAGTTCAACAGCATGTTTGTGCTCAAGCCCGAGCATGCCGCCGCACATAACGACGGCGATATCCATATCCACGATATGGACTTTTATACGCTTACCACCACCTGCACGCAGATCGACCTCCTGTCGTTGTTCCACGACGGCTTCTCGACCGGTCACGGCGTGCTTCGCGAGCCCAATGACATTGCCAGCTATTCTGCGCTGGCGTGCATCGCCATTCAGGCGAATCAGAACGATCAGCACGGCGGTCAGTCTATCGTGAACTTCGATTATTCGATGGCGGAGGGTGTGAAGAAGACGTTCGTTAAGCGCTACCGCGCGAATATGGCGCGTGCGCTGGAGCTGAAGCTGGATCATGACGATGCCGATCAGCTGGTCGTCGGCTACATAAACGAACTGAAGGCGGAGGGCAAGAGCCCCACGCTGGAGGAGAACGCCGAATACAAGCAGGCGGAGCGCGAGAAGCTGCTGGCGCTGAATGTGCCGGAGAATATGGTCGAAATGCTTCAGGCATTCGCGCAGCGCAAGGCAACGGAGGAAACTGACCGCGCTACCTATCAGGCGATGGAAGCGCTGGTTCACAACCTGAACACGATGAATTCCCGCGCGGGCGCGCAGGTTCCGTTCTCGTCCATCAACTATGGTATGGATACCGAGCCGGAAGCGCGTATGGTCATACGTAACCTGCTGCTTGCTACCGAGGCCGGTCTGGGCGGCGGCGAGACGCCGATTTTCCCCATCCAGATTTTCCGCGTGAAGGAAGGTATCAATTACAATCCCGGCGACCCGAACTACGATCTGTTCAAGCTGGCGATGCGCGTAAGCGCGAAGCGCTTGTTCCCGAACTTCTCGTTCCAGGATGCGCCGTTTAACCTGAAGTATTATAAGCCCGGTCACCCGGAAACCGAGATTGCCTACATGGGCTGCCGCACTCGCGTCATCGGAAACGTGTACGATCCCACCCGCGAAATCTCCAATGGACGCGGAAACCTGTCGTTCACGTCCATTAACCTGCCGAGGCTGGCAATCAAGGCCAACCACAACATCGACATGTTCTTTAGCGAGCTGTCCCGCATGCTCGATCTGGCGGTTGATCAGCTGACGGAGCGCTTCGAGATTCAGTGCAGGAAGTGCGTGCGCAATTTCCCGTTCCTGATGGGACAGGGCGTGTGGATCGACTCCGAGAAGCTGGATTGGAACGAAGAGGTGCGCGAGGTCCTCAAGCATGGCACGCTCTCCGTTGGCTTCATTGGTTTGGCTGAAACGCTCAAGTGCCTGATTGGCGAGCATCACGGCGAGAGTGAGCGCGCGCAAAATCTGGGCCTTGAAATCATCACCTATATGCGCCGCCGCATGGACGAGGTGAGCGCCGAGCGTCACCTGAACTACACGTTGCTTGCGACTCCGGCCGAGGGACTGTCTGGTCGCTTCGTGCGGCTTGACCGCGAGCGTTACGGCGTGATTGAGGGCGTGACCGATCGTGAATATTACACCAATTCGTTCCATGTGCCGGTCTATTTCCCGATTTCCGCGGCGAAGAAGATTCGCTTGGAGGCGCCGTATCACGAGCTGACGAACGCGGGTCATATCTCCTATGTGGAGTTGGACGGCGACACCACGCAGAATCTGGAGGCGTTTGAGAAGATCGTGCGTCTGATGAAGGAAAGCGGCATTGGCTACGGCTCAATCAACCATCCGGTTGATCGCGACCCTGTGTGCGGCTATAACGGCATCATTGGAGATCATTGCCCCAGCTGTGGCCGCGCGGAGGGCACGGTGCACTTTGAGCGCATCCGCCGCATCACCGGTTATCTTGTCGGCACGATGGATAAGTGGAACAACGCCAAGCGCGCGGAAGAGCACGACCGAGTGAAGCATCAGGTGCAGTAAAAAATGGAAATTCGAATCGCGGGAATCGTCAATGATTCCATTGTAGACGGGCCCGGCTTTCGGCTGGCTGTGTTCACGCAGGGCTGCCCGCACGATTGTCCCGGCTGCCATAATCCCGAAACGCATGCCTTTGACGCCGGAAGACTGGAAAGCACGGACAGGATCGTCGAAACGATGGCAGATAACCCGCTGCTGGACGGTTTGACGCTCACAGGCGGAGATCCGTTCTGTCAGCCGGAGCCCTGCGCGCGACTGGCGCATGAAGCAAAGCGTCTGGGGCTGAATGTATGGGCATATAGCGGCTGGACGTATGAGCAGCTGATGAGAAAGGCGGAGGAGGATCCGCAGATTCTTAGCCTGCTCTCTGAGGTTGACGTACTGGTGGATGGGCCGTTCCTGCTTTCACAGCGCACGCTGGAGCTGCGCTTTCGTGGGAGCAAAAATCAGCGGCTGATCGACGTGCCGGCGTCGCTTGCGGCTGGGTGCGCCGTCGAGAAGGTTCAGATGTAAAGAAACATCGCAAAAATGTTGGAGGTGCAAAAGCGCCTTCACCGTTTTTGCGATGTGCTGTATATATCTGCGTGCATGCGGATTTTGCCCGTTGACGCACGGGAAAAAGGCATTTATAATGAAGAAAGACCGAAATCGAAGCGGAGGAAGGGGTATGCTCAGACGCGCGGACGTTCTCGTGATTGCGGTGCTGCTGGCGGCGGCTCTGCTGGCGTGGACAGGCATATCCATCCTGAAAACGTGCGCGGAACGGGCGGACTGCGTGCGCGTCTATGTGGGCGGCAGTCTGCTTACCGAGGTGCGGCTGGATGAATCGCGGACGATCGTTGCGGAGCAGGAAAACGGCTGCCGGAACGAAATTGAAATCGCGAACGGCCGTGTGCGCATGAAGGCCTCCACATGCACCAATCAGCTGTGCGTGGAGCAGGGCTGGATGACGCCGGAGAATGCTTCTGGGCGAGCGATGGGCGCGCATATCGTGTGTCTGCCGAACGCCGTGGACGTGCAGCTTTTTGCGTCGGATACAGACGCGCCGGACGCATGAAGGCGCGAGCAGCGGCACGATACGGGATCATGCTTGCGCTGATTTTGCTGCTGGGCTTTGTAGAACGGCAGCTTCCGCCGGTATCGGCTGTACCCGGGCTGCGAATCGGGCTGGGTAACTCGGTATTGCTGCTGGTGCTTCTTTGCTTTGGCGCGGGCGGCGCTTGGGTGCTGTGTATACTGAAGCCAGTTTTGTGTGGGCTGCTGTTTTCTGGCGTGACGGGTATGCTGTATGCGTTGGCAGGCAGCGTTTGCGCCATGCTGGCAATGACGGCGGGCGTTCGCACCCGGCGTCTGAGTCCGGTCGGGGTGAGTGTGCTGGGCGCGGGTGCACATATGACAGGGCAGCTGTGCGTATCCGGGTTCATGCTGGGCTCGTGGGCGGCGCTTTTGCAGGCGCCATTGCTGCTGGTCGGTTCCGTTGCAGCGGGGATTGCCACCGGCGTTCTGTGTCGGGCGGCAATGCGTGCGCTACGGGGGCTTGACCCGCGGATTGAGCGTGCCGTCAGAGAAATGCAATCTGAAAAACGGTAGCACGGAGGGAAGAAAATTATGAATCAAAAAGGTTCGCCGCGCGTGCCCTGTTATCTGGCGCTTGCGGTTCTTACGCTTTTTGCAGGGCTTGTGCTTGGTGCGACGTATATGCTTACCAAGGATCCGATTGCCGCGCAGGAGCGCAGCAAGGCGGAGAAGGCGCGCACGGCCGTGATGCCGGAGGCGGACGCATTCCGGCTGCTGGAGACGCACGGGAATGCCGAGGTTGACTGGGTGTATGAGGCGCTGCAGGACGGAGCGTGTGTGGGCTATGTGGTGCAGGGCACGGGTCGTGGCTTCGGCGGTGAAATAGAGGTCATTGTAGGGCTGCGCACGGACGGTGAAATTACCGGCATATCCGTAGGCGGCGCAAGCTTTTCGGAAACTGCAGGTCTGGGCGCAAAGGCAAGGGAGGCCGCTTTTACGGACGGCTTTGTGGGAAAGCGCGCGCCGCTGACCGTTGTGAAAGCGGGCGAGGCAAAGGGTGCGGATACTGTGGATGCGATTACGTCTGCGACGGTTACATCAAACGCCGTAAACGACACTGTCACGCGCGTGTCGGAATATGTGCAAGGACTCGTGCTGTCCGGCGGAAATGCGGAGGGAGATGCGCAATGAAGGCGACGTTCAAACGCGGCGTACACCTGAATTACGAAAGCAAGGACTCGACGAAGCGCCTGCACACCCGCGATTTTGTCAGCGATACGGTGCAGCTGATTATGAGCATGCACATCGGAGCGCCGTCGGAGCCATGCGTGAAGAAGGGCGATATGGTAAAGCTGGGGCAGGTCATTGGCACGCCAGTAGGCTTTTTCGGTATCCCGGTGCATGCATCCGTATCCGGCGAGGTGGTGGCGGTCGAGCGGATTCCCTATCTGATGGAGGAACCGGTGATGGCCGTCACAATCCGAAATGATTTTCTGGACGAATGGACGGAGCTTCATCCGCTGGGCAGCGTCGAATCGATTGATCCGGCGAAGATCGTGCCTGCAATTCGGGACGCCGGCATCTGTGGTATGGGCGGCGCTTCCTTTCCGACGCACGTGAAGCTGAGCCTGAAGCCGGAGCAGAAATGTGAAATGATTATCGTGAACGGCGCGGAGTGCGAAACGCATCTGACGTGCGACCATCGGCTGATGCTGGAGTCGCCCGGGCGCGTTGTGGACGGTCTGCGCGCGGCCATGCGAGCGCTGAACGTGAAAAAGGGAATTATTGCGATTGAGGACAACAAGCCGGACGCGATCGAGAGCCTGCGGCGCGCGGCAAACGGGCGCGACGGCGTGTCGGTGCGCGTTCTGAAAACGAAGTATCCGCAGGGCGGCGAGAAGCAGCTGATTGAGGCGGTTGCCAAGAGGCAGGTTCCGGTTAAGAAGCTACCGATCGATGCGGGTGTGATTGTTTTAAATGTGAGCACGTGTGCGGCGATTGCCGACGCGGTGATCGATGGAAAGCCGCTCATTAGCCGCATTACTACGGTGACCGGCTGCGTGCGCAATCCGGCAAACCTGCGCTTGCGCATCGGAACAATAGCCGAGGATATCATCGGCGCATGCGGCGGCTTTTCTGACACACCCGGGAAAATTGCCTTCGGCGGCGGAATGACGGGGCTGTGCCTGCCCAATATCTACATGCCGATGAGCAAAAGCACGAACGGCATCGTGGTATACAATGAAAGAGAGGCGCGGAGCGTGGAGGAGGGGCCGTGTATCCGCTGCGGACACTGCGTGGCCGTGTGCCCGATTGGCCTGAATCCTTATCAGATGAAGGTGGCCGCCGATGCGGACAAGCTGGATATGGCCGAGAAGCTGCATGTGACAGACTGCATCCTGTGCGGCTGCTGCTCCTATGAGTGCCCGTCCAGGCGCTGGCTTACGGCATCGTTCAAGATCGTTAAACAGAAGCTCGCACAGCGGGCAAAGGGAGGAAAAGCGAAATGAGTCTGCGTCTTTCCACTGCGCCCCATATTCGTTCACCCAAGACGACTACAAGGCTGATGCTTAACGTGCTGCTGGCGCTTCTGCCATCGGCTGTGGCAGGCGTATGGTATTTTGGTATGCATGCACTGATGCTTTTGTGCGTATCTACTGCATCGGCTGTCATTGCCGAATACGCATGGCAAAAGCTTGGACGGCTGTCGGTACGCGTAGGCGACCTGTCGGCAGCCGTGACCGGCTTGATTCTGGGGCTTATCCTTCCGCCTACGGCGACCTGGTGGATGGCCGCCGTAGGCAGCGTGTTCGCGATCATCGTTGTGAAGCAGCTGTTTGGGGGCATTGGAGACAATTTCCTGAACCCTGCGATGGCAGCCCGCGCGGTGCTTCTGGCCTCGTGGCCGGCGCGCATGACGGCCTATGTGACCGCAAGCCGGTTTGGCGTAGATGCAGTATCCACCGCTACGCCGCTGGCGCGCGGCGCGGAGGGTGCATATTCCTATCTGGAGCTCTTTTGGGGCAATGTGCCGGGTACGATCGGTGAAACATGCAAGCTCGCGATTCTGGCGGGGATGCTTCTTCTGCTTTTGACCCGGACGGTTACATGGCGCATTCCGACAATCGTGATAGGCTCTACGGCGTTTTTTTCGTGGATTCTGGGCTTTGATCCGCTGTATGCCGTGCTGTCCGGCGGCGTGCTGTTTGCCGCGGCCTTTATGGCGAACGACTACGCGACCAGTCCTATGTCCTCTCGCGCGCAGGTGGTCTATGCAGCAGGCATTGGCCTGATTACCGTCGTCATTCGCAATTACGGCAGCTATCCGGAGGGCGTGACCTATGCAGTGCTGTTCATGAACATACTGACGCCGCTGCTCGATCGGTTCATGCCCCATAAGATCTACGGTCATCAGAAGGGGAAGGAGGAGAGGAAGGCGTGAGCGAGGAAAAGAAGCGCCTTGGCAAGGTTTTTCTGAACGGTGTAATTACCGAAAACCCCACATTCCGGCTCGTATTGGGTACATGCCCAACGCTGGCGGTGACGACATGCGCGCTGAACGGGCTGGGCATGGGCGCTGCGGCGACATTTGTTTTGATCGGTTCCAACGCTGCGGTTTCAATGCTGCGCAAGTTCATCCCGGATCAGGTGCGTATTCCGGCGTTTATCGTGATTATTTGCACGTTTGTGACGATGGTGCAGCTTTTGATGCAGGCGTACCTTTCTGATCTGTATGAAAGCCTTGGCATCTTCATTCCGCTGATCGTTGTAAACTGCATCATACTGGCACGTGCCGAGGCATTTGCCAGCAAAAACGGTGTACTTGCGTCGGTGGCTGACGGGCTGGGCATGGGCGTGGGCTTCACGCTGGCGCTGACGCTGATCGGCATGATCCGCGAGCTGCTTGGCAGTGGTTGTCTGTTTGGCGTGCAGGTGATGAGCGCGTCGTATGAGCCGATGTTGCTGTTTGTAATGGCGTCGGGTGGCTTTTTGACCTTCGGCATCCTGCTGGGGCTGTTCAACCTCGTCGTTCGGCGGATTGAAGATCGGCGCAGAAGGGAGGCGGACAGGCAGTGAACACGAATTCGACCGGTTTTCTGCTGTTCATGGTCAACTGCGTGTTGACCAATAACTTCATTTTCTCGAAGTTCCTCGGCTGCTGCCCGTTTCTGGGCGTGTCGGGCAAGGTGGAAACTGCTGCAAGCATGGGACTGGCGGTGACGTTTGTAATGACCATCGCCTCGCTATTTACTTATATGGTGAATGCGTGGGTGCTGATTCCGCTTGAGATTCCATTTATGCAGACGATTGCATTTATTCTGGTAATTGCCGCGCTGGTTCAGTTTGTGGAAATGTTCCTCAAGAAGGCCAGTCCGTCGCTGTACGGTGCGCTGGGCATTTATCTGCCGTTGATTACTACAAACTGTGCGGTGCTGGGCGTGGCAACGCTCAACGTGACGCAGCAGTTGGACCTCATTCACAGCGTGATGAACGGCGCGTTCAGCGCATTGGGCTTCCTTCTGGCCATTGTGCTGATGGCGGGCGTGCGCGAGCGGTTGGAAAGCAGCAAGATTCCTGCGTGCATGAGGGGGTTCCCGATCAGTCTGGTTACGGCAGGGCTGATGGCGATGGCCTTTCTGGGCTTTAACGGCCTGTTCAGCCGCTGAGCGGAAGGGGGAAAGCTGAATTGATGACGATCCTGTCTGCCGGCGCGGTGCTGGGTGTGCTGGGCATTGTGTTCGGGCTGATACTGAATTACGCAGGAAAGAAGTTTCATGTGGAGGTCGACGAGCGGATCGAGAGGATTCGCGCTTGCTTAGGCGGCGCGAATTGCGGCGCGTGCGGGTACCCTGGCTGCGACGGTTTTGCGCAGGCAGTGGTTCGCGGCGAGGCAAAGGTGAATGGTTGCGCGCCCGCGGGCGAAAAGGGTACGGCGGAGATTGCAAGGATTATGGGTGTTGAGGCGCAGCCAACCGAGCGGCTGACTGCGCGCGTGCTGTGTCAGGGTCGCGACGGCATTGCGATTTCGCGGTATCAATACGATGGCTATCGAAGCTGTATTGTCGCTGCGGGGATTGCCGGAGGGCCGAAGAGCTGCCGGTTTGCCTGCATTGGTCTTGGCGATTGTGTGGATCACTGTGCGTTCGGCGCGATTTCCATGGTAGATGGGCTGGCGCACATCGACGAGAAAAAGTGTACCGGCTGCGGCGCATGCGCGGAAAACTGTCCGCGCGGCGCAATCCGCATGCTGCCGCTTTCTCAAAGCGTAGTTGTGCGCTGTCGCAACCGGGATACCGCGCGTGAGGCACGTGCCGTGTGCATGAACGCCTGTATCGGCTGCGGACGCTGCAAGCGTGAGTGCACGTATGACGCGATTACCATTCGGGATGGCTGTGCGCACATCGATCCCACAAAGTGCACGCGCTGCGGCGCCTGTGAAAAGGTGTGCCCGTGCCGCTGTATTACGAATGCATCGGCGCAGCCGGAGGGACAGGATACCGTATGATTGCAGGCAGTTTTTCGCCCGGGACGATTGCACTGGGCACATTTGACGGCATGCACCCGGGGCATTTGGCCGTCATCGATCGAACGGTGGCTGAGGCGCGAGTCCGCAGCCTTCCTGCCCGGGTATTCACGTTCTACGAGAACCCGCGCAGCGTATTTTCTACAGCGCCGCTTTCGCTGATGACAGCAGAGGAAAAGGCGGCCGCCATGCGTGCCCGGGGCGTTGACGATGTGATACTTGTTCACTTCACGCCGGAATTCGCTGCCATATCTCCGGAGGATTTTCTGCGCATGCTTGTGAACGAATACGGCGCACGGGTGTTGGTGGCGGGCGAGGATTACACCTTTGGAAGCCGTGCTGCCGGGAATGTGCATCTGCTTCGGAGGCTAAGTGCGCCGCTGGGGTATGAAGCGATTATCGTGCCGCTTGTGACGGTTCAGGAGGACGGCAGACGCAGGAAAATTTCCTCCAGTGCCATTCGCGAGGCCATGCAGGCAAAGCGGGAGGACCTTGTTCGGATGTATATGACGGGAGATGAGAGCCATGGGCAAACAGATAAGAATGAATGAAAAAGAACGAACGCGCCGCTTGACCGTAATGGGCCTTCTGTGTGCGGTGGCATATGTGATTGTGGCGGTGTGCCGCATTCCGATTGTGAGCTTTCTAAAATACGAGCCGAAGGACGTTGTGATTGTGATTGGCGGCTTCCTTTACGGGCCGCTTGCATCGTTTGCAATCAGCGCGGTTGTGTCTCTGGTAGAAATGCTTACCGTCAGCGAAACAGGCTTTTACGGGCTGCTTATGAACATCCTTTCCAGCTGCGCCTTCGCGGGTACGGCGGCGTTTGTTTATACCCGCCGGCATACGCTGAGGGGGGCAATCTGCGGTCTGCTCGCGGGCACGGTGCTGATGACGCTTTTTATGCTGCTGTGGAACTACATCATCACGCCGATGTATATGGGAATGCCGCGGGAAGCGATCGTAAAGATGCTGCCGACGGTATTTCTGCCGTTCAACGCGTTTAAGGGTGGCTTGAATGCTGCGCTGACCCTGCTTCTGTATAAGCCGCTGATGCGCGCGCTGCGGTTGGCGCATCTGGTTCCTGAGGACGATGCAGCGAGGAAGGGCACGTCGATGTGGAATGCGGGTACGCTGCTGGCTGCAGCCGTGCTCGTGATTACCTGTGTGCTGATACTGTTGGCAGTGAAAAGGGTGATCTGATGAGCGGCGAGGATAGTTGCCTGGTCGGAACCATCGTCCATGGGAAGGGACTGGGGCATACCGTGGGTATGCCGACGGCCAATTTGCGCTGCGACGAGGGCAGTGTACTCCCGAAGGCGGGCGTATATGCTTCGCTTTTGGAGGTAGATGGGGAGGCATATTTCGGCGTGACAAATGTGGGCACGCGCCCGAGCGTGGATAGCGACCCAACGCCGACGGTGGAGACGTTTCTGCTCCACTTTGACGGAGATCTGTATAATCGCCGCGTATGCCTGTGGTTGAAGGCATATCTGCGCCCGGTGTGCAAAATGGCTTCATTGGACGAGGTGCGCACGCAGGTGCGCGAGGACAGCCGCAGAGCAGAAAAAATTCTGTCTGACATCACGCGCGAAAGCGTGAAGCCGTGAAGAACCAGATCGATTCAGGCGCTTCCTTTTAGAAAAGCATATCAGGGAGGAAAAGTTTATGGGCACGATGTTTCCCCGAACGACCGTTGCCGGCATTGATATGCCCCGCATGATTGCAGGCACCAATTGGATTCTTGGCTACAGCCACACCAGCTCCTCGGCAGATCAGATGATTGTGAAGCGCAATAAAAACCGCGAAGCCATCGTTTCGATGCTGAGGGCATACAGTGAATACGGTATCAATGCGGTGATGGGGCCGTTCGGCGACAATCCTGTGCTGGCTGACGCCGTGCATCAGGCGGAGGATGAGCTCGGGAGCAAGATCATTATTGTGGATACGCCCATCGTGAACGTGGACGATACGGCGGAGGCGCGGAGGGAGGCAGAGGCACGGTTCCGTCAATCCCGCGAACTGGGTGCGACATTCTGCCTGATTCACCACTCCAGCGCCGAGCAGCTGGTAAACAAGAATCTGAAGGCAATTCCACGCCTGCCGGATTATTTAAAGATGATCCGCGAGCAGGGCATGCTTCCGGGTTTGTCGGCGCATATGCCGGAGCTGATTATCTATTCCGATCTAAACGAGTACGACGTGGAAACGTATATTCAGATTTACAACTGCATGGGTTTTCTGATGCAGGTGGAGATCGAATACATCAACAAGGTAATCTGGAACGCGAAGAAACCGGTTATGACAATCAAGTCCATGGCGGCGGGCCGTTGTTCGCCCTTTGTGGGGCTCACGTTCAACTATGCGACGATTCGCCCGTGCGACATGGTGACGTTGGGCGCGTTTACACCCGAAGAGGTGCACGAGGACGTGGAAATCGCGTTGGCTGCCATCGAACGTCGTCAGCCGAACCTTGAAGGAAGAAGCAGCCCGGCGAAGACGGAGATCATGCCCAAATGACAGCGGAACGCGCACTGGCGCGGCTTGTGATCGTCGACGGTGCAGGCTGTGCGCTTTCTGAATGCCTGCATCCTCGGTTTAGTGAGCAGAGGAAGGCAAAAATCGAGCGCCTCAAAACGGAGGCGGGGCGCGTACAATCGGCGTGCGCCGAGCTGGCGCTTCTGCTTTTGACGGGCGGTGTGCCGTACCGGTACGGCGAGAAAGACAAACCCGAATTCGCGCGTGCGGAGGACGGGTATCTGTCGTTTTCCCATACAGGGAATGCGGGCGCATGCGCGTGGGCCAATGTACCCGTGGGCATGGATATGGAAGCGGCAGAGCGCGACCTTTCGGTCATTCGCCGGAGAATTGTGTCGCCGGAGGAGGAATGCGAAGGCCTCACCGAGAAATGGTGCGTGAAGGAAGCGTATGTTAAGAAAACCGGCGAGGGGCTGATTGTGCCGTTTTCATCGCTGACGGCAATGAATGGCGAGCTGCATTCGCCGAAGGATATGGCGTTTTACAAGACCGGCGTGCTGGGGGAATATCGGTATGCGCTTTGCGCGGACGTTCCGTTTGAGCGGAGTGTGCTGCGCGTGAACGCGCGTGCGGCGGTTCGTGCTATCGATGAAGCTTCTGGTCATCCTGCGTTCGAAACCGTAACCGTTACCGTCGATCGTCCGATGGGCGCGGTGCATCCGTCGCATGCCGACCTGAATTATCCCGTGAACTACGGCTATATCAAGGGGCTGACTGCGGGCGATGGCGAGGAGCAGGATGCATACATTCTGGGAACTTGTAAGCCCTTGCGTTCGTTTACCGGCAAACGAATTGCCGTGATCCATCGGCGGGACGACGAAGAGGATAAGTGGGTGGTTGCGCCCGATGGAATGCCATTTTCGGAGGAAGAAATCCGAAGGCAAACGGCATTTCAGGAACGGTATTTTGATACGTGGATTGAAATGAAGCAATAAAAAAGCCCCGGAGTGAGTCGGGAGTTCCAAAAGTTTGTGGTGCGTATCGGCATCGAGACGCTCCATTTCTTGTGCCAGTATATGCGACAGGGTTATCTGAAAGCTTGGCTCTCCCTCTGGGAGAGCTGTCACTGCGGGTAACGAGAGGGTCTTGCAGCCGGTTTTGAATGGTAATGTCTATTTGTTCGCATACACCATGAAGATCTCTGCCGCTCTCCGGGCTGGAAGAACGCAAAACCTATAGGCCAAACGCGTCCAAAAACTCAGAATGCTCAGCAGCATATGCCAATCCCTGAGACTTACAATGCTGAAAACCATCCGATTTAATGACCAGTCTTTCCGATTGGCTATTATCTTTTAGTATAGTCATTTTTACCCTCTCAGTTGGCATCGGCGCCAGCTCTTCCAAAGGGAGAGCCAAGCGCTGTACGCGACACACTGCACCAAACGGTGTATAGAAGTGCCTTCTTCCTTTGAGACAAGCTTGAAATTATCGAAATTATACAAGCATAAATTAGACCGCGCTCATGCTTCAGCTTGTAATGCAAAGCCCTGGATGGCCTCTCTTTCAAAGCCATCATACAAATATTTTTCTATTTCCTCATCTCCTGCATAAATTCTTTTAAAGCAGTCTATGCCAACTTGTTTTAATAAATACAAAATATAAACGCCTGAATACAAATAACCTTCGTTCTCGTAAAAGTACTCTTCACGAAGCAATTTTCTTACATCTGGATAATTTCTATCATCAAGCCGGTCTCGATCAATTTGTCCCGCACAAGCAACAGCAATTCCTTCGGCAATCATAATATTTGCTTCATCCTCGTTTAGAAGCTGATCAAAAGCTATATGAATGATCTCATGCTTTACAACTGCAAGCATGTCATCAAAAGACCTATCATCAACGATGTTAGGTGAAAGAATGCATAAAGTTCTGGTTTCATAATTTTCGTTTCCCACCATCCAGTCTTCGTATTCATCATCCGATTTGCCTGTTAGTTTCTTAAATGACTCTCTGCTTGGGCACAACATGAATCTATACTTGGGATTATCCGTTTTTAGTTCAAACCGTTTTACTATGTTGTCATATGTATCATCGATCAGAGTTACGATTTGCTCAAGAATATTGCAATCTGTTTCATCATAAAAAACGTGAAAATATTTCGTTTCAATAGATTGATTTAGAATCATATACTCATCCTCCAGTGGATCAACCGGGCATGCCTGCAACTGTTTTATGACTAGCCAACATTCCCGGAGCTGAAGCTGTTTGATTTAGCCTTCCAGCAGTTTTTTTACGCGGGCGTACAGCGTTGCGTCGAGCAGACAGGTGACGTTTGTGCCGGTTTCCGTGTATTCCTCCGTCTCCACCTGTCCCTGATCGTGCACCAGGTTGAGCACTGCGCCCTTTGAATAGGGCACGGACAGGGTTACGCGGGTACGCAGTGAGGCAATGCGGCGGGAGATTTCAGCCTTCAGGTGATCAAGCCCCATGCCGCTGGAGGCGGAGATGAGAATGGCTCCGGCCGGCTCAATCATGCCGCCAATTTCAGATTTATCCGCCTTGTTGAGCGCCTCGACGACGGGCTTGTTGTCTGCACCGAGCTGCCGCAGCACGTCATATACGACCTCGCGCTGTTGGCGGTAGAACGGAGAGGAAAGATCGCTCACGATCACGAGCAGGTCGGCATATACGGCCTCCTCAAGCGTAGATTTGAACGCCTCAACGAGCGTATGGGGGAGCTTTCGGATGAAGCCGACGGTATCGACCATCAGGCAACTGCGGTTTTCAGGCAGCGATACCTGCCGGACGACAGGGTCAAGCGTAGCAAACAGCTTATCCTCTACAAGCACGTCTGCACCAGACAATGCGTTCAGGAGCGTGGATTTTCCGGCATTGGTGTAGCCGACCAGCGCAACCGTCGTCTGATCCATTTTCCCGCGGCGTGCGCGGCGCATTTCGCGCTGACGCGAAAGGTCGCTCAGCTGGCGGCTCAATTCATCGATACGGCGGCGGATATGGCGGCGGTCGACCTCCAAACGGGTTTCGCCGGGGCCACGCGTACCAATGCCGCCGCCTAGACGGGACAGCGCCGTGGACGATCCGGCCAGCCGGGGCAAACGGTATTTTAGCTGAGCAAGCTCAACCTGCAGCTTGCCCTCGGAGGTTTCTGCGCGGCGGGCGAAGATGTCCAGAATCAAACTGGTCCGGTCGATCACGCGCACGCCCAGTGCATTTTCAAGATTCTTCTGCTGTGCGCCGGTGAGCTCGTCGTCTAAAATGGCGAGGTCAACCTCCAGCGTCTGACAAGCAAGGGAGAGCTCCTGTGCTTTTCCTGCCCCGATAAACATGGCAGGATCCGGCTTGGGTCGCTTCTGAAGCACGCGGCTTACGATGACGGCGCCTGCCGTGTCGGCAAGACTTGCCAGCTCGTCCAGAGACTCCTCGCTGTCGGTAGAAATCAGCATGACCTTCTCTGCGGTTTCGACGATTCCACCCTCGGCAATGGCCTTCTGCACGCGTTCCTCGCTAAGCTCAATCTCGTGCAGCCACGCCTGCTGGGGCAGGCGGCCGGGCTTGACCGGACCCAGAATGTTGACCGACAGACGACTGTATTCCAGCTCGCCTAAGAATGCGGCGCTGATACCGGTGCAGATGCCGCCGTTTACGCCTACGGCGCACATGGCGTCGAACCGCAGAAGGCGAAGCGCCTGTATGTCCACATTTGAAAGCGCGGCGTTTCCGCCAGGATGCGTGTGAATGCAGCGAAAGCCGGTCAGCCGGTCGAAGTTGCGGCGCAGATGCATTTCGGTCAGGCCGATGGAAGAAATGGATCCGATGGCAACCTCCAGTATTTCGCCATTGCGATCCAGATAAACCAGCATTTCACGGTTCAGCTGATCGGTAAAGCGCACGAGCAGCTGTAAGAGTCGGTCGGGAAGAAACATCGAACGGTCAAAGTCGATGTCGTACAGCTTCTCCATTTCCTGAATCAGCGATTCGCGAACGCCCTCAAGGTTTCCGTGTATCATTTTTGATCCTTTCGTGCGCCAATGGGCGCAATGTGCCAGATTTCATCCGCGTACTGCCGGATGGTACGGTCGGAGGAGAAGAATCCGGCGTTTTTAATGTTGGCAAGGCACATGCGTGCGAAAGCGTCCTCATCATTCGCAGCCAGCGCGTAGGCGTTCAGACGTGCGCTTTGGTAGGATGCAAAGTCGCGCAGCACGAAGTAGTGGTCAGGCTTATGCCAGCTTGCACCGTCGAGCAACGAGGTTTTCAGCTCTGCGAGCGCACCGTCCTCATCGGCGAAGCCGCAGTCAGTGAGCGAATCCACGGCGCGGCGAATCTGCTCGTCCGACTCATACAGGTCACGCGGACGGTAGGTGTCGCGAATTCGATCGAGCTCATCGATATTTGCGCCAAATATGACTTCGTTTTCACGTCCGGCCGCCTCGGCAATTTCGATGTTTGCGCCGTCCCATGTGCCGATGGTCACCGCGCCGTTTAGCATCAGCTTCATGTTGCCTGTGCCGCTGGCCTCGGTGCCGGCAGGGGAAATCTGCTCGGAGAAATCGGCCGCGGGAATAATTTTCTCGGCATAGGAGCAGTTATAGTTGCCCACAAAGCACACGCGCATGCGATCGTTTACGTCCGGATCGTGATTGATGACGTTGGCCAGCGCAAGAATATAGCGGATCACTGCCTTGGCGCGGGCGTAGCCGGGCGCGGCCTTTGCGCCGAACACGAATGCGACGCGTGGGAGGTCAGGCAGACGGCCGGCCTTTCGCTCACAATAGATGTCGTACAGCGACAGTGCATTCATCAGCTGTCGCTTGTATTCATGCAGACGCTTCACCTGCACGTCGAAGAGGAAGTCGGTAGGCAGCTCGACGCCCTCGTGCGAGGCGATATACACAGCCAGCTCGGCCTTCTTCTTGCGCTTGACGGCTTTGAAGCCCTCAACCAGCGCAGGGTCATTCACATCCAGCGTTGAAAGCAGGTTTGCATTTTGGATGAAATCGCCGTTTATGTGCGAGGAAAGAAGCGCACATAGCTCGGGATTACACAAGCCCAGCCAGCGGCGCTGCGTAATGCCGTTGGTCTTGTTCTGGAAGCGATCCGGAAAACGGGCGAACCACTCCGGGAAGAGGGTGTTTTTGACCAGATCGGAATGTAACTTTGCCACGCCGTTTACGGCATGACTCATGTAGACGGCAAGGTCTGCCATGGCGATCTGCCCGTTTTGGATGATGTGCAGACCGGTTTCCCGTGCGCACATGCGCTCAAGGCGGCGAAGGAGCTTCTCGATTTCGGGAGTGACGGAGGCGACGAGCGTCAGATCCCATTTTTCCAGCGCCTCGGGCATGACGGTGTGATTGGTATAGCCAAACATCTCGCGCGCGTAGCGGACAGCGCAGGCGAAGGATACGCCGCGAGCCATGAGAAGCCGGATCAGCTCCGGAATGGCCAGTACCGGATGCGTGTCATTCAGCTGAAGCGCATGCTCGCGCGGGAGCATACGATAATTCTTGCCGTGTCGAGCCTCGTACTGCCGCAGGATGTCCTGAAGTGAGGCGCTGGACAGCACGTACTGCTGCTTCAGACGCAGACGCTTGCCCTCGGTATTCCAGTCGTTGGGATAGAGGCATTTGGTAATGTCCTCGGCCCGGTTTTTGTCGGCGCAGGCCTCGGCATATTTGTAGTCGTTGAACAGGGCAAAGTCAAATTCGTGCAGGCTTTCCGTCTGCCAAAGGCGCAGCGTACCGATGGTGTTCGTGCGATAGCCGACGACCGGCATGTCGTATGGAACGGCGCGCACGCTACCCGTTGCCATGGGAACGACGACGGCCAGTTCCTCGCGTCGTACCGACCACGGGTCGCCGAAGTGTGTCCAGTCGTCAGAAATTTCCTTCTGCATGCCATCCTTGAGCACCTGCTTAAACAGGCCATAGCGATAGCGTAGGCCGTAGCCCGTGAGCGGAAGGTTGAGCGAAGCGGCGCTGTCAAGGAAGCAGGCAGCCAGACGGCCGAGACCACCGTTGCCCAGCGCTGCATCCTCGACGTCCTCCAGTACGGCCATATCCACGCCCTTGCGGCTAAGAAGTGCGCGTACGTCGTCCAGAATGCCAAGATTATAAAAATTGGCGTATACCATGCGGCCGATCAGGTACTCGGCAGAGAGATAGTGCGCCTGACGGGTCTTTTTAAGCGCACGAGTCGTCTTTGTCCATTCAGAACCGATGGCCAGCATTGCGGCTTCGCCAAGCGCGTCCGATAGCATCGGAGCGGTTGCTTCGTCAAGGGAAATTTGATGCTTCGTGAGAAGAATGCGCTCAGCATCGCGAAGAATCGCTTTTGCCTGTATCATGACGGCGTCCTTTCATAAAAGTCGTTCATTTCCCGAAGGTGCGCGGCCAACTCGTCTGTAAGCGTGCCGGGCTGCATGCGCCACATCCAATTGCCGCCGCCCACAGTGCCGGGCGTGTTCATGCGCGCTTCACTGCCGAGGTGCAGAATGTCCTGCATCGGCAGAATGCACAGGTTTGCAGCGCTGCCTAAGGCCGCCTCGATCAGGCTGTCGCAGATGGAGTCGCACTGGGGCAGGTTTTCAAGGGCGAAGGCACGTACCTTCTCGGAGGTCTTTTCCCACCAGCCAAGGATGGTATCGTTGTCGTGCGTACCGGTATATACCACACAGTTTTCGCGGATGTTGCCAAGAAAATGCGGGTTCGCCGCATCGGAATCGAAGCCGAAGCACAGAACCTTCATGCCCGGGAAGCCGCAGTAGCGCAGAAGGCGCTTCACGCGGTTTGAAACCACGCCCAGATCCTCGGCAATGATGTTTAAGCCCGGTAGACGATGCTTCACCACAAAGAAGAAGCGGCGGCCAGGCGCCTTTTCCCACTTGCCTATGCGCGCGTTGGTCGCGCCGGCGCGGATGGCGTAGTAGTTGGCAAAGCCGATAAAATGATCCACGCGCACCATGTCATACAGCTCGCTCGCCGTGCGCAGACGATCGATCCACCATTCAAAGCCGGTTCGGCGCAGCGCCTTCCAGTCGTACAAGGGGTTACCCCACAGCTGGCCGTCCTCGGAGAAATAATCCGGCGGCACGCCTGCCACCTTTATCGGGCGGCGATCCCGGTCGAGCTGGAAGATGCTTGGGTTTGCCCAGCAGTCGGCGGAATCCTCTGCCACGTAAATGGGCATGTCGCCCAAAATCTGAATGCCGCTCTCGTTTGCGTAGGTCTTCAGAGACGACCACTGCGTGAAAAATAGGTATTGCGTGAAGCGATGGAAATTGATTTCGTCGCGCAGGATGCGACGGTAGTGTATCATGGCGCTTTCTTCGCGCATACGAATGGCGACGTCCGGCCACCGCGTCCACATACGGCCGCCGAAATAGTCCTTCAGTGCCATGAAAAATGCGAAGTCATCGATATTCTTATGCGATTGGGTAAACGTATCCACAATCGATTCCATGCGCTTAAAGCTTTGCTCAAAGCTAAGATGCAGCGCCTCGCGCTTGAGACGCTTTACGGTATCAAAGTCAGTGGAGGGGCCGGCCTGAAAGCGCTGGGCGTCCTCAGCCTTTAACAGACCGTCGCGCACCAGAAAATTAAGATCGATCAGATCGATGTTGCCCGCGTGCGTGCTGTGGCTCTGATAGGGAGATTCGCCATAGCCCGTGGGGCCGATGGGCAGAACCTGCCAGACGGACATTCCAGCCTTCTTCAGAAAGTCCACAAACGCATAGGCAGCTGCGCCCAACGTACCGATTCCGCCCGGCGTTGGAAGCGATGAGATATGCAGAAGCACGCCACTTTTTCTCATGGATAGCCACCGTCCCTGATGAATTCTACCATTTTAAATTATAATTTTTTGTCTGCTCTCCGTCAACGGATTTCGTAGCTTCTTCTATCTTTTTACATTATATGGGTGCAGACTATGCTATAATGAAGCGAGAAGCAGAAAGATGTTTATGGAGGAAAGCAACATGAATCTTGCGTTTTGCGGGCTGAAGCATGCCCATATCAGGACGCTGTATGCGCTGTGCGCAGAGAATCCGGACGTGCGGGTTCTGGGCGCATGGGATGACGAAAAAGGATACCGGGACGCAGCGCAAGCCTGGCTGCGCGTTCCGTTTTATTCGGTGCTGGACGAGCTTCTGAGCGATGAAAAGGTGGATATCGTCGCCATCGGCGATGCCTACGGTGCACGGGGACAGGAGGCGATTCGGGCGCTGAAGGCAGGCAAGCACGTGCTGAGTGACAAGCCGTTGTGCACGCGCATGGAGGAGCTGGAGGAAATCGAGCGGCTGGCAAAGGAAAGGAAGCTTGCGGTCGGCTGCATGCTCGACCTGCGTTTTGATCCGGCCTTGCGTCTTGCACGCAATCTGGTGCACTCGGGCGAGCTTGGGGAAATTCATGCCGTCAATTTTACGGGACAGCATCCGCTGAACTATGGCGTGCGTCCATCGTGGTATTTTGATAAGCGACTGCATGGCGGCACGTTCAACGATCTGGCGATTCACGGCCTGGATGCCGTTTCAATGATTACGGGGCTTTCGTATGCGCGCACGCTGTGCGCCCGGCAGTATAACGCGTTTGCGCGCGAGGCGCCGTCATTCCTGGACTGTGCGCAGCTGATGGGCGTATATGAGAACGGCGCGGGATTGATTGCGGATGTGAGCTATTCCGCGCCTGATCAGGCGGCGTTCCGCCTGCCGAGCTACTGGCGGTTCAGCTTCTGGGGCGAAAAGGGAATGATCGAATGCGCGCTGGGCGCGGAGAAGCTTTTGTATGCGCAGGCGGGAAGGAATGAAATTCGACTGCTCACTGCACCGGAGGTAAAGGAAAACTGCCTGACCGAACTGATCAGGCAGATTCGGGGGGAAAGCACCGTCTTCCCGCAGGAAATGCTGTTCGATTCTACACGCACGGCGCTTGGAATTCAGCAGAGCGCAGAGGGCTGAGCACACGGCGGACCTTTGATGCTATATAGCCTCGCGGATGAAGCGCAGCATGACTTCGGCAAAGTGGGTAAGGACTTTGGTGGAAGTATGCATTGTCTGATTGGTCGCATAGCATGCCAGCGCTTCGGAAATGAGCGAATGCCATTTTTCTGGAGCGTGCTCCAGCGCCCATTTTCCTCCGTCCGCCTTGGATAGACACAGGCCGTCGCGGATGAACGCCAGCACGCGGCACAGGTTTAGTGTGTAGTAGATTGGGTCGGCGAGGATGTCTGCGGCGGCGTTTTCCACGTCCGAAAGAATGCTGTCCAGGTAGGCAGCGCGAGGCACGGGGCCGAACACGTCCGCCGTCGGTGCGCCGTACAGCGCGATCCCTGCATGGACGATCACGGTGAAATGCGCTGCCAGATCGACGTCGGTTCCCTTCATATCGCGGATGTAGCCCTCGGGATCCTCTCGGTACCGGCGCAGGTGCATCGGAGAAAAGTGCAGTTCGAAGGGCGTGGGGTAGATGAAGGGGTTTGCATATCGGCGCTCGACGACGCTGAATTCCAGTCCCTTGGCGGGCGCACGCTCGTTTAGAAACACGGCGCGATTCATGAAGGTGCGCTTCTGCGCGTCGGACGGCGCAGACTCAGTGATAAGAATCAGGTCGATATCGCTCTTTTCAGGGTTGAAGCAGTTCAACGCAAGTGAGCCATGAAGATACACGCCCGTCAGCGTTTCTCCGAAGCATTGGCGGGCGCTGCATACGAATTCATCCAGCAGGGACTGGAATTTCATGGGGCTTTTTCTTCTGCGCCGTGCATATACGGAAATAACTCGTTCGTCATATCAGTCAGGCTACGGCCGGTTTCGCGGGCCATTCGAACGACATCCTCATATTCTGCCTTTGCACGCGTAACGCCATAGCCCTCGGCGTACTTCACGCGCAGCGGGCCGTAGGGGGTGGAGACGGTTTCGACGTGGCGGTTGAGGGCGAAGGTTTCGCAGACCGTCTTGCGCACGCCCAGTGTGGTCGTGTGCTTCAAAAGAAGCGCGGCGAATTTCTCTGCATCTGCCTCGCGGCATACGCATGTCAGCAGGATGCCGGGACGGTTCTTCTTCATGTAAACCGGCATGGTGTATACGTCCAGCGCGCCGCCTTCAAGCAGCACCTGTGCGGCATAGCCCAGCGCCTCCGGCGTCATGTCGTCGATTGTGCAGTGCATCTCTGCCAGCCTTCCGTTCACTTATGCACCTCCACGCGTTTTGCAGGCGACTTTTTCGCGTGCTTTTTCCGAGCGAAGCGGGAGACAGCCAGACGATACAGGCTTAGAAGCGTTCCCGAGACGAGCAGACCGCCCAGAATATCCGTTAGCCAGTGTACGCCGGAGAACAGGCGGCACACCACGGTGACCGCGCACAGCGCGCCCAGTGCGATGCGCACGGGTTTCTGAAGGGTTACGTCCTTCAGGCGGCGGCGCGCCTCATAGGCGGCAGACAGGAAGATGACCACAGAAAGCATCGTGTGCGACGAAGGAAACGAGGGTTCCAGTCCTGTGGCATCGTCAAGAATGAACGGCCGGTAATTGATTACGCATTTCTCGAAGAAGATGTATACCAGCAGCAGCGATGCGTACAGCCCGGCCAGCACGAACAGGTCTGCGTCCACTTTTTTAAGGCTTTTGCGCGTGACGAGCTGATAAAGCCCCAGACAGGCAAAGCCCGCAGCAATAAGCAGCGCAAGCTTTCCCAGTAGGTCGGAAACCTTTTCGAGCCCCTCGTGGTAACCAATGCAGTCTTTAACTGCGCCGTTCAGCACGGCAAGGCCGATGGAGGAGGACATGGGGCCGATGGGACGCACGTCCACCGTTTTCAGAAGCAGAATCAGCAGAAGAAACAACCCGATGCAGATGTCGGCGGTCAGCTTCCGGCGGCGGTTTCTGAGAGAAGACATAAAAAACCTCCGGGATTTAGGATGGCTCCATTATAATCCCGAAGGGTGGCTACTGTCAACGCAGAATCCTATTTGTCGTAGTTTTCGAGAATCACGCGAGAAATCTCGTTGATTAGCTCGCGCTGACGCAGACTCGGATATAACGGAGCGTCCGGAACAATTAGTGAATCCTGAAGCAGCATTGAGGGGGAAACATGCAGAACGTTGGAAAGGGCAACCAACGTTTCAAGACTGGCCTTGCGCGTGCCGCGCTCAATGTGGCCGAGAAAGGAAACTGAGATGCCGCACTGTTCTGCCAGCTGTTCCTGCGTCATGTGCAGGGAACGGCGCTGCATACGAATTCGCTTGCCTAACCCCAAATAATTCATGATTTCACCTGCATCTCCCTATTAAGATACTGTAATTATACACGTGTAACGCGAAATCTTGAATAGACCATAAGCACATAATGCTTCTCTCAGAAGCAAATCATGCGCGAGTGTACTTGCTACAAGGCGGGAATCCATGTTATAATGTGAAGTAGCAAACGGAAATATGCGGAGGAAGCATGAAAAACCGGAAACGCGTGGCACTGCGGCTTGCGGCGCAGGGAGCGATGATATTCATTTTTGCGCTCGGTGTGGAGCTTGCCCGACCGCTGCGTGGATTGCATGTGGCGGTAGCGTATGGTCTATTGCCACTGGCGAGCTCGTATACGGCGTACCGGGTTGCAAGCGGAGGCGTTAACCCGTATCTCGGTTGGACTCTGCCGCCGCTGGCGGCGACTGCAGCGGGCTTTCTGGCATCGATGGGCTATGCTCCGGAAGCCGGGCCCGTGTTGCTGACGGCTTTTTTTTCGCTGGTCGGCGCGGCAACGGGCGACGTGCTCCAGAAACGAAGGAACGGAAGGAGGCGCGGAAAACGATGAATGAAAAGGAAACGATTTCCATGAAGGAGATTGCGCAGCGATACCGCGACTCTTATCGAAGCATGTATTACGCGGCATACGCGATTACCGGCAATGAGCGAGCGGCCGAGAGGGCGCTTGTGAGCGCGATGATTGACGGCCGCGGGGACGATCGGGAGCGGGTAAAGCGCCACGCTCTGGCAGAGCTGGAGGAGGCGCGCAGCGAATCTTTTTTCTCCTGCCTGTCCGGCGAAATTGACGAAACGGACGAGCTGTATGACTGGCTGGTGCTGGAAGCGGACGATATGCGCCGTGCAGTGATGCTACGGTATGGTCTGAGTATGAGCTGCCGGGAAATTGCACTGGTGATGAACAAAGGCGCAGCGTATGTGCGCCGAACGCTGGAGGCTACGCGAAAAATTGCCTTGCGCCGGGCAGGCAGCGAAGCCGAGAAACGGATTGCGGCCATTTGCCGACGGGAAATTGCGTCTTCTCCGATTGCTCCGGACTACGGCACCATTCTGCGCGCGGTGGAGAACCGTCTGAAGGCAGGCGGACGTTCAGCGCCCGCGCAGCATCGGGTGCGAGGCGCGGTCAGTAATCTGGTGGCGTTGGTTCTGCTTCTGGTGCTGGGCGCAATGATCTGGGCGAGCACGATTCTGCTGGACTATTATCGGCAGACCTATCAGCAGGAGCAAAGGCTTGAAACGATACAAACGGCGGAACCGGTAACGGAGGGATACAATGCCGATACTTGATGGACTGGTCGACGAGGTCGTGTTCCGCAATGAGGAGAACGGCTGGACAGTCCTGACCGTAAAGCCGGAAAAGGGGAAGGCATTTACGGTTGTAGGCGTTATGCCTTTTCTGGAGGCCGGCGAATGCGCGCGCTTTGAAGGCGAATGGACGGAGCATCGCGATTATGGAAAACAGCTCAAGTGTAGCGGCTACGAGTGCATCGACCCAGCCACAAAGAGCGCGGTGGAGCGTTATCTGGCCTCTGGCGTAGTGAAGGGCGTAGGTCCTGCGACGGCCAAGCTGCTTGTGAAGGAATTCGGCGTGCGTACGCTGGATGTGATGGAGAACGAGCCGTGGCGGCTGATGGAGATCGAGGGCATTGGCGAAAAGCGTGCGCAGCAGATTTCGGAATCATTCGCTGAGCAGCGATCGAGCCGCAAGGCTATGGTGTATCTCACCGGGCTGGGCTTCACGCCTGCAATTGCTATGCGCGTGTTCAAACGCTACGGTACAAACACCGCCGAGATCGTGCGCGCGAATCCCTATCGGCTTGCGGAGGAAATCAGCGGTGTGGGCTTTCAGACGGTGGACAGAATCGCACTGTCTATGGGCGTGCGCTTGAATGACGACCAGCGGCTGCAGTGCGGCCTGAAATACGTCCTGGATGAAGCGGTGAACGTCGGCGGACATATGTATCTGCCCCGGGAGGTGCTGATTCGGGATGCGGGAAGTCTTCTAAACGTAGAGACGGCGCTGATTGAGCGTGCACTGGCGATTCAGACGCTGAAGGGCGATGTGATCTGCGAGAGTGCAGGCAGCATCGACGCCGTGTATCTGCGCGGATTGTATGAGGCGGAATCGGATGTGGCGGCGCGTCTTCTGCGCCTGCAGGGGAGTGGAGACGACGCCGAGGAGGAAATTTCAGACGGTGCAATTTCCGAGTTTGAGCACAAGAGGGACATGCGGCTGAGCGACCGTCAGAAGGATGCCATCCGGATTGCTGCGTCGCGCCGCGTGACGGTGATTACCGGCGGACCTGGCACCGGCAAGACAACGCTAATCAACTGTCTTCTGCATCTGACGGCGCCGAAGGGGAAAATCGAGCTGTGCGCGCCTACCGGCCGGGCCGCCAAGCGTATGTCGGAAACGACCGGCGCGGAGGCGCTTACGATTCACAGGCTGCTGGAATACAGCGGCGACGAGGAAAAATTTAAGAAATGCGAGGAGGATCCGCTCGACGCGAAGACGATCATCGTTGACGAGATGTCCATGGTGGATATCTTTTTGATGCGCGCGCTTTTGCGCGCCGTCCGTGCCGGAACACGTCTGGTGTTGGTGGGCGACAAGGATCAGCTACCGTCGGTGGGAGCAGGTAACGTACTGGGTGATCTGATCGACAGCGGCGTTCTGCCTGTAGTACGTTTGACGGAGGTGTTCCGGCAGGCAGAGGCCAGCGCGATCGTCGTGAATGCGCATAGAATCAATCACGGGGAAATGCCCATTGTCAACCGCAAGGGAACGGATTTCTTTCTTGAGCGCGTGCAGACGGCGGAACAGGCTGCGCAGAGTACGCTGAATCTTGTGAAAACGCGTTTGCCAGGCTATTTTGGGCTGGATGTGCTGCGAGGCATACAGGTGATGACGCCGATGAAAAAGGGAGCAGCGGGTGTATATGAGCTGAATCGACGGCTACAGGAAACGTTGAATCCGCCTGAAGGACAGCCGCAGCTGACGCGTGGAGAGACGGTTTTCCGCCTTGGGGACAAGGTGATGCAGGTAAAAAACGATTACGAGCTCGGTTGGCTGCGCGGTGACGAGGAAGGGAAGGGCGTATTCAACGGGGATATCGGCTTTATTACCGATGTAAACCGGGAGGATAAAACGCTCACCGTGCGCTTCGATGACGGCCGCAGCGCGGAGTATTTCGAGGATGTACTGGAGGAGCTGGAGCTGGCCTATTGTATGTCGGTGCATAAGAGTCAGGGAAGCGAATTTGATGCGGTCGTGCTGCCGCTGGTCAGCGGCCCGCCGATGCTGATGACGCGCAATCTGCTATATACGGCGGTCACGCGCGCGAAAAAGCTAGTGGTAATCACGGGGCGCGAGGACTGTGTGCGAGCTATGGTAAACAACAATCATATTGCGCGGCGGTACAGTGCGCTGGCTGAACGGCTTATGGCTATGGGAGGCGTGCGATGAAGCCCTTGCGTGCGGCGCTGGATTTTCTCTTTGCGCCGAGGGCAAACTGTCAGGGCTGTGGAAGCGAGCTTGGCAGCGACAGGGATTGGCTGTGCGCCGGCTGTTATGCGAAGCTCAAGCCGCTGTATCTGACGCAGCTGGTACGAGAGGAACTGTGCGAGACCTGCGGCGGCGTGATTCGCGGCGCGGGACGCTGCGAGGCCTGCGGCGCACGGCGGTCGGCGCCGTTTTCCTCTGCGGCGGCCTATGTGTATGAGCCGCCGGTCAATCAGCTGATTCGCCGGTTTAAGTTTCAAGGTATATACCGTATGGAGAACTGGATGGCGAACGAGATGCTGCGGGCATACAGGGCGGCAGGATTCCCACGCTGTGATTTCGTTCAGCCTGTGCCAATGCACTGGATCCGGCGGAACGCGCGCGGTATTGATCATGCAGCGCGACTTGCAAAAGCGTTTGCGGCCTGCGCCGGCATACCGTATCGAAATGTGCTTCAGCGTACGCGGCTTACGCGGCAGCAGGCGAAGCAAAGCGGCGAAGCGCGAAGGCAGGCGCTGGGCGAGGCGATTCGTGCGCGGGAGGGGCTTCGCGGAGAAACCGTTCTGCTCATCGACGATGTGCGCACGACCGGTACGACGGTGTCTCAGTGCCGTAAGGCGCTTGTCGAGGCGGGAGCGGGGCGCGTTTACGTGCTGACACTGGCGCGAAGCGAGCGGCGGGAAAGCGGCCGGGCCGGGACGGTTTGAGGACAGAAGTGAAAAGACGAGCGCCTGGGGCAACGGAGTGGACTTCCGTTGACAGCTTGTCAGAATTTCTCGGCCAAAGGCTGACATCATTCAACAAAAACAGATTATTTAGGCTGTACAGTAAAAAAAGAGTAAAAAAACGCTTGCAAAACGGAAGCGCATCATGTATAATAGCAAAGGTTGTACGAAAACGGGTCTGTGGTTGAAAGTCGAGGCCAGTCGCAGGCAAAACGATCCACGTAACCCGGGCAAAGTCCCGGTGAGCATGGTGCGGCTTAGAAGTAAGTCCGGCCAGCACGGCGATGCTGAGAGGGTCAGTAGTGGGGCGCGAAGGCGTATGAGCGAAAGCTCCGGCCGGCGAGTGTGGGGGCAAAGACCAGGTCAGCCGGATTTCGTACGACCGATTACGAATGTGGGGGTATTTTTCCATGTACGAGGACAAGACGCTGGTATGCAAGGACTGCGGCAAGGAATTCATTTTCAGTGCCGGCGAACAGGCTTTCTACGCTGAGAAGGGCTTCCAGAACGAGCCCACCCGCTGCAAGGCCTGCCGTGATGCCCGCAAGGCGAGCCGTAACAACGGCACCGGCGAGCGTGAAATGTATGAGACTGTCTGCGCTGAGTGCGGCAAGCCCACCCGCGTGCCGTTCATCCCGAAGTCCGACCGTCCGATCTATTGCAGCGAGTGCTACGCGGCCAAGCGTCAGTAATCATAAGATAGATCCCGAAAGCTCCTTCCTCGGAAGGAGCTTTTTGCATGCAAAAGCGTCGCGAACATATGGCTCGCGACGCATATTAGAAGCCTTATTGGTTTTTCTGATAGATGATTCGAAGACCCTTGAGCGTCAGAAGGCCGTCCAGAACGTCGATTTCCGGCGCATCCTCACGGATCAACACGGCCATACCGCCGGTGGCAATAACGCGGCAGTCCTGCTGAAGCTCCTCCTTCATGCGACCGATCAGGTACTTCACAAGGCCGATGTGACCGTACAGAATGCCGCTTTGTAGGTTGGTAACCGTGTTTTTACCAATGACCGACGGCGGCTTGATCAGCTCGAAGCGCGGAAGCTTTGCCGTGCGGTCGACAATCGCGTCCGCGGTGACTTTCAGTCCGGGACAGATGGCGCCACCGAGGAATTCACCCTTCTCGGAGACCACGCCGAAGCTGGTCGCCGTGCCGAAGTCGATGAAGATGCACGGCCCGCCATACAGCTCATAGCTGGCTACGGCGTTGGCAATGCGGTCGCTGCCCAGCTCACGCGGGTTGTCGTATTTGATGTGAATGCCGGTTTTGATGCCGGGCATTATGAACATGGGCGTGACGCCGAAATACGTCAGGCACATGTGCTCAATGGTATAGTTGATCGTGGGTACGACCGAGGAAATCACGATGCCGGTTACCAGCGTCGGTTCCAGCCCCTTATGGTGGAATAGGTTGAGCAGCAGCATGCCGTATTCGTCGCTGGTCATGGTGCGGTTGGTGGAAACGCGCCAGTAGCTGATCATGCTGTCTCCGTCAAACAGCGCGGTTTTTACGTTGGTGTTTCCGATGTCCATTGTCAGGATCATGGTTGAACGTCTCCCATTATGCGTTTGTTTTTACGCGCTTCAGCGCGCGGACGACGGGGGTGGTGAGTACGGCTGCGGCAATAGCCTCCGTACCGCCGGCGATGATGCCGGTACCGGTGATCAGGCCAATGATGGCAGCTGTGTCCAGCCCGGTGAGATGGTAGAACAACAGCATTAGGCCGAGGTAGAAGATGGTGTTCGTCAGCGTTCCGGCGACGGCCGAAATGGTGAGCGCGGCGGTGTCGGTGCGTGCGGCAAACAGGAGCTCAAACACTGCAAACAGGACAAACAGCGCGGCAGCAGCACCAAACGGCAGAAGCTTTAGCGCAAACAGCCCGATGACCATCGCGGGAAAGGCGATGGCAAAGATCAGCGAATCGGCGACATTTGAGAGAGCAGGCATGTTCAGGTGCGTGCGTGCGGTTGAAAGCAACCGATAGGTGAGATGCGTGATTACCGGCACGAGTAGACGCGGAAGCATGGACATGAGGATGACGTAAATCGGAGACGCGCTCATCAATGTGGAAACCAGCGCGGACGCGGGCAGGGGAATGCCAAAGGCGCGCAGCGTGCTGGTCAGGCCAAAGAAGAAGCCAAGCAGAAGCCCCGTGCGCCAACCGAGCAGAATTGTGCCGATGATCACGGGAATATGCAAAATGGTCACGTTGATAAAGTTCAGAGAGATGATTCCCAGCGGCGTAAAGCCAAGAACGAGCGTGAGTGCGACGAACAGCGACGTAATGACAAACTGCCTGAGATTCGTGTGCTTCATGGAAATACCTCCGTTCGGGTTCCGCATCGGATACCCTACGTTATTTGGGAAACGAAAAACAGCGCGGGTGCGGCTCCAAGGATGCCGTCCATTGTCGTAATTATAATGGGAATTGTCTTTTTGCGCTTGCGGATTCACGTTAAAATGTGGTATGATAAGAAAAAATAACGGAGGGATGAACCATGGCAATTAAGGGACTGCATCACATCGGTGTGAAGGTACGCGACGCACAGACCTCGGCACGCTTTTATGAGGAGCTGCTCGATTTTAAAAAGACCGACGAATTCCGGAACGGAAGCTCGCATCTGACGTTCATGCGCGCAGGCAGCTGTGTGCTGGAGCTGATTGAAAAGCCGGAGATCGAGCGTATGCCTGCGGGCAACATTGATCATGTTGCGCTGGATGTAGACAACATTGAAGAAATCGTTGAGAAGCTAAAGGCGCGCCGTGTGGAGTTCGTGAATGACGAAATCAACCGTTGCGACTGGATTTATGGCGGCGTGAAGAACATCTTCTTCAAGGGCCCGGACGGCGAGCGAATTGAATTGTTTGAGGTTATCTGAGGAAGCGGAGGAAGGCAGAATGATCAATAAGCAGAAGGACATGATCGCGAGCATCAAGCACCAGATGCGCGGCGGCAACGGCGACGTAGAGGTTTTGAGCCTGTCTGAGGAGCGGCCGGGTAAGGTGCGCCTGTTCGCAAGGCTCACGCTTGGTCCCGGCAGCTCCATCGGCTATCACGTGCACGAGGGTGAAACGGAAATGTTTGCCTTTGTGGCGGGCAGCGGCCGCGTAAGCGACGACGGGAAATTCTGCGACGTGCAGGCAGGCGACAGCATGGTCACCTTCCCTGGCCATGGACACGGTGTGGAAAACACGGGCAGCGAAAATCTGGTGATGATTGCCGTTATCGTTTTGGAATAAGCGTGCGGCAGACATCCTGAATCATGCGCTCACACGCGGGCACGTCGGTTTCGGCGGAGAGAAAAACCGCAATTAGCGGCTCCTTCGCAAGGATGATGCCCGCGTCGTGCGTGATGCCGTCGTCCTCTCCGGTTTTATGTGCGACACGGATTCCTGCGGAATGCAGGAAAAACGGAATTTTTCCGTTCAGCCGCTGATCGAGCAGAATGTGTAGCATATCCTCAGATGCGGTTTTCGAAACCAGATCGCCCCTATACAGCAGGCGGAAGAACCGGGCGACGCTCTCGGCAGTCACAGTGTTCTGAAGCCCGCGCGCGGCAGCCTCGGAATCAAACATTCTGCGGCGCAGGCGCATGCCTGCAAGGCCATACGCGTCCAATGTGTGATTGACGCACTCGATGCCAAGGCGGTCGATGAGGATATTTGTGGCGGTATTGTCGCTTAGTATGATCATCAGCGTCGCAAGGTCGCGCAGCGTGACGTTGATTCCGTCGTGCAGATAGGTAAGCGCCCCGCAGGAGGGTACCTTATCCTCCGGCCGTACGGCATAGGGCTCGTTTGGGTCAAGCGAGCCGCAGTCGAAGCGGCGGAAGGCTTCAAGCAGCACAGCAAGCTTGATGACGCTGGCTGCAATGACGGGTATGTCCGGGTTCACGCGAACGGCTTCGCCGGTCGTCAGGCTTTCAAGCCACAGGCACACTGTTCCCGGCAGTGCGTGGATGCGGGCAGGTATTTCGCGGTCAAACAAGAAAACACTTCCCTTCAAGAGCATCGTATGGAATTCAGGGGTATCTGACAATGAAAGAAGAATGGTTTTCGTTTTCCTCTAAGGCGGACGGGCTTGAAATCAGCGTTCTGGTGGTGGAGCCCGAGGGCGAGGTGCGCGGCACGCTTCTGATGGCGCACGGCATATCCGAATACAAGGAGCGCTATCTGCCGATGATGCGGCGCTGGGCCGAGAAGGGCTTTGCGTGCATCATGAATGATCATCGTGGCTATGGACGCAGCGTGCGCGCAGAGGAGGATTTAGGCTATACCTACGAGCTGGGCGCAGAGGGTACGCTGACGGATATGCGCACAACGGCAGAGATGCTGTCAGAGCGGTATCCGGGCAGGAAGATGTTTCTTTACGGCCACAGCATGGGCTCGCTGTGCGCGCTCAACTATCTGAAGCGGTATGGAAGTGAGCTGAGCGGCGTGATTCTTAGCGCGCTTCCGGCGCATAATCCGGTGGCGGGCGCGGGCATTCAGTATCTGAAGCTTAAGCAGCGGCTGCGGGGCGGGCGCTATCGCGACGGGAACGCTGAAAAGCTGATCTTCAAAAGCTATGCATCGGCCTTTCGCGGCGAGAATTCGAAGTATGCGTGGATCAACTCGGACCCTACCTGCGTGAAGGCCTATGCGGCCGACCCGCACTGCGCGTTTCCGGGTACGGTGGACGGTTACCTGTCGCTGCTTGAGCTGATGCGCGGCGCGTATGACCGCCGAAGCTGGAAAAACGTGAATGGTCGGCTACCGGTGTTCATAGCCGTGGGCGCGTGCGACCCATGCGCTGCAGGCGAGAAGGGCGCAGGAGCGGGGGAAAAATACCTGAAGAGCCTCGGTTTTATGCGCACGGAGCATCAGGCATACCCGGGCATGCGCCACGAGATTCATAACGAACCCAATGGCGCACGGGTGCTGGACGATATGGTGGAGCGGCTGCTTCTGTGGCTGTAGATCCTTTGCTTTAGACATAGGAGCGCAGTGCCTGACAGGCGCTCAGCAGGGCTTCGCGTTCGTTGGGAAGCTCCTCTGAGACGACCTTATCCAGCAGTGCCTTCAGCATGCGGCCGACGTCGGGGCCGGCGAGACCAAGCGCCATCAGGTCGCGGCCATTTACTGAGAGATCACCGATCTTCACGCAGGCATTTCGCTCGATCTCCTCGCGGAAAACGCGTTCCAGAGCTTCCTCTGCCTGCAGCTTCTCCGGGATTTTTGCCGGGTTCTGTGCAAGCAGGTCGGCGCGGAAGACGGGGAACAGCGCTTCGAGCAGGTCGGAGCCGATTCGCGCCATCTGTCGGCGCACGCTTTTGGGTTCGGCTGGAATGCGCAGATCGTGCTCGGCGATTAGCGCCAGCACGCGGGTCATCGTGGCGCGGTCGCTCTTCATGGCAAGCAGCGCCGCCTCGGCAATGTCATGGCTGATGGCGGGGTGTCCTTTAAAGTGGTCGTAGCCGTCCTCGCCGACGGAGTGAGCCGCGGGCTTGCCGGAATCATGAAACAGCATTGTAAGCCGGTAGACCGGGTCGTCGGGCGCGTTTTCAAGGGCAATCAGCGTGTGCGTCCACACGTCGTAGGCGTGGTGCGGGTTGCTCTGGGCGCAGTTGCGCATTGGTGCGAGGGCAGGGAAGAGCGTAAACAGAATGTCTGCGTACTCGGCGAGCACGCGCTTCGCACCCTTCCCGCACAGAAGCTTTTTGAGCTCTACAAAAATGCGCTCCGGAGATACGCTTTGAAGTGTCGGCGCGAGCTTCAGCGCCGCGCGTCCCGTAGCGGGGTCGATGGTGAAATCGTAGGTAGAGGCGAAGCGCAGTGCGCGCAGAATGCGCAGCGCGTCCTCGGTAAAGCGGTGCTCCGGTTCGCCCACGCAGCGGATGATTCCCGCGCGCAAATCCTCCTGTCCGCCGAACAGGTCAACTACGCCGGTCTCCGGGTGGCAGGCCATGGCATTGACGGTGAAGTCGCGGCGACGCAGATCCTCCTTCAGGTCGCTGACGAATTCCACGGAGTCGGGGCGGCGATGGTCGGAATACTTGCCATCCAGCCGGTAGGTAGTGATTTCGTAGGGCACGCCGCCGTCCAGTACGGTGACGGTGCCGTGCTTGATGCCGGTTTCGATGACGCGGCGGTTTACAAAGCAGGTCTTAATCTGCTCGGGCATGGCGGATGTAGTTAAGTCCCAGTCGTTGGGCTGACGGCCGAGCAGCGCATCGCGGACGCAGCCGCCGACGGCATAGGCCTCATAGCCCGCTTCGTTAAGCGTGCGAATCAGCCGAGCGACGGGACGGGGAAATTCGATCATGAGAGTACCTCCCGGGATTCTTTTGCTACCATCATACGGATGACGGGCTTTTTTGTCAAGAGAGGGTTGCTTATGAAAATTTTATCAATCGGGAACAGCTTCTCTGTGGATTCCCAGACGTGGGCGCGCGAGGCGGCTTCCTCTGGCGGAGAGACGCTTGAACTGGGAAACCTGTACATCGGCGGCTGCTCGCTTGAAAGGCACATGGAAAACGTGCAGAGCGGCGAGGCAGCGTATGAGTATTTTGTGAACAACGAAAGCATTGGACGCGCGTCGGTGCGCACGGCGCTTATGGACGAAAGATGGGATTACGTGACCGTGCAGCAGGCCAGCCATTTCAGCGGTAAGCCGGAAACGTATTTCCCATTTATTAGGGAGCTGGCAGATTTCGTGCGCGCACTTGCGCCGTCGGCGGAGATCGTTGTGAACGAGACGTGGGCCTATGAGTATGACAGTGCACATCCGGCCTTTGAGGATTATGACCGAAATCGGTTCCAAATGCATGCCTGCCTAAGCGAGGCCTATCGGAAGGCTGCGAGAGCAATCGGTGCGCGGATCGTTCCGGTGGGCGAGGCGGTGCGAATCGCGCGCGAAAATGCGGCGTTCGATCCGGAGCGAGGCGGCGTGCCGCTAACGCGCGACGGCTTCCACCTGTCGCTGTACGCAGGACGGCTGCTGGCAGGATTGACGTGGTATGAGTTTTTCACGGGACGCGATGCGCGTGAAAATCGATTTGTGCCTGCGCTGTATGAGTATGCAGGAAAGAACCCGTCCACAGGAGAAAGGACGTTCGTTCCCGTCCCGTCCACGATGCCCACGCAGGAGCAACTTGTGATTCTCCGAAGCGCTGCACATGCGGCGGTGACGGAGAATTGCTGAATGTCGATTGCAGGAAATCAAAAGTGTCACCCGCAGGAAGCCGAAGCTGGACTTTCTGCGGGTGACACTTTTGATTTATGGGTGGAAAGTGATTCATGGAGGCAGCGTCAGTCCGCATCCTTCTCTTTCACTGCCAGCGCGGCCAGACCATGCTTATGCGCCAGCATTGTACCGACGAGCAGCGCGCCCTGTCCGACGATGTTTACGCACTCGGCAGTCCAGTTCATGGAGGCCTGCGTAAAATCGCGAGAGGAAAGGTAGCCCATGGCCAACGAGCACACGAAAGAAAGCGCGAACAGCGCAATCAACGCGGGCTTTTTCAGTCTTCCGGAGAGAATGCAGAGCGCTGCATCCAGCATGCCCAGTCCGGCAACCATCAGGCCGACGAACAGGAATGTGCCCTTAAATACCGGGGGTGCAAGAAGGCAGACAGTGCTTCCGCCCCGGCGATGGAGAAGCATCGTCAGCATGCCGAGACCGGCCAGCAGAAAGCCGATGGATTGCATAGGGAAGAACACGTCATTCAGTGCGGGAAATTCGCATATACCTGCTGCGTAGAGAAGCTTATAGGTAGCCTTCAGTGCACCGGCAAAGGCTACGTCGATCAGCCCCGCAGAGAAAAGCGCAAAAGCACCTTTGCTCATTTTGCGGTACAGATCGCACATCAGGAGTACACCGGCGGCGGTAAACAGAAGAACCGGAATGAAGTCTACCAGCGCCATGGCAACGGAATACTCTTTCATGACGTCATTCCTTCCTACTGTTCAAGTGGTAAATCGGCACAAAGGGCAGCAGGATGGGCGTATGATCGGCATAGGCCTGATATTCAGGCTTGTTGCCATACTGCTTCATCTGGCGCTTTTCCATGCGCTGTGCGCCGTTGAACATGATGTAGACGATGCAGACGAACGCTGCGATGGCGGTAATCCATTGTCCTGCATTGCAGTAGGTCGTAAGACCAGAGATGAATACGCCGGCCCAGAAGATGATTTCGCCCAAATAATTCGGGCAGCGTACGATGCGATACAATCCCTGCGTGGCGACCATGTCGGGATGCAGCTTCTTTTGAGCGCTCTTTTGCCTGTCTGCCGAAGATTCCAGCAGAAGACCGCCGATGGAAACCGCAAAGCCGATCACCGGAACGACCCAGTCTGTGGAACCGTTTTTCCAGCGAAACAGCATAGGACTGACCTGTGCTACATACAGCGCGGCTACGGTGATCCAGATGACGACCATCACGAATACGGGCATCTTCTTTTCTTCGTTCTTCGAGAGAGAAGCCTTGGCTATGCTCGTTTTGCGGAAGGATGCGTTTTTATACTCGCGCGCCAGCAGAAAGCCGGAAAGCCGTGCACCGTACGCCACGAACAGAAGCATTTGAACCAGCACGAGCCAAAGAGGCGTAGCCGTGGGTGCTGTCAGATACAGGATCAGCGCTGCAAGGCTGCCGCCTGCGACGGCAAGACCGTAGCCCACGGAGAGGAAATACACAAACTTGTAAAAACCCACGGCGCACAGCGCGGCGCAGACGATATACAGAATGCCGAGCAGTCCCCAGTACATTTAGTTTCCCTCCCTGCCAAAATAGCTTTTCAGATATGCGGCAAAGCTCTTATCGCCGATTTTGGTATCGCCCACGAGATCGTGGCTGAGTGTCCAGCGGGAAAAGAGGATGATGTCGTGCTTTCCGGCCTTTTTGATTTTTGGCAGATTCGCTAGAATGCCGAACAGCCAGATGGGAGCCCACTTGATTTTGCAGGGCTTTCCGGCGGCGTCAAAGCACATCTTTGCCATTTCTTCATAGGTATAGATTTCCTGGCCGCCGACGTTGTAGGTGACGTTCGTGTCGTTCATGTGCTCGACGATGAAGGCGGCGAAGTCCGGGCAGTCTACCACATTGGCCTTTACACCGCCGTAGTTTTTCAAAAGCTGCATCTCGCCCTTCTCTACATAGGGCTTGAATACCTTGGCAATGTCGTAGAAATAGCCGGTCGGACGGTAGATGACCCAGTCCATGGATTCCTTTTTAAGCTCTTGCTCCACCATGTATTTGGCGTGCAGCATCGGAACCTTTTCAGCTCCCGGCTGGTCGCAGGAAATGACGGAGACATAGTTGAATTTCTTCACGCCTGCGCGCTTTGCCTCGGCGTACAGATTCATGGTGCCCTTGTAGTCAATGTCGTAAGATGTGAAGCGGGTAGAAGCGTCGGTCAGCCCCATCGTGGTGATGACAACGTCTGCGCCGTCGCACAGCCCCTTCAGGCTGACAGGATTGGTGGCGTCGATGGACGTGAAGGCATATTTGCCCTCGATTCCCGGAATTTGACGCTCCTTCAGATCGGCGGCAATAACCTCGTGACCCGCCCGGCACAGGCAGGTGAGAATTTCTGCACCCAGATTGCCAAACGCACCGGCAAGAACGACTTTCATGAAGACTTCCTCCTTATTTCTTTGCTTTTTCCTTGGCTCGCTTGTCGTTAATGATCTTCATGTGCTCGGCTGTTACCAACTGCACGTTGTTCTCCTTCGCCCAGCTTACGCAGCCTTTGAGCACTACCGGCAGAAACACGCGCGGTACCCCTAGAATGGTTTCGAGTGCGTCGTCGGTGAATTTGACCTTGTCGTCGACACGGTCGGCGGCGTAGCGTACGGATTCGAGCGTGGCCTTGCGCACCTGCAGAAGCTCCGCGCGCATCCTGCGTTTCCTGTGAAACCAGAAGTTCTTGGAATCGCGATAGCCGTAGTCGACCGGCAACGGCGGGAAGTCCTTTGCGCGCACGCCGTTGATAATGGCGTCGGCATATTTTTTCTTCATCAGTATGCGGTCAACGCGCAGGATGAAGTGCGCGCCGAATTTGCTGGTAATGCCATTGAAATCGTGGTAGGGTCCTTCGTAACCGTTCAATTCGCCTGGCTGATCTCTGTCCGCGCCGTCCAGCGTACGCATCCACGTGCATTCGATCGACTGAATGGCGTCCGTCAGCACCTGTGGGCGCGCTTCGCCGGTTTCTTCTTCAATCTGGCTCGTTTCCAGTCGGAATTTGCATTTGGGCATCTTGTCCGAAGGCTTGTCGCCGGGCCATGAGAGCTTGACAGCCTCCTTGAAGGTTTTCGGGTCATCGTCGATGAAATTCAGAGAGCACTTGCCGTTGCGCAGAAGGTTCTGCGCCGTGTTCGAGGAATTGCGGCAGCTCAGCAGCATGGCATAGTAGTCCTTCCCGGCGACGTAATAGGGCTGTACCAGCGAGTAAGGGCCGAGCGTGGTTGTGCCGTCCTCGCATAGCGTGCTGATGATGACGGTTGGCATGGGGAAGAACAGGGACGTCTGGTAGAAGTTGTCGACAATGCGAAGGTTTTCAAAGCTACTCATGAACGAATCCTCTCCTTTTACTGTTTCGTTTATAACAGCTTTTGAATGATGTGATAGATGGGCTCGAAGGCCGTTTTCTCCAGCGTCCACGTGAGCAGAGATTCTGCGATGAACGAGGGGAGAAGGGCATCTGCGCCGGGTGGGCAGATGGGCACAATGAGCTCGGCGAGCTGCGCGCGAAGCTGATTATGGCGCTGCATGAAAACGGAGTGGTAGGGCTTGACAGCATCCGGATCCGTAAATAGTGCTGCGTGCGCATCGATAAACGCACGCAGCGCTTCATAGATGCGGCGCAAGCGTGTTTTTGCGTCATCAGCCTCGCTTGCCCGAATGGACGCAAGGTAGCGTAGCCAGTCCTCGGATACGTAGGTTGCAATCAACATGTCCTTGGAGGGAAAGTAGTTATACACCGTGCCGACTGCAATGCCGCATTCCGCAGCGACAGAGCGGATTGTGGTGCGGGCATATCCGCTTCTCTCAATTTGCGCGCGAGCGGTTTCGAGTAGCTGCTCACGAACGCTTTCAAGAACTTTTGGCATGCGTCCTCCAGTTGGCGTTCTTTTTATGAACACGTTCATATCAGAATTGTAGCACAAAACAGGCGGAGAAGCAAGGAGAAAATTGCAAAAAACGACCCCGCGCAAGCCGCGCGGGGTCGATATAGAAGCGATCGCTTCTGTCAGTTTTCAACGGGCTTTGCCGTCGGAAGTGTGTGGGAGGTGATCAGCTTAAAGGGAACATGCTTTCCGCAATGCGGGCATTCGTAAAGGGGAGAGAAGCCGAAGGCCTCGACGCTCAGGGCAAACGGACGCCCACAAGCGGAGCAGAGGCTTACGGCGAGATCAGAATTGTCGAGCTCGTCGTCCTCATCCTCCTCATCCGCGTCCTCTGCCTCGTCGTTGGTCTTGAGAACGCGCAGATGACTGCGGGTATGCGGGGAGGGCGCATCGTCCTCCTCGTCAAAGTCGTCGCCCGGGAAACTCCCGGACTTATTGCGAGCCTCAAGGTCAGCCAGATCGTCGTCGATGGAGGTGACGTAGTCGTTCAGCTCCTGATGCTCGTTAATCAGCTCATCCACGGTCTCGGCCAGGCCGTCGAGCACGTCGATCATGAGGTTCGTGAGGCGGTTGGCCGGTTCGTTCGGGTCGGCGCCCAGGCTGTCACGCAGACCCTTCAGATAACCGATTTTCTGTGTGAGATCGCGCATATTTTCCTCCTGCGCCTGCGTCCGTAGGGACGCGGATTCTGAAAAAAGCGGAAACGTCGGCATACGACGATTCCGCTTTTGTGAACCGGGTGAGCGCCGCTGTTACACGCGATTGAGGTACTCGCCGGTACGGGTGTCGATGTGAAGCTTGTCGCCGATTTCGATGAACAGCGGCACCTGCAGGGTGAAGCCGGTCTCGACGGTGGCAGGCTTGGTGGTGTTGGAAGCGGTGTCGCCCTTGAAGCCAGGCTCAGTATGGATGACCTCGAGGTCGACGAAGGTCGGAGCTTCAACGCTGAACGGAGAGCCCTTGTAGAAGCGGATCGTGGCCTCGGTGTTCTCCTTCATGAAGGGGATGCTGTCCTCAACCTGCTCCTTGGGCAGCGCCAGCTGCTCGAAGGTCTCGTTGTCCATAAAGTAGTACAGATCGCCGTCGTTATAAAGATACTGCATGACCTTCGTTTCGATGATGGCCTTGGGCATCTTATCGGTGGGGTTGAAGCTGCGCTCGACAACCGCGCCGGTGATGATGTTTTTGATCTTGGTGCGAACGAAAGCGGCGCCTTTGCCGGGCTTCACGTGCTGGAAGTCAACGATCGTCCAGATACCGCCATCCCATTCCACCGTAAGGCCTTTTTTGAAATCGCCAGCTGTTACCATGGGGGTTCCTCCTCTGAATATATGATCGGGGCGTTGGTCAAACAACTATCAGTTGTTTGGGGGTCGTGACGGGGTTTTCGAAACCGTCTTCGGTGACGATGACCGTATCCTCAATGCGGCAGCCGCCGACGCCGGGAATGTAAACGCCGGGCTCTACGGTGACCACATGACCCTTTTGCAGGATGGTGTCCGAGCGGAAGCTCAGGCTGGGTAGCTCATGAATGAACAGACCCACGCCGTGACCCAAACTGTGCCCGAACGCGCCGGGGTATTTAGCCTCCAGCTGGTCGCGGGCGATTTTGTCGATGTCACGGCATATAGCGCCGGGCTTGACGGCCGCTTCGGACGTGAGCTGCGCTTCGAGAACCGCGTCGTAAATCTCGTGAAGCTCGCTCGAGATTTCGCCGATGGCGATGGTGCGCGTCATGTCGGCACAATAGCCTCCAAACTTCGCACCGAAATCAAATGTGACAAGCTCACCCTTTTCGATAACCTTATCGGAGGGCACGGCGTGGGGCAGCGAGCCGTTCACGCCGGAGGCGACGATGGTATCGAAGGCCGTCCCCTCGCTTCCGCGAAGGTTCATAAAGTGGTTGAGCTCTGCGCAGACGCGCTTTTCTGTCATGCCGGCATGAATGATGCCAAGAAGGTCGTCAAACGCCTGACAGGAGATGGCCAGTGCCTTTCGGATGCAGTTTAGCTCGTCTTCATCCTTTGCCGTACGCATTTCGAGAACGGTTCCAGGCAGTGCAGTCAAGTGAATGCCGGGCAATGCCTTTTCCATGGAGTGCAGACGGCTGACGGTGACGATATTTTCCTCAATGGGCAACTCGTGAAGGCCGGCCTTGGCAAGCGCCTCCGCAACGATGGCGTTGACACCCCGGCCGACACCGGTGCGCTCAAGGTCACAGAAGGGACTCTGGCGCTGCGCCTGCTCAACGTAGCGGAAATCGGTGATGATTACGGCGCGGTCGGGCAGGATAAGAAGACTGCCTTCGCCGGTGTAGCCGGTGAGGTAGCGAATGTTTATGGGATCATCGTACAGCGCGCATGAAATGCCTCTTGAACGAAGATCGTCTATGCGGTTCATAACAAAACCTCCGCTTCCCAATACATATAAATTAAGTATATCACATTGAGAGGTGATTGAACAGAGCTTTTCTGAAAAGTTCCAATAAAATTTATTGCGGGCATTGTAAGATCGACGCCTTCGTGGTAAAATGACAATGTTGATATATGCTCATCCAAAGGAGGAAAAGCATGGCTGATATGGCACAAATTGCCCGCGCGGTAGAGGGCGGCAGAAGAAAGGTCGTAGACCAGCTGGTGCGCGAGGCACTGGCAGAGGGTGTGAAGGCAGAGACGATTCTGAACGAAGGCCTGGTCGTCGGCATGGCGAATCTGGGCGAGCAGTTTAAAAACGGCGAAGTATACGTGCCGGAGGTTCTCGTCGCGGCGCGTGCGATGAAAACGGGCACGGAGATTTTGAAGCCGCTGCTCGTGGCGGAGAATGTTCAGTCGCTGGGAACCGTGGCCATCGGTACGGTCGAGGGAGACCTGCACGATATCGGCAAGAATCTCGTCGGCATGATGCTTGAGGGCAGCGGCTTTAGCGTGATGGATCTGGGCGTGGACGTGAAGCCTGAAATGTTCATCGACGCGGTTCGCGGCGGCGCGAAGATTATCGGCATGTCCGCGCTTCTGACTACGACAATGCCCATGATGGCCAAGGTCATTGAGCGCCTGAAGGACGAGGGGCTACGCGATCAGGTGAAGGTCATGATCGGTGGCGCGCCCATTACGCAGGAATACGCTGATGAAATCGGCGCGGACGGATATTCCACCGACGCGGCTTCTGCGGCGGAGCTGGCAAAGCGTCTGATTGCGTAAAATAACGGCGAGGGTAAAGCCGGAATCCGGTGCGGGAAAGCGGTGGCTTTCCCGCACGGATGCTCTTTGGGCGGAATGCGAGGCAAAAGAGCATGTCCGCCTGAAATCGTTTTATAAGGAGACTTCGATATGCTGGACGTCGCAATTATCGGCGCAGGCCCGGCGGGCGTTGCCGCGGCTATTAATGTCAGGCAAAGAAACCGTTCGCTGCTTCTTCTGGGCGCGACGGAGGTTTCACGAAAGCTTGAGAGCGCGCAGAAAATTGCCAACTACCCGGGCTTACCGGAAATCGGGGGCGCGGCGCTGGCAACGGCGTTCCATCGGCATTTAGAGGCGCAGGACATTGCCGTGGAGCGGAAATACGTGGATCACGTGTATCCGATGGGCGATTTTTATGCGCTGACGAGCGGCGTGGAAATGTGGGAAGCGAGGAGCGTAGTGCTTGCAACCGGAGTGACTGCGTTTAAGCCCGTTGAGGGAGAGGTTGAATTGCTGGGGCGCGGCGTGAGCTATTGCGCTACCTGCGACGGACGACTGTATAAGGATAGAACGGTGCTTGTGCTGGCGTACGATGCGGATGCGGAGGAGGAAATCCGATACCTTTCGGAGTTTTCGGACGTCACGTGTCTTGTTATGAAAAAGGGTGTCCGCGCGCCTGAGGGCGTGAAGATGGTGGAGGGCGTGAAGCCCCGGCGCTTTGTGCAGGCAGAACGGGGAGTTGTTCTTGAAACGGACGGGGTAAGCTATGCGGCAGACGGTGCGTTTGTGCTCAGAAGCGCTATGTTACCCGGTGTGCTCGTTCCGGGGCTTGAAACCGAGGACGGACGCGTGGTCGTAGACCGGCAGCTTGCCACCAATCTTCCCGGCGTATTTGCCGCTGGAGACCTGACCGGCGCGCCGTACCAGATTGCGAAGGCGGTCGGCGAGGGAGCAACGGCGGGATTAAGCGCGGCTGCCTACGCGGCCGCAGCTGAAAACGGAGGAAAGAAATGAAACGGACGGATAGCATGCGACAGGGCGTTGGAAAAAAGGCGATGATACCGCCGTCACTGTTTGTGATTAGCGAATCGCTTCTACTGACGTTTATTTTGGAAATCCTGTCGCGGCGCGACTTCATGGATGCGTGCCGGTTTGTGTACCAGAGCCCGCTCCTGTTCCTGTTTGGCTGTTCGATTGTAAGCGTGACGCTGGCGATTGCGATGCTGTTTCGCAAAAAAGTGTTCAGTACGACGCTGGTTACGGTTTTATGGCTGGCCTTCGGCATTGCAGACTGCATACTGCTGGGCTTTCGAAACAACTACCCGCTGACGGCAGTCGACCTGCAGATGGGACTGGAAGCCATCATGATGATGCCGGTCTATTTCGAAATCTGGCAGATTGTGCTGATCTTCGCTCTGGTTGCGGGCGTGATTGCCGGGCTTGTGGTCTTGGCAATACGGTCGCCCAGATACCGGAAGGAGGGACAGCGTGGCATTCTGCGCGCCTGCCTGTTTGCGATGGCCTTCCTTATTTATACGCTTGTGCTGTTTACCCGGCCAAGCGGCATCATTTCGCGCAATCTGAAGCCGGATCTGTATGGATCCTATAAGAAGTATGGCTTTCCGTACTGCCTCTGTTACAGCTTCTTCAATGTTGGAATTGAAAAGCCGGCGGACTATTCGCCTGAGGAGGTTGCGAGCATTGCGGATACGCTGGATATCGACATCGACGTGGACGAAGAGGAGGAAAAGCATTCCCTGCGTCCGCTTGATGAGTTTATCGAGTCGGTGCGTACCGGCGATTTCAACAGCGAGCCGGAGGGATACACCCGCGATGCGGTTGGGTCCATTCGCGAGATTCTGCGCGGCGGCGCGTTTGAGCAGGAGGACGGCGAGCGGCCGAATATCCTGTTTGTGCAGCTTGAATCATTCTTTGATCCGATGACGGTAAAGACGGTCACACTGTCGGAGGATCCGATTCCCAATTTCCGCAGCCTGCAGGAAAATGGCATTGGTGGCTATTTATCCGTTCCCACCGTTTCCGGCGGAACGGCGAATACCGAGTTTGAGGTGCTCACCGGCTGCTCGCTGGATTTTTTCGGCGCGGGCGAATTCCCGTATTACTCCATCCTGCGCAAGGAAGCGCTGGAAACGCTGGCTACCGATCTGCGTGCGCTCAAGTATACGGCCACGGGCGTGCATAACTACACGGGTTCGTTCTATTACCGCAACACCATTTACAAGAACATGGGCTTCAACTGCTTCCATTCTAAGGAATACATGAATGGATACGAGCTGAATCCCAAGGGATGGTGCAAGGACAATATTCTGACGGACGAGATTCTGAAGGCTGTGAGTCAGACCGAGGGACGTGATTTTGTGTATACCGTCACGATGCAGACGCATGGCGCGTATATTCCGTTGCCGTCGGATATGGAGCCGGTCGTTATCGTGGAGGGCGCAAAATCGGAGCGCGAGAAGAGCATCTTTGAGTATTACCTTTCACAGATGGTGGAAACGGATCAGTTCGTAGGCGATCTGGTGGAGGCGTTTGAAAATTACGATGAAAATACGATCATCGTGTTCTTCGGCGACCATCTGCCTGGCCTGAGCCTGACGGAGGATGATCTGACGACAGGGGATATGTATAAGACGCCCTACGTCATCTGGGCAAACTATGAGCTGGACGGCGAGAGCCTCGATCTCGAGGCCTATCAGTTGGGTGCGTATGTGCTTGAACTGGCAAAGATTGACACAGGCGTAATGGTGCGCTTCCACCAGCGCGAAATGGGTAGCGAAAACTACATGCGCAATCTGGAAATACTGGAGTATGACATGCTGTACGGAAAGCGCTATGTGTATGAGAGCGCGAAGCATGCCTATGACGAGAGCTTCACGATGGGATTGACACCCATTTGCGTAACCAGCCTTGAAAACCGGTTCGGAAACCTATTTGTGCACGGCGAGGGGCTGACCTATGCTTCCCGCGTGTACGTGGACGATAAGGCATACGATACCGTGCCGGTCGATGAGACACTGATTATCGTGCCCGATTTCATCCCAGAGGACGGAAGCCTGTTGGCGGTCGCGCAGATTTCCGATGAGGGAATTGAGCTCAGCCGTACGCAGGAAACTGTCTGCGAAGGCCTGAGGCCAGTGGAGTACGATGACTGACGGACCTGAAGAGGGCGGCTCCCGCAATCGCGGGAGCTTTTTTATGCTGCGCGGACGGCGCAAATGTCAAAAAGAGGTTGCAAGGGAAGAAACGATATGCTATGATGAAATGGGAAGCGTCTCCTTGGCTTATTGGATATCTTCGCTTTTTGTGATATAATCATCGGGGAGACGATAGGCATCATTTCCACAAAAGGGGGATTTTTATGCCCGAGAAACAGAATATGGCAAAGGCTCCCTTGGTTTGTGGGCTTATGGCGCATGTGGATGCGGGGAAGACCACGCTGTCTGAGGCGCTTTTGTATGTGAGTGGTCAGCTGCGCAGGCAGGGACGCGTGGATCATCGGGATGCGTTTTTGGATACCGATCAGCAGGAGCGTGAACGGGGGATTACCATTTTCTCCAAACAGGCGCGACTTTCGTGGAAAAATCGGGAGATTACGCTGATGGATACGCCGGGGCACGTGGACTTCTCGGCGGAAGCAGAGCGCGTGCTTGATGTTCTGGATTGTGTAGTGCTGGTCATCAGCGGCGCGGATGGTATACAGGGTCACACGCTGACGCTTTGGAAGCTGCTGGAGGCGCATGGTCTTCCGGTATTTCTGTTTATCAACAAGATGGATCAGCCGGGCGTAGACAAGGATGCGCGTATGAGTGAGCTGCGCGAACGCTTTGGGGATGCCTGCGTGGAGCTCTCAGCGCCGGACGGCTATGAGCATGCCGCCGTCACGGATGAAGATGCGCTGAACGAATATCTGGAAACGGGAAAAATCGGAACGGAAAGGCTTGCACGGCTTGTAGCCGAGCGCAGGCTGTTTCCGTGTATTTTTGGCGCGGCGCTTCGCGGAGACGGGGTGGATGTGTTGCTGGATGCGCTCGTAAACCTCCTGCCGGAAAAGGGCTTACCGGAGGTCTTTGGCGCGCGGGTATTCAAGATTGCCCGCGATCCGCAGGGCGCGCGGCTGACCTATCTGCGAGTGACCGGCGGTACGCTGCGCGTGCGCGCACTCTTGTCGGGAGCGAAAAGAAGCGGGGATGCGTGGCAGGAAAAGGTGAGCCAGATTCGCCTGTATTCCGGCGCAAAATATACAAGCGTAGACGAAGCCGTGGCGGGCAGTATATGCGCGGTTACGGGGCTGAACGAGACCTATGCCGGCGAGGGACTGGGCGCAGAGGCGGATGCGGAGGCGCCTGTGCTGGAGCCGGTTTTCGTGTATCGCGTGTATCCTGCGCCAGACGTGGATCCGCACAGGCTGCTTTCGTGCATGCATATACTGGAAGAGGAAGACCCGCTATTGAGCGTTCAATGGAATGAGACGCTGCGCGAAATCCATGTGTCGTTGATGGGCGAGGTGCAGCAGGAGATTCTAAAGCGCGCGCTCGCCGACCGGTTTGGCATGAAGGTTCATTTTGACGAGGGTGGAATTCTGTATAAAGAAACGATTTTAAACGCCGTAGAGGGTGTGGGTCATTATGAACCGCTTCGGCATTATGCCGAGGTGCATCTTCTGCTTGAGCCGGGTTCGCGCGGAAGCGGCGTAGAGGTGGATACACGCTGCCCGGAGGATAATCTGGAACGCAATTGGCAGAGGCTGATTCTCAAGCATCTGACGGAAAGGCAGCCTGTAGGCGTGCTTGCGGGCATGCCGGTAACGGATATTCGCATCACGCTCATAGCGGGGCGCGCGCATCTGAAGCATACGGAGGGCGGCGATTTTGGGCAGGCAACACATCGCGCTGTGCGGCAAGGACTGATGCAGGCACAAAGCCAGTTGCTGGAGCCATGGTATGACATACGGCTGGAAATCCCTGCCGACTGTCTGGGGCGCGCGATGAGCGACCTTACGCAGATGGGCGGCTCGTTTGGCGAGCCCGCGCGGGCGGACGACGAGGTGCTGCTTCTGGGGCGTGCACCGGTTGCTGAGGCGCGCGGCTATGCCCGCGAAGTGGCAGCGTATACGCGTGGCCGCGGCCGAGTGAGCCTGACCTCCGGCGGCTATGAGCCCTGCCGAAATGCTGAGTTGGTGCTTGCGCGCATTGGGTATGACCCGGAGCGGGATACATGGAATCCCGCCGATTCCGTGTTCTGCCAGCACGGCGCAGGCGTGATCGTGAAATGGAACGAAGCGCCTGCTCGCATGCACATACAGACGGAGCTGTTCGGCCGATCGGCACAGAACGAGCCCGCCTCGGCACTACATGCCGGGCACGTGGACATTCACGCTGAGGACGAGGAGCTGATGCGCATTTTTGAGCGCACCTATGGTCAGGTGCGCCGAAGGGATTTTGAGGCGCGTCCGGTTACAGCACCTGCGCAGAGGGTGCCGGCAGTTACGGCTTCAGAACAGCCGGCACCGCCGGAGTATCTGCTGGTGGACGGCTACAACATTGTGAACGCATGGCCGGAGCTGAAGGTACGGGCGCAGAGCGATTTGGAGGGCGCAAGGCTTCTGCTGATGGATATTCTGAGCAATTATCAGGGCTTTACGTCGCAGCGCGTCATTCTGGTTTTTGATGCCTATCGCGTGCCAAACAATGCCGGACGCGTGCTGAAGCATAATAATATCGACGTCGTATATACGGCGGAGGCGGAGACAGCGGACAGCTATATCGAAAAGGCGACTTATGAAATCGGTAAGCGGAACCGTGTGCGTGTGGCGACCAGCGACGGGCTGGAGCAGCTGATCATACTGGGCAACGGTGCGTTGCGTGTACCGGCGACGGAGCTGCGGCGCGAGGTGGAAGCCGTGAATGCAGACATTCGCCGCATGCTGGACGGCAATAATGCGAGGAAAAACGGACGCGCGGTGGAGCAGGCGCTCAAGAAGGCAATGGAGAAACAGGAAAATGAAATTGAATGAACGAGTCTGGGTGCGCTTTCCGCGAGTGCTGGTCATGAAGGGATTTGAACTATACCGGCAGGGAAACGTGTGGCTGAACCATGCAAGAAGTTTCCCGATTATCGATGTGGTTGGCTATGTGCGGGATAAAAAGGAGTATCAGGTTGAACTGACGATTGATCATAATGAAAGAGAAGTCTGGTATGAGTGCACATGTGGCCAGAATGCCGGTTGCGAGCATGTCTGCGCGCTGCTGTTTGCCTATCGGGACAAGGACACGCTGCCGAAGGAGCTTATGACAACCTCGCCGGGCGCTCAGCTTTTGCTGCAAAAGTACGACGAGTCGGTGCGCGTAAACGCGCAGGGAAGCGTAATGGTCTACCCGAAGCTGGATATTTTGGAGGGCCCCTACTACCAAGTAGAGAAGGTCTCCTTCACGGTGGGTGTAACCCGGCAGTATGTTATAAAGGACGTGTGCGCGTTTGTAAACGCATTTCGGACGAAGGACACAGTTGTTTACGGAAAGCAGCTGACTCTGAAGCACGATTATGAAGCGCTGGATGAGCGCTCCGCGCATCTGGTGCGCTGCCTGAGTGCGATCGTTCGCGCAGGGGAAGACTACAGGCGAATGCCTGCAATGAACCTTGAAGGACATTTGCTGGATGAGATATTTTCGCTGTTTGTGCCCGATGGACAGGTGGACGGATGTGTTCTGCGCGAAGATGTGCCGAGGGTTGAACTGAAAATTGAGAAAAGCGAGTATAATGGCCAGGTGGACATGCACATTGTGCAGAAGTTCAGGCTGCTGCAGGGAGAGCGTTATCGGTATCTCTATATGGACGGATGTCTCTATCGTCTTTCGGCAGAGTATGAAAAGAGCGTAGCTCCGTTGCTGGAGGCGTGCGGGACATCGAATATTTCGTTTACCAAAAAGAGCATGGAAAAGTTCTGCGGAGCGGTGTATCCGAAAATCCGCGGCCAACTGCAAATCGACGGCGGCGAGCTGCTGGAGGACTATCTGCCGGAGACTATGACGCCCCGCTTTTACATCGACGCGCCCGACCGCAACTGTCTGACGGCCCGGGCGGCGTTTGTGTATGGCGAGCAGGAGCTTGCTGCGGGCGCAAGGGTACGCTCGATTCGGCGCGATACGATCGGGGAGACGCGTGCGCTGAATGCGCTGGCGCAGCATTTTGATCGCCGGGATGATGGACAATATGTCCTTGAAAACGAAAAGCGAATCTATGATTTCATCACCGGTGGAAGCGAGAGACTGGCCGAGGCGGGCGAGGTGCTGGTTTCCGACCGGGTGCGAAGCCTGCGTGTGAAGCGCAGCCAGACAGCAGTGGTTGGTGTGTCGGTGGGTGAAAGCGTGCTTCGGCTGCATGTGGATACTGGGGAATTTCCCCCGGAGGAGCTGGAGGGCTTGCTGGAGGCCGTGCGAGAAAAGCGCAGCTATTACCGCCTGAAGGACGGGCGCTTCCTTTCGGCGCAGGATGACGATCTCAGTGGTGTAGCACGTATGGCGCACGGATTGGGATTGGGCGCGAAGGAATTGAAGCGGACGGAGATTTCGCTTCCGCTGTCGCGCGCCATGTATCTGGATGGGCTGCTGAAGCAGGAAAGAAAGCTGAACTTCGAACGTGACGACGGCTTCCGGCGGCTGATTCGGGATTTCCGCACCGTGGAGGATAGTGACTTTCATGTGCCGGATTCGCTGGCAGTCGTGCTGCGCGGCTATCAAAAGGCGGGATACCGCTGGCTGCGAACACTGGATGCCTATCGCTTCGGCGGGATCCTGGCCGACGACATGGGTCTGGGCAAAACGGTGCAGGTGCTGGCATATCTGCTGGCGCTGAAGCAGGAGGGGCGCGCAAGCCGTCCATCGCTGATCGTATGCCCGGCGTCGCTGGTGCTAAACTGGGGCGCGGAGGCGGAAAAATGGACGCCGGAGCTTCGCGTATGTCTTCTGGGCGGCACGGCGGCAGAGCGCAGGGCACAGATTCAATGCGCAAATGAATTCGACCTTGTGGTAACGTCTTATGATCTGCTTCGCCGGGATGGGGAGGCACATGTCCAAAATGAGTATTACGCTTGTGTGCTGGACGAGGCGCAGTATATCAAGAATCATCAGACGAAGGGAGCTCGCGTGGCGCGAGAGCTCCATGCGAGCGTGCGCCTTGCGCTGACTGGTACGCCGATAGAGAATCGTCTGAGTGAGCTGTGGAGTATCTTCGATTTTCTGATGCCGGGATATCTTTATAAATATGAAGAATTCCGCAGGCGCATTGAAACGCCTGTGGCAAAAAATGGAGACGATGGGGCAGCTGCGCTTCTGAAAAAACTGATTGCGCCGTTCATTCTCCGCCGCACAAAACAGGAGGTTCTGACTGAGCTTCCGCCGAAGACGGAAACGGTGCGTGTAATCCCTATGGAGACTGAGCAGCGAAAGCTGTATATGGCCTATGCGTGGGACGTGAAAAAGCAGGTGGAGGCGTCGGACGGTCAGGAGGGACGGATGCGGATCCTTGCGATGCTGACGCGTCTGCGCCGTCTGTGCTGCGACCCGGGTCTTTGCGTGGAGAACTACGAGGGAGGCAGTTGTAAGTTAGAGGAATGCGTGCGCATGGTGGCGGAATTGGCGGAGGCCGGGCACGCTACGCTGGTGTTCAGCCAGTTCACGAGCATGCTGGCTCGCATCCGCGCGGCGCTGGAAGCGGCAGGCATTGCGTCCTTTACCCTGCAGGGCGATACGCCGCTTAAGGAGCGCGCCGAGTTTGTACGTCGCTTCAATGACGGTGAAGTGCCGGTCTTCCTGATTTCGTTGAAGGCGGGTGGAACGGGACTGAATCTGACTGGCGCGGATACGGTGATTCATTACGATCCTTGGTGGAATCTGGCGGCGCAGAATCAGGCATCCGACCGCTGCTACCGCATCGGGCAGACGCGAAAGGTGCAGGTATATCGGTTGATCGCACAGGATACCATCGAAGAAAACATTCTGAAGCTGCAGGAGAAGAAGAGCCTGCTGGCGGAGCTGGCTGCGGGAGATGGGAGAGGCGGCCTGCTCACGATGTCCCGCGAAGATCTGATGGAGCTGCTGGAATAATTAACCGGCTGAAACCGAACTTTTCCAGCCATTTGTTCGTCTAATGAATAACCCGAATTGTCGGAAAGATGCTTTCGGAGGAAGATGAATCGATGAAACTCAGAAGCTTTTTCATTCGCGTCGCGCTGACGACGCTATTTGTGTTACTGTGCGTCGGCGCTGCAAACGCGCAGACACTGGAAAGCGTGCGGTCGCGAGCCTTTTATGGGAATACGGCGATAACGGAGGTACGGCTGCCGGATACGGTACGCAGCATTGATGCGCAGGCGTTTGCCGATTGCACGGCGCTTGAGAAGCTCTTCTGTTATTCGCGCGAGGTGACGGTGCACGACACTGCGTTTGAAGGCTGCGAGAGTCTGATAGTTTATTGTTATATAAACAGCGGGATGGATACGTATGCGCGGGCGCACGGTCTGACTGTGAAGTATTTTGATGCATTCACCATTCTCTGCGATACGGAGAAAAACGGCTGCGCAGGACTGCCGATCACGTGGAGCGTGGACAGCGCGATGGATGAAGTTAGCCGCTACACCTGCCGCATTTACGACGGCGACGATCTAAAGGATTCCTTTGAAAACACGACCGATACAGAGTTTTCCTATACGCCGTCGGAGGCCGGTGCGTATCGCGCGAAGATTACCATTCAGAATGAACGGACTACGACGACGCTTGGTCAGGCAAATGCCGTCCCAGTGCGGGAGAAGCTTCTGATGGGCATTTATGAGCAGGACGGCGACGAGAAAACGGAGGACGCGCTCGAATGGCGTGTACTCACTGCAAAGGACGGGAAGGCGCTTTTGCTTACCGACCGTGTGATCCGTTCCGAATCCTATTTTAATCCGGCGTGGATCCAATATAAGAATTGCAGCTGGGAGAAATCCCTCATTGGAACAACGCGCGCTACGAACAATCTGGGAAGCGGCGGAAACTGGAAGAAGTTTACAGTGGATCCCAGTAAAATTCCATTGAACCGAAAAGGAACGGAGACGGGCACGGATGACGATCTCTTCTATGTGCATGCGCGTTACTGGTGCAATCAGGTATTCTATGAAACCGTATTTACGGATGAGGAACGTAGCCGTATCCTGCTTACACACAATATCAATGCCGATAATCCGGATTCTGGGATCGACGGAGGAGCGGATACGGACGACTACGTGTTTTTCCTGAGCCTTGACGAGGTGCAGGAGTATCTGCCGACAAACGAATCGCGCAAGGCGCTTCGCACGAAAATGGCTGATCGCGAGGCGGTTCATCCGCTGAAGGGCAGCTACTGTCTATGGTGGCTGCGAACGCCCGGTCAGTTCCTGTGCAATGCGATTTACGTTTTGCAAAATGGCACGATCAGCACCTATGGTTCGGATGTGGGCCATCATAATCTTGGCTACCGCCCTGCGATGTGGATTACCATTGGCGGCTGATAAAAAATAACGGAATGTGTTTACGAACAGGTGAACGGATGGAGGCAACTATGAAGAAGCGTTTTTTTGCGTGGATGATGGTTTTCATGCTGGTAGTAACCAGCATTCCGGTTTTTGGCGAAGAAGAAATGAAGACGGAGATCGAGCCCATCGTGTCCTTGGAAACGGAAGGGGAGATGGGCGAGGGCGCGCAGTCGCCTAGCCCGTCGGCAGTACCCGAACTGGCGGAAGAGCCGGAAGCATCTGCGACGCCTGTATCGCCAAACGAGCCGGATACTTCCGTTTCGCCCGAGTCGGCAGCGTCTGCAACGCCTGTGCCAGCGACCGATCCAGAGGCGTCTGAGATTCTTACCATGCCGGATGAATCCGAAACGGCAACGGCGGGCGAAGCTGTGCCGAAAATCAATGGAGAGGATGAGCCTGCAAAAGAAGAGAATGCGCAGGAAATCGATTATGAAAAGACAGTCAGTGAAAATCCGAGCTTTCAGGAGGGCTATGTCAGGCTGACGGGAAGCACGCGGGTTTATGCGAGTGCCAGTGCGAGTAACGCGTACGGAGAGCTGGCAAAGGGTGTCGTGTACGCGATTCGCCGGGTGAATGAGCGCATCGAAATTGCATTTGCAACGGAAAATGGTGTGGAAACGGCGTACGTTTCAACGAAGGCAGCGAAGCCGATGAGCGATGAGGCGATTGCTTCTTTCCAAAGCGGTATGTCGGGTGTAAGCGCGGCGCATACATATGTGAATGCAAACGGGAGGTACGATGTAGCCATCCTGACGCTGACGGTTTACGAAGCAAATACGAAGACTGTGACACCCGCAGAGGCGACGAAGTCTGCGGAGACTGCTACGCCCGCAGAGGCGGAGAAGCCATTGGAGAGCGCTACGCCCGCAGAGGCGGAGAAGTCATTGGAGAGCGCTACGCC
>CAZKQB010000008.1:0-8209 GCA_964554795.1 uncultured Oscillospiraceae bacterium | reverse complement strand
CATTGGAGAGCGCTACGCCCGCAGAGGCGGAGAAGTCATTGGAGAGCGCTACGCCTGCAGAGGCGGAGAGCTCTGCGGAGACCGCGACGTCTGCGGAGGCGAAAAAGTTTGCGGAAACTGCTACACCTGTAGAGGCAACACCTTCCGAAGCAGGAACGGAGGGTGAGGCGGATGGACAGACCTCAGAGAGCGAGAAAAGAGCAGCGAAAATCGTTCTGACATTGGAGAAGAAGGTTAAGCGAAACGACAATGAGCTTGGCGTAGGAGAAAGGCTGCGCCTGTCTGCGCTTGTTTTGGATGAAGATGGGGAGGACATCAGCGAAGCGGTTGCAGTGAAATTCGAAAGCACAAATGAGAAGGTGCTTGCGCTTACGGATGAAACTGCGTCCGGAACGGAAACGTGGGTTCAGGGAATCACAGTTGGTAAATGTGATGTATGGGCCATAGTGGGCGGCGTTACGGAAACGGTGGAGGTCACGGTGAAGCCTGCGCCGACGACGTTGACGTTTACGCAGGAAAGTCTTATGGTCGGTGTGAACGAGGAAATTCAGCTTACGTACGAAGTAAACGCCGGAAGTCTGGGCGAGGTGGACGAGGACGGCTGGTACAGCAGCAACGAGGCGGTTGCAACCGTGAACGGCGGCATCGTAAAAACGCATGCGGCGGGCACGGCGGTGATTCGTGCGGTTATTACCAATGCGGTTTTGGACACGAGGATTGAGGACTATTGCACGGTCTCCGTGCTGGGGCAGCCGGACACGCTTTTGCTCAACTACACCAGCCTGACGCTGAATGAGGGTCAGAAAATCGAACTGAAGGCATCCTTTGGCGGGAAGGATGTCTATGCGCATGTGAGCTATTCGCTGCCTGCTGATCAGGATGAGGTGGTTCTTACCGACAAGGGGGAGAATACCTTTGAAGTGTATGCGGTAAAGGCGGGAAAAACGGTCGTTACGGCGTATACAAAGGAAGGCTTGTCTGCAACGTGTGAAATTGAGGTGCTTGAGGCTGCATCGCAGATTGAGCTTGCGACGGAGCGCACCGAGATTGGCGTAGGCGAAATCATCAGCCTGAAACCCGTAGTGAAAACGGGAAGGGGACAGGTGCTTGAAACGGCGGGAATCACCGTAAAATCGTCCAATCGGGCGTATGTGGACGTGGAGGGTACCCGCATTAAGGGCGTTAAGGTCGGCTCTGCCGTGATTACGCTGACGACGGAAAGCGGATACGAAAAGCAGATTACGTACACCGTGCGCAAGGCGCCTGCGAAGGTAACGCTTGAAAAGAAAACCGAAAGCCTTCCTGTGGGGGAAACCTGTACGCTTACGGCGGAGTTGCCGTCCGGTACGGCTGGAGCCATTCACTGGACGAGTGCCGATGAGAGCATCGCAGTGGTGGAAGAGGGAGAGGAAAACGGCACTGCGACGGTTCGTGCGGTCAAGGAAGGCACGGTGAAGGTGACCGCGAAGACATATAACGGGCGTACGGCGGTCTGCACAGTAAAGGTTACGCCCGAAGCGGAAAGGATTTCCTTTGAAAAGAGCAGCTATGTGCTGTCAAAGGGAATGACGCTTTCACCGAAGCTTGTATTCGAGCCGGAGAATGCCACCGGCTTTGCGCGGTATGCGATTGTGGATGAAAGCGCGGAGGGCATCGCGACGATTAACGAGCGCACAGGCGAAATTTGCGCACTGGGCGAGGGCAGTATTCAGATTGATGCAACGGTTCAGACGGCTGGTGGTCAGTTCCTGACGGCAAAGGCTTATGTGCAGCTGAGGCCGGAGCTTGAGGAAATTCGAATTTCGGAAAACGTGCGGCTAAGTGCGGCGGATGAAATGAAGCTTGGGCTTGGCGAGGTGTACACGCTTTCTCTGATTGCCTACGATGTGAATGGGGAAGAAAACCCGGACGTCGAGATTGCGCTTTCTACGAGTAGCAGTAAAATTGTGTCCGTCAATGGTCATCAGATCAAAGGCGTAAAGACTGGAACGGCGACGATTACGCTTCGCGTGGCGGACGTATCGAAAAAGATCAAGGTTACCGTCGTGAAGGCGCCGACGAGTGTGAAGCTGAGCAAGACGAGCCTGACGGTTTCCGCAGGCGAGACTGTGGAATTGCAGGCGACGCTTCCGGGATCCGCTGGCACGGTTACATGGAAAACAGGCGATGCGAGCCTTGCGTCGATCGAGAAGACGGAGGCTGTGAACGCGAATACGACGAGCGTTCTTCTGCGCACGACAAAGGCTGGAACGGTGACGATCACTGCAACCTCCTATGATGGAAAGAAAAAGGCTACCTGCAAGCTGCGCGTGACGGAGGCGCCGACAGGGCTTGTGTTCGCAGAGGAAGGCTATTCTGTATCTGAGGGTGCGACTGTTCGGACGTCGGTTGCGGTGCTTCCGGCAGGCGTAAGCTGCGACGTCTGCTATGAGATTGGGGACGAGACGGTTGCAAGCGTGAGCAGCACGGGTGAGCTGAGTGGAAAACGAGAGGGCAACACAACGATAATCGCAAAGGTCGTCGATTACAGAACGGGGGCGGTACTTGAGGCCAAAGCGCAGGTTTTCGTAACGCCCGGGTTCGCAAAGGTGGAAATTCAGAGTGACCGAGTGAAGGACGATGTGCTTCGCATTGGCCTTAAAGAGGTTGTGACACTGGATTGCGATGTGTTTGACCGCACGGGCGCGAAGCGCGAGGATGCGAAGCTCCGCCTTACAACCGGCAACTCCCAAATTGCCGCCGTATCCGGCATGCAGGTGAAGGGCACGAAAACCGGAAGAACGAAGGTTGCAGTTCTGACGGAGAACGGCGCGACGAAGGAAATTGACGTTGAGGTTGTGACTGCGCCGACGGCGGTGAAATTGAATAAGAGCAGCGCAAAGCTGAGCGCCGGCGAAGCAATGCAGCTGGAGGCGTCGCTCACAAAGGGTGTTGGCTCGGTCAGCTGGAGCACGAGCAACGCGAAGGTCGCTTCTGTGTCCAATGGTCTTGTGACGGCTATAGGCAAGGGAACGGCTACGATTACTGTGCGCACATACAATGGGAAAACGGCGAAGTGCAAGGTGACTGTGCTGGCTGCACCCACGGAGCTTGTGTTTGACAAAGCGGTTTACGAGCTGCTGGAAGGACAGACCGTGCAGGTAAAGGGAGAATTCCTGCCTGCGGGCAGCTATGGAAGTGTCGCCTTCGAAATCATTGGAAGCGATATTGCTGCGGTGGATGAGCGCGGCGTTGTGAGGGCATTGCGTGCAGGCGAAGCCGTGATCCGAGCCACGACTCGAAATTATGAGGAGAATCGGGATGTTGTTGCCGAAAGCCGTATCGTCGTGCGAACTGCGCCGGTGAAGGTTTTGATTGGCAATGCGATTACGCAGATTGGAAAGGGCGAAGCGGTTTATCTGGATGTACACGCATACGACGGTTACGGAGAGGATATCACCGGAAGCACGACGTTTACGGTGAAAACAAGCAAAAAGACCGTCGTGGCCGTACAGGAGGACGAAAGTGGAATCTATGTAAAGGGTACGGGCGTCGGCAAGGCAACCATCACCATTCAGGCGAAAAACGGAGCGAAGGCAACACTGACGATCAACGCCAAAAAAGCGCCGACAAAGCTGCAGTTTGACGCGAAAAAGCAGAAAAAAGCACTTGCAGTTGGCGAATCCATAAGTCTTGCGGTGAAGGACGGAGCCGGTGGCGGATGCAGCGACTACAGCTTTGAGTGTGCGCCTACTGGGATTGCGCAAATCGACGAGGAAGGCCGCTTGACGGCTTTGCGCGAGGGCACGGTTACGGTGAGGGCGAGCGCATACAACGGGAAGAGCTGTGAATGCATTCTTACGGTATATGAGGCTCTGCAGTCGATTGCGTTTGCGCAGGATTGCATAACGGTCGGCGAACAGCGGCAGCAAAAGCCGGAGCTGGTCGTGACGCCTTCGAACGAATATGCTTATGAAGTAAAATATACCCTTGAGGACATGCGCAATCCCGACGGTACGCCGGCGGAAAAAGCGATTGCCACCGTAAGCGAGGACGGCACCGTGAAGGGACTGTATGCCGGAAGCGCTACGCTACGGGCAAGCTATACGGCCGGGGATCGGGCAGAGGAGGCAACGGTTTCGGTCATCGTCGAGCGCGCCGTGTGCAAAATTGAATTCCCGAAGAATCAGATTACCAGTCTGGGACAGGGAAGCGAGAGCATGCTGAGCCCGGTAGGCTATGATGCGCGCGGAGAAAAGCTGGAGGAGGGCTTTGCCTATCGACTGACGTCCTCGTCCTCGAAGTGTATTTCCGTGACGGAGGGTCAGACGCTCCGCGCAGTGAAGACGGGTCGAGCAAAGATTACCTGCATCAGCCTGGATAATGAAAAGGTGAAAAAGGACATCTGGCTCACGGTTGTAAAAGCGCCAACAAAGGTTTCTGTCAAGGCAGGCGTGGAGCTTCCCGTGGGTGCGAGGCTGCAAATTACAGCGACGGTGACGCCAAAGGTGTTTGATGGCGTGCGCTATGAAAGCGAAAATGAAGAAATCGCGAAGGTGGACGCGCAGACGGGCTGGATTACAGCGGTATCTGTCGGCGAAACGAGGATTCTCGCGACAACCTACAACGGCAAGAAGGATGCATGCCGCGTGGTCGTTCATCCGCTGATTGAACAGGTTTTGTTTGAAGAGGAGACGTATGCCCTCGGGATGGGGTCGACGTTTACGCTGGCGTATTCGTTTGTGCCCGTAGACGCGCTTGGAACACTTATATTTGCTTCTGACAACGCAGAGATTGCTGCTGTTAATGAGAAAACGGGGCTTGTGACTGGCGTTGGTATCGGAGAAACGATTATTCGCGTACGCACGGCGGAGAATGAAGCCGAGGTGGGCGCGGCGCGCGTGGTTGTAAAGGAAGCGCCGAAAAAGCTGGAAATTGAAGCCATGCGTGCCATTGGCGTTGGAGAAACCGAAAAGCTCAATGTGAAAGCGCTGGACGAGGAGGATGCCGAGCTTCTGGCGACGCTTTCGTTTAAATCCTCAAATACGAGAATTGCGAAGGTAAGTGCAAAGGGCGAGGTAAAGGGAATCGCTAGAGGAACGGCAAAGATTACCGTTACAGCGACCGGCGGCGCGTCGCAGACGATTACCGTTACCGTGGGTGCAGCGCCGGTGAAGGTGGCGCTGAATCGCACGAAGATGAAGCTGCAGATTGGCGAGACGGCGCAGCTTGAGGCGAAGCTGCTCTCCGGTCAGGCAGGCAAGGTGACGTTTGCCAGCAGCAACAGTGCGGTGGCGGCCGTTGATGCGGAAACCGGTCTTGTTACGGGCATCGGTTCAGGCACTGTGACGATTACCGCAAAAGCATACAATGGCAAGACAGCCAAGTGCGCAGTAACGGTGGCGGAGGCACCGAACAGCATCGCCTTCGATGCAGCAGTGTACAGCGTGGACGAAGGCAAGACGCTGAAGCTGGAGCTGGTAATGGAGCCAGAAGACAGCTATGGAACCCCTATATATGAAATTGCATACGACGATCCAGACTATGAGATTGCGTCGGTGGATGAAAACGGCGTGGTAAGCGGGCTCGTATCTGGCAGCGCGATATTGACTGCAAGGGTGAAGCGCTATAATACGGGCGATGAGCTGAAGGCAAGCTGCGAGATTTTGGTGCTTCCGGCGCCGAGACGAATTGAACTGGAAAGCAGTACCATATCCGTTGGCGTGAAAGAGAGCGTGACCCTCGATCCGGTTGCATATGATGCGCGCGGCAATTGCGTGGAAACCGAATTTACGCTGAAAAGCGCAAAGACCTCGTATGTAACGGTTTCCGGACTGAGGGTGACAGGCAAAAAGGTTGGCTCTTCTACAGTTACGGTGAAGGCAAGCAATGGCTTCACGGAGAAGCTGACGGTAAAGGTGTTGGCGGCTCCGAGCCGTGTGGGCATCAGCCGCACGAAAGCCGTCATTTCCGAATGTGATAAGCTGAGGCTCGCAGCGGCACTGCCGAATGGAACGGCAGGACGTATAACCTGGAGCAGCAGTGACGAAGCACTTGCAACGGTAGAGGACGGCCTCGTTACGGTTTACGGGGTAGGCACGGTGACGATTACGGCGGAGGCCTTCAACCACAAGAAGGCGTCGTGCACTGTTACCGTCAAGAGCGAACCGTCTGGAATCTGGTTTGATACTGTAGAAAGCGTAGCGATCGGAGAGGGCTCGAGGTATACGAGAAAGGCAGCCATCCGCGAGGAGGAGACCGGGCGGATTACCTACAGCTCGCGGAATCCTTATATGGCATACGTGAATTCCTCCTCGGGAGAGGTAATTGCAAAGCGGGAAGGCGAAACGGAAATTGTGGCCACGGTGATGAACCGGAAAACAGGCGAAGCGTTTGCAGTTTCGTATCCGGTAAAGGTGACGCCGGCGCCTGTGAAGATTCGCATTGATAATGCCCAGACGCGCATTGGTGTGGGCGAGTCCGTCAACCTGTGCGCGGTTGCGCTTGACGGTATGAATCGTGTGCTTCCGCTTGAGCTGACGTATGCCTCGAGTAATAAGGCATATATGACGGTAAGCGCGGATGGTACGGTGAAGGGAATCAAGAAGGGCAGCGTTACAATTACAGTCAAGGCCTATAATGGCCTGGCGAAGACGGTTGCGCTTACGGTTGTTGATGCGCCAGCCTCCGTGCGTCTGAGTGCGCAGGAGATTGACGTTGTGAAGACGAATGCAGCCGGATACGAGTGCAGGCTGCTTGCGTGGATTGGGACAGAGGCTGCATCAAATCTCCGCTGGACGAGTAGCAATGAAGCGGTCGTTACGGTGCAAAGCGGTGTGCTGACGGGCGTGAGCCGCGGTACCGCGACAGTAACGGCGACTACTTACAACGGAAAGACTGCAAGCTGTAGCGTGCATGTATACAATGAACCCACGGGCATCCGTTTGTCCTCAGATGAGTTGTCAATCTACGAAGACATGACGGCGACGCTGAAGACGATCTTCTCGGACGGCGAGTGGAGCCCGGTGAAGTTCACATCGGCAGATGAGACGATTGCCGTGGTTTCGTCCGAGGGGCGCGTTACCGGTATGCAGGCTGGCACAACGGAAATTCGTGTGGAGACGGTAAACGGTGTTTCCAATGTCTGTGTGCTGACGGTGAAGCGTTCGCCGGTTCGGATTACCTGCGATACGAAGGAAAACGGCTGCGTCGGCCTTCCGATTACATGGACGATAAAGAGTCTGGCGGAGGAGTATCAGTCGAATGAACGCTTTACCTATAAAATCTATGCCGACAGCCTGCTTGTGGAAACGATCGGGGGAACGGCGGAGCGCACGTTGACCTATACGCCGGAGATTTCGGGAGAGTATTCCATTGAAGTTGCACTGGAAGACTTTGATGTTTCGATTCTTGGCGGAAAGGTAACGGTTGCAGCAAAGCTGATCATGGGCAGCTTCCAGGGAGAAGAGATTGCATGGCGCGTGCTGGCCGTGGAGGATGGAAGGGCGCTGGTGCTTACCGAGAAGATCCTAACGGCGAGAGGGTATTTTAATCCCTCCTGGATCAAGTTCAAGTATTCGGGTTGGGATGGCTCGCACATCGGATCAATCGGCTCGAATGTGATTTACAATACCGGGCGCAGATTCTACTGTTCGCCAAGCAAGATTCCGAAGAATCGCTCAATGACGGAGTTCTGCACGGAGGAGTATTTAAATGAAACGTACCATGCGCGCTGGTGGTGCAATGAAACGTTCCTGAATGGTTCATTCACGGAAGCAGAACGAACCCGCATTGACAGGAATGGTAGCGACCGGATTTTCTTCCTCAGCGCCGACGAGGTTCGAAAATATTTACCGGACAAGGCGGATCGAAAGGCGGTGCCGACCGCGTATGCGATCAGTCAGGACAGCCGGATAAAGAACACGAAGTGCTGGTGGCTGCGAGACAGCGGAAAGTACACGGATAGTGCAAGGCTATGTGTTAACGCCATGTATGTGAGCGGAAGCGGCGCAATCTGGACGGACGGATCGGATGTAGGACATTCGGACGTTGGCTATCGCCCAGCCATGTGGATTACGATTGGCGGGTAAGGGACATTTCCCGTCCTCATTCTTACGAATGAGGACGGGAAATGCAAAACAAACGAAAAATATATCGGCAAACGGAAACTTTTTTGAAACTGTAGGTTTGTCAAACATTTTGTACACCAACCCGTGAGAGCCGTTCCCTT
>CAZKQB010000007.1:0-81651 GCA_964554795.1 uncultured Oscillospiraceae bacterium | reverse complement strand
TACAAGGGCGTCTTGTGGGATATTACAAGGGTGGATACATTTGAGGGGTATAAGGAAGAGGTTTCACTGTACTGCAAAAGAAAAAGTTGAGTTTTAGAACATTTGTTCTCTTTCTGATGCTTGACGAATTAACGATAAAAAGCTATACTAATGATGGGTACTGCTGTAATTCTATGTAACACAACGTTTTGTTGCATTATGTGCCCACTATCAAATCTGATTTTTCGAACAGGGGGATGGACAATTCATGGCTGATTTTACGTTTATTGACCTGTTCGCGGGCATCGGCGGAATTCGGTTGGGGTTTGAATCAATCGGCGGCAGATGCGTATTTACAAGCGAATGGAATGAATGGTCAAAAAAGACATACGTTGCGAATTTTGGCGAAGGTGAGATGTTTGTAGGGGATATTGTACCATTCCCTGCAGAAGAAGTACCTGACCACGATCTGCTGCTTGCTGGTTTTCCCTGCCAGCCTTTTTCCATTGCAGGTGTATCAAAAAAGAACTCTCTGGGACGTCCACACGGATTTGAATGTACTACGCAGGGAACATTGTTTTTTGATGTAGCGCGTATCATTGCAGCAAAGCGCCCGAAATACTTCATGCTTGAAAACGTCAAGAATCTGGTATCCCATAATCATGGACATACTTTTGAAGTGATTATGCAAACTCTGGAAGAAGAACTGGGCTATCATGTTTTCTGGAAAATCATTGACGGACAGGCATGGGTACCTCAGCATAGAGAGCGTATTATCATTGTTGGATTCCGTGAAGAAACTAACTTTACATGGGATAATCTGGTTATTCCGGAAGTACATCCCCGAATGAATGCCATCCTGCATCCGGAAGATGGTACAGAAGTTGCAGAAAATCCGTATACTACCGGAGATAAGGCAACCGTTCATTCAAAGTACACACTTTCCGATAAATTGTGGAAGTATCTGCAGGACTATGCGGAGAAACACCGTGCAAAAGGCAATGGATTTGGTTATGGCCTTGTAACAGGTAATGATGTTGCCCGTACCCTGTCAGCGCGTTATTATAAGGACGGGTCAGAAATCCTTGTGTCGCGTGGAGAACACCGAAATCCGCGCAAACTGACGCCCCGTGAATGCGCACGTTTGATGGGATTCGATGATTCCTATAAAATCGTTGTTTCTGATACACAGGCATATAAGCAATTCGGAAATTCTGTTGTCGTACCTGTGATTAAAGCCGTAGCAAAAGCTATGGAACCCTTCATGATTGATTAAGGGGGCTACAGCACATGAAACAGGGCTACCTGTCCGAGTACTTCAAAGGAATAGCTGTGAAGAGTTTGAGTGCCGTTGAAGCTGATGCAGCGAGAAGCAATCAGCATGAATTCAATGGCGTTGCCGACTTGAAAAAGCTGTTCGGAAAATCGCGCCGTACATACGATGCAAAATTTATCTATCTCTCAGATAATGATGATGAACCTGTGGTTGATACTGGAAAACTGACATGGTATGATGCACGCGAAAACCACCCAACCCGTTCCGAATATCGCATGTATTTCCCGACGACGACTGTATCAATGTGCGCGGCGGAGGGTGATACTCTGTTTGTTGCCTTGCGTCCTGATGAAACCCTACTGGTAATAATTGCTGAGAACGGTTCTACCATTGGGAATCAGGTTCGCTGGCTGTTTGGCGTAGATAATTCTACACATCCCGGCTTTTCTGTTCGCGAAGAACTGGAAAGTGAGCAGGACAGAATCGCATTCGCATCCCGCTTTATCCTTGAACAGATGGGTATTGCTGTCGAGGAAAACGAAACCAGTTTTCTTGATGAAATGCTTGTGCGTTTTAACGGAACTTTCCCAAAGACACGGGAGTTTTCAGAATATGCCCGTTCTACTCTGAAAGAGTTAAATGCGCTCGATGATCCTGATGTCGTTCTTATGAACTGGATGGAGCGTGAAGAAATCCTGTTCCGCACGTTGGAACGATATTTGATTTCCGAGAGGCTGAACCGTGGCTTCGATGATGATGTTGACAGTTTCATTCAGTATTCGCTGTCTGTTCAGAATCGTAGAAAAAGCAGGGTTGGACAGGCGCTGGAAAACCACGTTGAACAGCTTTTCGTTGCGCGGGGAATAAGGTATTCCAGAACTCCCATAACAGAGAATCGTTCAAAACCAGACTTTATCTTCCCAGGTATTGCAGAATATCACAATCCGGGTTTTGATGGACGATTCCTGACTATGCTGGGAGTAAAGAGTACCTGCAAAGACCGCTGGCGTCAGGTACTGGCAGAAGCGAACCGTATTCAATGCAAACATCTACTGACGCTTGAAACTGCCATTAGTGAAAACCAGACTTATGAGATGACTGCAAACTGTCTGCGGCTTGTGGTACCAGAAGGTTTGCACCATACATATACTCCCGATCAGCAAAAGATTCTGATGGATATGAAGGGATTTATTGAACGGGTTACAGCCAGACAAAACGGGATGTTTTGAGTATAATTGCAGCCCCTTCCAATGGAGGAAATTGTCATGGATATAAAAAGCAAAGAACAGCGTAGTAAAAACATGGCAAAAATCCGCAGCAAGAATACGAAGCCCGAGCTACTGATTCGTTCACTTCTGCATAAACGCGGATTGCGATTCAGAGTGAATTATAAAGAGGTTATTGGAAAACCCGATCTGTATGTCACGAAGAGAAGAGTCGCCGTTTTTGTTCATGGCTGTTTCTGGCACAGGCATAGGGACTGCAAAATTGCCTATACACCTAAAAGCAACCTTGATTTTTGGCGACAGAAATTCGTTTCAAATATGCAGCGTGACAGCATAGTGCGCACTGCGTTATTAACAGAGGGCATCAGAATTCTGGTGATCTGGGAATGCGCTGTAAAGCGGATGATACGCAGCACTGAGGAATCCGAGCGTATTGTTGAAGCCGCTGTTAGCTTTATTACAGGAAATGAATCCAACTATTTAGAACTGTGATTTCTACCCTTCAAAATACCCTTTACAGCTTCTGAAACGGCTTTACGACGTTGTACAAGATAACATAAAATACCATATATTGTGCTTTACAAAAACTGCATCGGACAATATATGGCATAGTTGCTGAATGACATTGAATTCAAGTCCTGTTTCCCGCACTATAGCAAATAGTCTGAACTAGGTCTTTTTAACGAAAACTGGTTCAGATTATTTTTTTATCAAAAGTTATTCGTGCGGAGGTTGATTTAGCACCCAATCTTCTGAATTGTCAAGCAAACCAGCGACACCTTCTTGTTGATCTATGAAAACTTGAAATATCGCTACTTCCTGATTAGACAAGCCGAAATATATCATTTGCTGCCCATTTCATGACATAATAAGCATACTGCACAAGAAGAGGGCGATTCCTTGCGGAAGGCCCTCTTCTTGTCAGCTTGGAAAACCAAGAGATATTTTCAACGCTTCCGAAACCCGTTCCATTTGTTCCGGAGTCAGGCAACCGATTCGCTCCTTGAGGCGGCGCTTATCAAGCGTGCGGATTTGCTCGGCCAGCACGACCGAATCCTTTTGTAAGCCGTTTCCCTGTGCTGCAACCGAAACATGTGTGGGAAGCTTCGCCTTATTCAACTGCCCGGTAACCGCAAGCACGATCACCGTTGGGCTGTAGCGGTTTCCGACGTCGTTCTGAATCACCAGCACGGGACGTACGCCACCCTGCTCGGAGCCGACGACCGGATCGAGACAGGCGCTGTACAATTCGCCTCTTGCGATCATTGGATCACGCTCCGCATACATGGTCTTGTTCATTGTATGCCGCGCAGGCATTTCCGGTGTGAATCTGTTCATGCGCCCCTCCTATTCAGCGAGCGTCCCGTCAGGCGCTTCCAAAAGCTGAAACAGCGTCTGCTCTGCGCCTGTTTGCGCGTCGATATAAAGCAGGAATTCATCTTCCCCTTTCCGGCCGCGCATCTCATAGCACAGTGCCTCCGTCTGCCGGACGGGTATCAGGCACATGCGCACGCCCTCAATCTCAAGCCGCGTTCCAGCCAATGCTATCGCCTGCTCCTCGTCGATAGAGGGCTCCGGAAATACGCGTGGCGCATGGTTACAGTAGTAATCCTTCATTTCAAGGCCAATCACACTCGCGTCGCTCATAGAAACCTGGACCTTTATCAGATCGGGATACAACAGAATTCCGCTTTCCACCGGCACCATATTCACGGTAAGCACGCCCCCATACACGCGATGGTAGCTCTCCTGCACCTCTCCCGGAATGCGGCTTTCAAGAAACGCCCTCGCGCTCTGAATGCACTCGTCCTGCGTGCACAAACTCTCGCCGCCAGCCGCATCCGGCAGAAGGTAGAAAAGTCGGCCGCCCCTTTTGCTTACGCCTGCGCTGCATTCGCGACCGTGATAACGCAGCATGAACTCATACAGCTCCGTTTCGCCCTGCGCGTCGCCGGCAAATGAAATGTCGTCCGCATCGTCACCAAGAAAAGCCTTCAGCGCCTGTGCTGCCTGTTCTCGCGTCATCTCGTCGCCGGATGGCCCTCGCGACGCACTGTCCAAACGCGTGTCCGAAAACGGCCCATCATAGAGAAGCGTGGGATAGGACGTATCCGGCGCATTTGCCAGCAGCTCCGGAATTTCCCCTGTCTCTCCGGTAGAAAATACGCCCGTCGTCAGCGCTTCATCCAGGCGCGACGCAAACAGCGCCGCACTTTCCGACAGCACCTCGAGTTGTGCCCTGTCCTCCTCGCCCAGCGAACCACCAGCGGACAAGCGTGCGCTAAGCGTTTCTGCGTAATCCCCCGCCTGATTCACAAACTTCATCGTGGTCGTTGCAGCATTCATGCTCACTGGAAGCAGCGCCAGATTGCACTGCGCGCCCTGCGCTCGCCGTGAAAGATCATCGAGCAGGGAAATCTGCGTACGCACGCTGCCCGTAGCGTTCAGCTTGCTTAAGTCATTTTGCATGCCGCTCACGTATTCACACGTTTCATAAAACGCACGCTGATAGACGGCGTTCAATGCCATTTCCTGCTTTCTTCCGTCTGACGCTGCGCTTGCATACAGCACGGCCATTGCCGCCAGCAAAGCTGATACCGCGCAAAGGGCGGTCTTTATCCATCGCTCCTTCATGTTGCTTACCTCGCGAAATAATGATTGCCGATTACTGTAACAACGGTGCGCGTGCGAATCCACGAATCATTAGTCTTTCCGGGGTTGTAGTAGTAAAGGCAGCCGTTCGTCGGATCCCAGCCATTCATTGCATCGAGCGCCGCGCGAACCGCCGTGTCGTTCGGCGTATTATTGATCGATCCATTGCTGACGCACGAAAATGCGCCGCTCTGATAAATCACACCCGAAATGGTGTTTGGGAATGAGGAGGACGAAACGCGATTTAAAACAACCGCTGCCACAGCCACTTGACCCTTGTAGCTTTCGCCGCGTGCCTCGGCATACACCAGCTTTGCCAATAGCTTCTGATCTGCAGAAACGATTGCGTTGGACGTTGACGACGTAAGCGTAACACCCAGCGCTGCAGCTGTCTCCTTGCCAACGCGCCCATCTACCGTTAACCCATTTCGCTTTTGAAACAGGATCACCGCATCACGCGTTTTTTCGCCGTACTTCCCGTCGGCGCTTCCGGTCATATAGCCATATTGAATCAGGCGGTTCTGCACCTTCGTCACGTTTGCGCCGCTGGAGCCCACTTCCAGCACAATTTCCGCCAGCGCAGGAGACAGAGAAAAACCGATTGCTATTGCCATTGCCAACAAAAAAGCCGTCGTCCGTTTCATAGTCCCATCCCCTCCCTCCGGATTCGTTCTATCCACGTACGCACGCTGGAGTAAAATCGGATCGGCCCCGCATTTCCTCCGCGAATGCAGAGGGAAGGATACAGCACGCACCACCAATTGCGGCCCTCTGCCGCGCCGAGTTCCATACGCACGGCGCTGTACTCCCCCTCGGGTAAGAGCAGCGAACCATACAGCCTTGCTGGAAACGACATTCGACCCTGCCGTATCGCAATGCGGCCTTCGTATCCATTTTCCTTCGCGGTCTGTCTCGCACGGGCGCGAAGATACACAGCCTTCTCGCGCAGAACAGCGCAGGCCTCAGCTTCGCTGCGCGCGGAGGCCAGCAGCGCACGCGTTTCCATGGCGATGCGATCCCGCACGAGAAGCTTCATTTGCTGCGCCTCGGGTTCGTTGCTCTCCGCCACGACATGCAGTCGCACAGGCGAGAACGCTTCCGCTTCGCAAATCGATGTAAGCAATATTCCAATACAGAAAAGACATAGTAAAAGCCGACGCATGATGCAAACCTCCCGGGTTTTATGCATCTATCGTCGGCAATTGCACGGGGAATTATTCACTTTTTCGAGAAAATCAGACGGTTTCCGTCGCAACCGCGCCCGCAATCCTCTGCGCCGCTTCCTTCGCTCTTTCCGCAGTTTCAAACACGCCGAACACGGCCGATCCGCTTCCGGACATGCGCGTATAGATTGAACCACAGGCACGCATCTGTTCTATGGTGTCCGCGACAGCCGGAAGCAGACGAATCGCAGCTCGCTCCAGCGCGTTTCCACTGATTTCGTCCGCAGCGCGGAAATCGCCGGAGGATAGGTAGCCATGCAGTCTCTCCATCGGAACGCGCAACGGCAGATCTCCCGCTTCATCAAAATTGGCAAACACCGCCTGCGTGGAAAGGCCTGGGCTTACACATGCCACAACCAGCGGAATTTTAGGCGCATTTTCCAGCGTCTGAACGTCTTCGCCAATCCCTCGCACGCGGCAAAAATCGTTTTCCATGCAATAAGGCACGTCCGCACCCAAACTGAGCGCCAGCTTTTTTAGCGTCTTGACCGGAAGCTTGAAGCCCCACAGGTCATTCAGCGCCACGAGCGCTGCGGCACAGTCGGCGCTGCCTCCTCCCAAGCCAGCCCGCACGGGAATGTGCTTTGCAAGCGTAATCCGAACACCGCGTTTCTCGCCCATATACTCATTGAGCAGATTCGCCGCACGAACGATCAGGTTCTTCCCGGCATTCGCAATCAGACGGCCATTTACGCTTAGCGTCGTCCATCTTGCCGTTTCAAAGCGGATTTCGTCGGACATCGCAATTTTCTGCATCAGCATATCCATTTCGTGATAGCCGTCGTCTCGCCTTGAGAGAATATCAAGCGCCCAGTTGATTTTTGCCTGTGCATGTACGGTAACTCGCATTCGCTTCTTCCTTCCTGAAGCCCAACAATGAGGGCATGAAAAACCGGCGGGCGTTCGCGCTCAGCCGGTTATGGATGGGATTTACGGCTCCTCGTCGTCTTCCTCTTCCTCAAAGTCATCGTCAAACGCGCCGCTTTCGATCATTTCTATCAGACGGCTGGCAAGTTCCTCGTCCACAGGCACGAATTCTTCCTCATCGTCGCCCACGGGTTCCACGCGCATGATTACAATTTCCTGCTGCGGGCAACCCTCGCAGTCTTCCTTCTCGCATGCGTCGCACTCGCTGTCCTCCTGATAATCGGTCAGCATTGCATATTCCTTACCCTCGTAGAAGAAGTAATCGATGACCTCCATCGTGATCTGGTTCCCCTGATCGTCCTCAAACACTACGAGATCGAGCTCTTCGTCCATGATTCGTTTCTCCTTTCGGATGATTCGCATTCTCTGCGGACAATGCTATTATACCCACTCGTCCCACAAAATTCAACCCTATTTTGGGTTAGCTTTTCCTCTGAAAAATCAGTCTACCAAGCCAAAAATCTCTAGCATGTCCGTTTCGGAATAATCTTTTAATGCATCGGCTGGCATAGGCATCGCCTGTACGCGCACGACACCCTTTCCCATGTTCGAGAATGAAACGCCGGCGATAAAGGAGTTTGCATCAACAAACATGACGCGGTCTTCAAAATCCGAAATACCGCTGCAATAGAGGGTTTCGCTCATCATGCTTCCAGCCGAAAGCGCTGTCTCGCTCTTCCTTGCAAGCAGGAACGTTACCGCCTGAGAGGCATACTTCCTGCGTACGAGCTGCCGAACCTCCTCGCTCATAGCTGCGTCAGACATAAAACCTTCGTTTGGAAGAACTATATCGAAGATGCATTTCATGTCTGTACCCTGACCTGCAGCATAACCTTCAATAATAGCCTTGCTCTCATCAGAAGGGCCCATGGACTCCACATACAGCTTGTCCGACATCAGAAGCTTCAGTCGAGCCGCCGCGTCGAGCGCCGTTGCTTTATACCATTCCTCCCCAGCAGCGGTCGTCGGGAAGGCTCGGCTTTCTATCGGCGTTTCGGGCATACTAAATGTGGAAAGCATCGCTGCAGCGCCTGCAGGCAACAGCCTTGCATCTGCCGTTACAACGCCGCTTTCTCTCATGGAGAAGGCTGCGCCAATCGTCGCCGTGCCGCAATCCAGCAGCACCACTGCGCCGGAAAACGAATCAAATCCGGGGTAAACCTCCTCCGCTTGATAAATGGCCATTCCCGCCGTTGCATAAACGCCGAATCCACTGGCTGTCATCTGAAGTAGGATGCTTCCCAATTGCGCTTTCATCACATGCTCGGCTTCCTCAGAAAGCTCCAGCGTAAGCCCTGCGCCGTCCATCAGCAGGGCATCAAGGTTGAGGTAGAGCACTGTCGCCTTCGACGCATCGGGAATCGTCATTTGCGCTGCCGCGGTTCCACTTGAAAGAATCTGTTCGTCTGACGTGTAAAGACGGCCATATGCCTCGTCTGCACCAAGCACCTGAATCCGCTTCGCCAGCTCGATCGTCTCCCCTATCATCCATTCCTCCGTTGACGCGGACGGTTCAGCGAATGCCGCAAAAGAGAACGCAAGCGAAAGCGCCAGAAGCATTGCAATGCCACGTTTCATTTTCATTTCTTCCTTTCCATTTTTGTGTACATTATAGCATGGTATGTGAACTTCGTCCAGCCCTTTCTTGACGCGGCGATTTTCGTTTGCTATACTGTAGAAAACAGAAGCGGAGGATACAATCCATGACGATCAACGAATATCAGAATCTGGCTATGACGACGCGAAACCCGGCGTTGAGCGAGCGCGACATGCTCCTGAACGGCGTAATGGGGCTTTGCGGCGAATCGGGCGAAGCGATTGACATTGTGAAAAAGTGGCTGGCACAGGGACACGAGCTGGATAAGGCGCATCTCGCAGAGGAGCTGGGCGATATTGCATGGTACCTCGCCGGAACGGCGACCGCGCTGGGGTTAACGCTGGAGGAAATTCTTCAGGCAAACATCGACAAGCTGAAGGCACGCTATCCGGAGGGCTTCAGCTCTGAAAAATCACTCCACCGCAATGAAAGCGAAAAATGACGCGGGAGGCCTCCCATGGACAGCAAAAACCTTTATACAGAATGCCTTCTTTCAGGTCATGCCGCGCGCATATATGAGCTTGCCGATTCCACAAACACCCGCATGAAGACGTGGGCTGAAGAAGATGCGCCGGACGGAGCCGTTGCCTTTGCGCGCGAGCAATTCGCAGGGCGCGGACGCTTTGACCGCAAATGGCTGTCCAGGCCGGACATGGGCGCGTGGTTCTCCATTCTGGTTCGCCCCACGCCAAACACCATGCCTGCTACCTGTGCGGCGGATCTGGTATTCGTTGCCGCCCTGGCGACTGCAAGGGCGCTGAACGAGAAAGCGAGCGGTGCCGTACGCATCAAATGGCCAAACGATCTCGTGTGCAAAAGCCGGAAAATTGCGGGCATGCTGGCTGAAATGCGCATAACCGGAATGTTTCTGGCATGGGCGGTTGTTGGCATTGGCGTAAACCTTCTGGGGTCTGCACCATCGCCGGATCTGCCTTGGGCTGCAACGCTGGAAAGTACCTGCGGCATTCGGATGTCGCCGGAGGATGCGGTAAACAGAATTGTGGCCCACTTTGACGACGCGCGGGAGCTTTATCAAAAAAATGGGCTTTCTGCAATTCTTTCGGAAATTCGCCCCCTCTCCGCAACTCTCGGAAAGGAAATTCAGGTTCACGGCCAGACGGAAACCTTCGTCGGCTTCGCACGTGATTTTGCCGACGACGGCGCACTGATCGTGGATACGCTCGATCGCGGTCAGGTTTTCGTGCGTGCCGGCGACGTATCCGTACGAGGCCTGATGGGGTATGTGTAGACAAACCCGGACGCAAGGCAGTTTCCGCGAAAGCATTCCGCCATCCATTCCAACGTGCGTCGCACTTGTTTATCCAGTAACGAAATCGGCCTATGAACTGCGAACAAAAGAGGCTCCCGTCGGCCGATTGCCGCGAAGACTGTATCCGTTTATCGGATTCTCAAATAACGGAGGAATTCTTCATGAAGTCAATCCTGACCGCGCAGCAGATGCGCAACATGGAACAGGCGTATTTTGACACTGGCGTCGCCTCCATTGATTTGATGGAACGCGCCGCTGCCGCGCTTTGCGACGAGCTTTTGCATGCGCTGGCCGAGCGCGGAAAAACGTGCATCTTTGCTTGCGGAACCGGCGGAAACGGCGGAGACGGCTACGCCGCCGCGAGACTGTTTGCCGAAAAGGGCGGCCGCGCCATCGTCCTGCCCGTCGGGCAGCCGCGCACCGCCGATGCCATTCGAAACTACGAACTCGCGCGAAGTAAGGTTTTCGCATTTGCGGATGTCGCCGGACTCGATGCGATTCCCCGCCCGGACGCGTGGGCGGACTGCCTGTTCGGCATCGGCCTTTCCCGCGCGCCAGAGGGCGACGCCGCGCGCGTGATCGAGCGCATGAATGCCGACCGAAAATACGGCTCCCTTACCGTAAGCGCAGACATTCCCTCCGGCCTCTCTGCCGATAGCGGCGCGCTCTTCCACCCCTTCGTCTGCGCGGACGTAACCGTCGCGTTCCAGACAGCCAAACCCGGCCACTGGCTCGGCGACGGTATGAATGTTTGTGGAAGGCTTGTCGTGCGCGACATCGGTATTCCCTCATCCTTGGCGCCGAATGACGTCTTGAGGCTTGCGGAAAGCCAGGACGCAGCGCATGCCCTGCCAGCGCGGAGACGCACGGCGCATAAAAACGATTTCGGTCACCTGCTGATCGTTGCAGGCTCTCGCGGAATGGCAGGTGCGGCAGCCATGTGTACCCGCGCCGCTTTGCGCTCAGGCGTAGGACTGACAACCGTCGCCTGTCCTGAGGGCTGCCTGCCCATCCTGCAAACGCTTGCGCCGGAAGCCATGTGCCTTCCTCTCCCGGAAACTGACGGTGCGCTGAATGACGACGCAGCCCCTCTTCTTATGACTGCACTGCGCGGAAAAACAGCCGTAGCCGCCGGTTGCGGACTTTCCATGCGCGCGAGTAGCGCCTGTATCCGGGTAATTCTGGAAAGCGGATTGCCGACCGTGCTGGATGCCGACGCGCTGAACTTGATCGCCGCAGACACTTCACATTCAAAGGAAAACGCTCATGCGAGCTGTCCAAACTCCGCTTTTGGGAACGGTGAGTCGGCACGCACTCCGGGGAGCCTGGCGAGGCACTGTTCTCTGCGCGACCTTCTTCATGTCAACTGCGCGCTGACTCCGCATCCCGGCGAGGCTGCACGGCTCAATGGCGGAATTCTTCCGGCAGCGGACGCTGCGGCGCATCTGCATGCGCTCGGCCCTGCGGTGCTCTTGAAGGGTGCCTGCTCGCTGATTGTCGGCGACGGCCGTTTTCTTTCCGCATCCGGCAACGTAGGCATGGCAAAGGGTGGAAGCGGCGACGCGCTCACCGGTATCGTCGGCGCGTTGCTTGCACAGGGACTTTCTCCCACAACAGCTCTCTGGCTGGGCAGCGAGCTGCACGGCCGTGCAGGCGAGCTCGCAGCCAGCGAAAAGGGAACGTTCTCCATGCTGCCGACCGATCTAATCGAAGCATTGCCACGCGCGTTCCTTTCCGTTGAGGCGTTACGCCAATGAACGTCTATCCATTGCTTGACGCCGAATGCGCGCATCTCAAAAAAGTGGCTGCGGAAGCACTTCGGCCGTGCGGCGCGTTTGTTCGCATAGACCGCGGAGGTGCGCTCTTTGTTTCGGACGCGCCCCGGTATGGGATTTCATCCGTCCCCTCTCTGGAAGCGCTGTTTACGCTGCGCCCGCAAGGAGGGCTCCTGTTTCTCTCGCCACGCCTGCCGGACGTGCCTGAAGCGCTCCGCACTCTCTATCTCCGTCTTCTGAAGGCTGCTCCCGAAATCCGCGACCGGCTGCTGCGAGAAGCGCTTGCCGAAGCTCTGCGGCTGCACCACACGGAGGAAACGCAATTTCTCAAACAGATTTTTGAAGGAGGCAACTGATATGAAGCTTCGTTTCAATGGACACGCCTGCTTTACCCTTGAGCTAAACAATGGCTTCACCTTCGTGACCGACCCATTCGACGCTTCCGTCGGCTATGCCTGCCCCACCGATCATGCCGACGCAGTGACGATCAGTCATACGCATCACGATCACAACGATCCTTCCTCGCTCACGGGGCCAAAGCAACTTCTGAGCACAGAGGGCGTCTGGACGCTGGGCGGCGCGCGCGTGGAGGCTATTTCCTCGTTTCACGACAACGCAAAGGGCGCGAAGCGCGGAACAAACCTTCTTTTCAAATTTCAGGCCGATGGAGAAACGGTAGTGCATCTGGGCGACCTCGGGCACATGCCGGATGCACGTCAGCTTGCGTTTCTCTCCGGCGCATCACTGATGCTGATTCCCATCGGCGGCTTCTACACCATCGACACCGAGCAGGCGCTCGCTATCATCCGCGAAGCTGAGCCAAAGGCCGTCGTTCCTATGCACTACAAGACCTCTTGCATCGATTTCCCGATTGCCGACGAGGCCGCATTCGCCAAATGGACCGGAGCGCGCCGCTCACACAGCCGGGAGCTGACGCTTCCCGCGCACGATTTCGCCACAATCCTTGATTATTGCTAAAAAAACTCATAAAATGCTTTGTCTGCGCATAAGGAATACCGTCACAACGGATGATGGGAGGAATTACCTATGCGCAGACTCTCTCTTTCTCGCCTTCTGGCCGCCCTTCTGCTAACGACCGCGCTTACCTTTACCCTGACCTCGTCCATTCGCGCTCTTGAGCGTACGCGAAACGAGAACGAACGCATATCCGGCGCAATCAACGAACAAGTGATACGCAAGCTGAACGAATGCCAGCGTATCGGGCGAAAAATGGCCGTCATGGGCGCAGATATTCGCGGCACGCTTCTGCCTGAGCTTTATAAGCAGCTTTATGCATTGGAGGCACTGAACGCCTGTGCATCCAACGACACGATCGACTGCCGCCTGCTTCTTCGCAAAATATCGGACACCGCTACGCGCCTTTCGGCCTGCTATGCCTCCGGAACATCCTCCGAAGCGCTCGAAGGCGCACTGATCCATTATCTGTCGCAGCTCGACGGCGTTTTTGTCTCCCACGCCACTGCTTCCGCGCAAGGAACGTCTGGCAGAAAATAGCGCTTTGCAACATATTAACAACAAAAATTGCCGAGAAAAAAACTGAAAACGGATTCCATTTGGACGAGCTTTGCATTATAATAGAAGGGGCAGAGTGCGTTTGGGGAGGTGGCCGTTTGAATTTGTTGTATTCGCTGTGGTCGAGCATTACGACGTTGTATACCAATCTTTTCCACCAGCCAGACTGGCGGAATTTTCTGGACATTTTTCTCATGGCCGTCGTCATCTATGAAATCATCCGTCTGTTGCTTCGCACGCGCGCCAGCGCCGTATTCAAAGGCATTGGCGTATTGCTCGTCTTCTTTTGGCTGAGCGACATCTTGCAGCTAAACGTCGTCAATTGGATGCTTCAGCAGTTTATCAACACCGGCGTAATCGTAATGGTCATTCTTTTCCAGCCGGAGCTGCGCAAGGCACTGGAGCAAATCGGACGTACGTCGCTGATCAATCCCTCTCAGCTGCGCGCCCAGCGCTCGGCCGACGACTGCGTGACTGAGCTCGTTCAGGCCATGAGCAACATGTCCCGAAAGCGCATCGGTGCACTGATCATCATCGAGCAGAAAATCGGCCTGCGCGAATTCGCGGATACCGGCACAGCGCTGGACGCCGACATTTCCGCACCGCTGATTGAAAACGTATTCGAGCCTAATACCCCGCTCCACGACGGCGCAATGATCATTCGCAACCGCCGCATCCTTGCAGCCGCCTGCATCCTGCAGCTATCCGACGACCCAACCATCAGCAAGGAGCTGGGCACCCGCCACCGCGCCGCGCTCGGCATCAGCGAAACCACCGATGCTGTCGCGCTAATCGTATCCGAAGAGACGGGGATCATCTCTATGGCGCGGGAGGGTAAGCTGACCCGCTACCTGGACGCGAAGGCACTGGCTCAGATTCTGACCGACCTGTTTCAGGCAGAAAGCGCCAGAAGTCTTCCCGCACGCCTGCAGCGCAAATATGCCGCCCGCAAGTCTGCCTCCGTACAAAAGGCAGACAGCAGCACCGATGAAGCCAACCGGACATAAGGAGGGATTCAGCCATGAAGGAGCTTTTGAAAAGCTTACACCTTCGCGAAATGGGAAAGCGCCTTTGGCATGCGCTGACCAGCCATTTATGGCTGAAGCTTTTAAGCCTCCTTTTCGCCATTATTCTTTGGATCTACATCATCGACAGCACGCCCTCGCTCACCCGCAGCAAGCACATGTCCGGATTGAGCATTTCCGTTACCGGTACCTCCTCCCTGAATGTGTACGGCCTTGCGCTTGCAACCGATGTATACACCGATTATCAGGGAGAGATTTCCGCTGTTGTTGAAGCGCCACAAAATCAGCTTTCCAAGGTGACGCGCGGCAGCATCGACGTATCTCTGGATGTATCCAACATTCGCGTAGAAGGCACCTACGATGTGCCCCTGCTCGCCGAATCACGCTTTGGTACCGTAACCAGACTGTACCCTGACAGCGTAACGGTGCGCGTAGAAAGCCTCGACTCTCGCGATATGCCAATTGAAGTCAGCCTGAACGGCATGGACACAGAGCACTACTGGTATAATGTGGAAACGGATTCCGTCAACCCCCAGCAGATTACCGTCTCTGGCCCCATGTCCGTAGTTCAGACAGTCTTTGGAATCCGCGCGCAGCTGGACGTAAGTGACCAGACGGCCTCGTTCCGCCGCTCGGCACTGGTTTCCCTACTCGACCAGACGCGCGAAGCCATTCCCAGCTCGCGCCTTCTGAAGAAATCTGCATCCACCTGCGCCATTAAGGTAGATATATACCCCAAAAAGGATTTGAGCGTCGTTCTCGATCCCTCTCAGCTTGGCGTGGCGGACGGCTATGTTATCGATTCCATCAGCTTCATGCCGCCCACGATTACCGTAGCCGCAGAGGCAGATCTTTTAGAGGATCTTGAACACCTGCCGCTGAAAATCCCGGACAAGCTGAAGAACGCATCGTCCTCCAAGTCTTTCACGGAGACACTGTCCTTCTCGAATCTTTCTGAGTTTAAGTACGTCTCCTCCAGGCAGGTGTACATGACCGTCACGATTTCCGAGATACAGGACACAACTTTGCTTGACGACGTTCCCGTGAAGACGTTCGGCCTCACGGATGGTCTGAATGCACTGCTATCTACAGACCATTTCTCCGTACAGGTCACCGGTCCGCGTTCGCAGATATCCGCGCTGGAAAGCGAGGACGTGTACGCCTATGTCGACCTGACGGGGCTTGCTGCCGGAGATTACGAGCTTCCAATCGTAATCGGGAACAATCCGGAGCTTTCATACGCCTCATTAACACCATCCACAATTAAGGTTACGCTGGAGGAAGCCGCGGCGGCGGCTCCGGAGAATCAAACGGAGGAATAAAATGGGTCACGATCAGTTCGCGGAAAACGTGCTGGAAATCATGCTTTCATGGTTTCGGGCGCTGATTAACGGCGTTTGGTCGCTGTTTACCGGCAGCAGCGGCGGCTCACTTCTCAGCTGGCTTTCAAGTAGCTGGAAAAGTCTACTCATTATTCTGCTTACGATCAGCGTTGTGACGGATACCGTCGTGTACTTGCTCCGCTGGCGGCCGTTTTGGTGGTGGTTCCGCAAAAAGCGCATGGTTGTCGACGACGCGATTCTTGATCCCAATGAACCGCTTTCCTCCGCCCGCCGTCAAGCACCGGCGCGGCGCATAAAGCCCTCTACGCGGATTCCGCGCCGGGTAGACGAGACTCGCAGGGAAAGAAAAGAAGAAAACGAGAACGATCTGTTTATGGAGCCGTCTCTTTTTGACGTGAAACCCTCGCATTCTTCTGCAGCGAAGCCGGAAGGTCAAAAGGAGACCGACCTGTTTATGGATGCTTCTCTGTTTGATGTAAAGCCCGCAAAATCAAGGCCACGCAACATTTCCACCTCTTTATATGCCCCGACCGCGCGCGACGGTCGCTCAGCGAAGCCTTCTTCGCGCATATTTGATGACGATGACTGACATCTTTATTGGGATTTACCCGTACGTTGTGTGCGCCCTTTTTCTCTACGCGCTGATTGTTGCACTCCGGCGCTACTTTGTGGGCGCACTGAATCCGTCGGAAGCACCTGCCTCAAAGCCATCTATGCCTGTATTCGCTGTTCTGCGGACGGTTTTGATCGCCTTCGTTTTCTCCCGCGCGCTCATATGGGGAATTGGCTATATCGGCAACGCGCTTTCAGGTAGTCTGGATACCTACCTGAACAATCAGCTTTTTATCTGGACGCAGTGGGACGCTCCCCATTACCTTGGCATCGCCGAAAACGGATACGTCACGGAGGGCGATGCGCGGCTGCATATCGTATTCTACCCCTTGTACCCCTACCTACTGCGCGGCCTACACGCGTTGCTTCCGTTTTTGTCCGTCACCGCATGGGCCTTTCTCGTTTCAAACGCGGCGCTTATCGGCTCCGCGCTCGTGCTGTTCCGCCTCGCAGAGGATTTGTATGGCGCGAAATGCGCCCGATGCGCCGTGTGGCTGCTCCTCTTCTGTCCTGCCGGGATGTTCTTTTCCATCCCATATACTGAATCGCTTTTTCTTCTTCTAACGCTTCTGAGCATTCTGGCGGCGCGCAGGCAGCGTGTTTTCCTTGCGCTGCTGTTCGGTGCGCTCGCATCGTTTTCCCGGCTTCCGGGCGCAGTGTGCGCTGTGCCATTATACTATGAGCTCATTCGCACCGCGCGCAGACGCGGAGACGGAAAAGCACGTGCCCTTCTTATGAGCGCGCTCAAATGTCTGCCCATACTCTCCGGCTTTGCCGCTTATGTAATCATCAATGCCGTTGTAACCGGAAATCCGTTCCAGTTTCTCATCTATCAGCGAGAGCACTGGGGACAGAGCGCCGGCTCCGTGTTCCGTACGGCACAGTACACCGCATACTACCTCTTCTATCCAAACGTAGACTGGTACCGCTGGGGTGTATGGCTTCCGCAATCGGTTTTCCTGCTGCTTAGCGCCGTAATGCTTGCGTTCAGCGCACGAAGACTAAACGCGCCCGACCTCGCCTACGCGCTCGTTTATGAAAACGTCGTCATCTCCCCAACCATGCTGATCAGCGGCCCGCGATACCTCTGCGCCATGTACCCCGCCTATCTGATTCTCGCCCGCATGCGTCGGCGCTGGGTACGTCTGCTTGTGTACGCGATGCTTGCAGTTTTGTATGTATACTGCGTATGGATGTATACGGTAAACCGGATTCTCCTCTGATTTTTACGCATATTTACGATTTCATGCTTGTGTATGACAAACCTCGGTCTTATAATGCTCGTGAATAACGATGGAGAAATAAAAATGAACAAGCGATCATCTGCAAAACACTCCGCCCATCGCAGAAAAAAAACAAACAAAATGGTGTTTTATGCCACCGTTTCCATATTAGCCGTGTGCGTTCTGGTGCTGTTGGTTCTTGTACTTACGAGCATTCATCAAGCGAACGACGATTATCAGGCAGAGGTCAACCGCACGCCAACGCCCACCCCCACGTCGGTTCCGACCGCTACGCCAACGCCCACTCCTACGCCGACGCCCGTTCCCACGGCAACGCCGACGCCCGAACCGACCCCCGAGCCCACACCCGTCGATCTGGAATATCCCTATTTCATCGAGCTGGACAAGGGGAAGCAGGTAGTAACGATCTATACCATCGGCGAAACGGGATATTATGATCTGGTCGTGAAGCAGTTCATTTGTTCCAGTGGGAAGAACGACAAGGTGGAGGACGGCATGTACCGTCTGGGCACGAAGTATCGCTGGCGCAAGATGGGTAACGGTTCATATGCGCAGTACGCAAACCGCATCTCCGGCCCATTCCTTTTCCACTCCTGCTGCTATTACACGCAGAACGCAGGCCAGCTGAAGCACCACTACTACGACAAGCTGGGGCAAAACGTTTCTTCCGGCTGCGTTCGTTTGACAGCGGGCGATGCCTACTGGATGTACACAAACTGCCCAGAGGGCACACCCATTCACGTAATGAACAGCGGAGAACGAGACGAAGAACTGCTTGCATCGCTTCAGCCGCCCAAGCGTACGAGTAACTGGGATCCGACTGATCCCGACCCGAAGAACAAGTACTACGTAAGTCCTGCACCGGACACCACGCCGGATCCGACCCCCGCGCTTGGCATAACGCCTGCGCCCACGCCTGCATGGACAGTACACCCCGAACTGAAGGCATGGGGATATTGACACAAAAGCATTCGATCGCGTTTTGCAATCGAATGCTTTTTTTATTGGCTCTTCTACAGCTTTTCCTGGAACATGCCTGCCTGCGAATTCGGCTCGCCGCCAGCGTAAAGGTGCGCGGTATCGCCCATCTGGAAGCAACGGAAGAAAACCTCTCCCGGGATGCGCTCCTCCGTTACCAGCGTCGTGACCGATGTAGTCGGCAGCATGAAGCTTCCCCACAGAATCGGCAGCGCGACGCCCAGCAGATGTGCAAGAACCGCCATGCCCACGCCGTAATGGCACATGAGGCAGATGGTATCCGTCGTATTGTTTTCAGTGTGGAAGATCATTCCATCGCGCTTGTAGCCATATCTTTCCAGAAGCGCGTCCACACCGTCGTTGGTTTCCTGAACAATCTCGCGAAGCGTTCCCGTTGCCATCAGTGGGTGTTCCATCCAGTGATCACGGTTAAACAGCTCCGGGAACCTCGTCCAGTACTGTGGCATCAGATTCCACGGAATTCGATGCTGCGGCTCAGGCTGTCCGAACGGATCCTCCACCCAGCCGCGGAACTCCTCCAACCACGGAAGCACCTCGGCCGTTTTGTTCAGCTTTTCAAGCGTTGGGCGCAGCGTCGCCTTCGCGCGTCCAAGCGGGGAAACATAGAAATCCCGAATCTCCAGCTTTTCAAGACGGTTCGAAAGCAGATTGGCCTCCCGCCAGCCCTTCTCCGTGAGAGAATCGATGGAATAATCCGGGTCTCCATGGCGAATCAGAAGGATTTTCATGATTTACCTCCTTATCTTTCGTTTATCGTTGAATCTCGCTTGCTTCGTCGTTTCCTGTCATCATAAGGCCAAAGGCCTCCGCAGCCGAATGCCAGAAAAGCATTACCGTGCGCGCAAGCAGCGCATAGGTTTTCGCGTCGGTCTTGACCAGTTTTTTAAGCACACGCGGTGTGTTGCTGATCCACCCGCGTACGATGTCATTGAGTGTCTCTGCGCCCGTGGAACAGACAATTTCATAGACGGCATCAATGAATTGTGCGCGCATATCGATCGGCATTTTCTCGATCAAACCGCACACGGTATCGCCAATCAGCCGCGCGGGAGCCGTAAGCCTACGCGCATCCTTAAAGTCCATTCCGTCGGTTTTCCACGTATAGGGATAGTGCTGAAGCACGCTACAAGTGCTACTCTGCACAATGCGAACACCTTTCGGCTGATGGAAAAGCAGCCCTACCAGCGACGCCTGCGGCAGAACCAGCCGCAGTCTGCTCGAAACCTGCCTATATTCCTCCGAGCGCATGACCTCCGCCGATAGCCCCGGCCCGTCAAAGCTGACTGCCTGACGAAGCCGTGCCCACGCCTGCATGCCCGCAAACACAGCCGCATACAATGAAAGATTGCCGCCCTTCGAATGCCCGCATAGCTCCAGCGGTCGCTCCTCCTTCGCCGCAGCTTCCACAAGCCTCTTGGCCATCCCCTGCGTCGGAATTTCAGCCTGAACTGCGAGGTCAAAATCCTCCTTCCAGCCTTTGAGCGTATTGTCCGTTCCGCGGAAGGCAATCAGCACCGCTCCATCCGGCAGAAGCAGCGAAAGTGCGGCAAGCGGCACATCCATCGCTGTGCTGCGGAAAAAGCCATGAAAGCGTACACCCTGATAGCGCTTTGCCGCAGCGGCCAATGCACACAGCTCACAGTCGCTCTTCGCCTGAAACCGGAAGCGCACTTCTTCTGCCGCTTTCTTCTTTTCAAATGAAATCTGCTTGAGCACCTCCGAAAGCGGTACATCCGTCGGCGCATCCACTGGGAAATCGACATAAGCCATCTGTGCAAAGATCAGCCTGTCCACATCGTTCAGCGGCTGCTCATCAAATGATACTCCGCCATACCTCTTCAGATATTTCAGCATCCATCTGTCTCCCGTTCTCGCCGGAGGCGTCTCCACTCCAAGCAGAAAAGCCTTGAAATGCAACCGAGCCTTGGCCGCACATGAGAACGCCGGCGACCGTCCGTCGGCGTTCGTACCCGGAATTTTGCTATTATTTCTCCTGTGCTTTGAGGAACTCGATGCACTGGCGCGCCTCGGTCAATCCGTCCGGCTTCAAGCTTTCACTCTCAACAACCATCAGAATGCCCAGCTCAGCCGCCTTAGCGTACACCTCGGCTGTCGGCGCTGCGCCGTAGCCCAGAGGCTTACCTTCGCCGCCAACGAATCCATCCTTGATGTGAATCACGCGAATGCGATCCTTCAGGCGTTCCATAATGCCAACAGCGCTCTTGCGCGTAGCGTTAAAATACCAGAAGGTATCGATTTCGATGTTCATGTTCGTGCGGTAAACCAGCTGCTCGTGAATTTCGCTGCCGTCGTCATTCGGAATAAACTCATGCGAATGATTGTGATAACCAAGCGAAATTCCTTCCTTTTCCAGCATCGGCTGGTAGCGATTGACCTTCTCGATGAACTCATCAAGCTTGCTCTGGCAGCTCAGGTCATGACCCGGAATGATGATGTTAGTATTGCCGATGGTCTTGTGGTACTTTACTGTGCCCTCGAAATCGTCATCCAGCTCACGAAGGCCGGTATGCGTTCCGGAAACCTTCAGGCCGTACTTGTCCAGCCAGCCCTTGACCTCTTCAGCGCTGTGGCCGAAGAAGCCGGCGAACTCCACGTACGTATAGCCCATCTCGGCAACCGCCTTCAACGCGCCTTCCAGATCCGTCTTCGTAATGTCACGCACCGAATACATTTGAAGTCCGTATTCCATAATCAGTTCCCCCTTCGAATGGTTCTCTCCACGAATTCGATTGTATCATCCAATACGCACATGGCGTACATGGAACCCCTGCTGTCCCTGCGCTCGATGCGCACGGCATTGGTATTCAGCGGCATTTCCTGCCCAGATTTCTGCTTCGCTGCAAAGTCGAACGGCTGCTTCACAAGCATCGCCGCGCGGATACGTGCGCCGTTTGCCCCGTTTTTCTGGAAAGCAAAGCACTTCACGCCCTTGCCTGCGCGCGCCTGCAAATCAAAATCAATCAGTAGACAGCGCTTCATGAAGCCCTTATCGCTCACCAACAGCACCTCACCCTCCTCGTCATCCGGAAGAACAAAGGCGACGCTGTCCTCCGGCGCAAGCGTAATCCCCTTCACGCCCGCAGCCGTACGGCCGATCAGCGAAACCTCGGAGGTTTTGAAGTGAATGGCCATGCCCTGCTCCGTGATCATTAGAAGGTTGCTCTCGCCGGACAAGCGCAATACCGTAAGCAAACGGTCTCCGTCCTTCAGACCCGTGGCAGCAAAGCGCGCGCGGTTAATGCTGTATTCCGCTATGTCCACACGCTTCACGAGGCCGCTGCGGCTGGCAAACAGCAGCTCACCCTTGAAATCAGCCGGCTTTACGCACAAAAGCGAAACCACGTTTTCTCCCTTGGCAAGTCCCGCGAGCAGACCGCCCAACGGCAGACCGCGATCCTTTACACGGCACTCCGGCACCTGCGATACGGTTACCGGATAGCAATTCCCCAGATCCGTAAAGAACAGAAGCCTATCCGTCGTTTCACAATCAAAGCGGTACGGCGGTTCTGACGGAATCTCTCCATTCTGCACGGCTTTTTCGAACAGCTTCGGCTGCACGCGCTTGACAAAGCCCGCGCGCGTCAGATACACAACCGCATCATCTGCCACCGGCGCATCCGGCACAATCTCCGTTTCCTCAAATGCACCGACCAGTTGGGTGCGGCGCGCATCGGCATACTTCTTTCGAACTTCCGTCAGCTCATCACGAATCACGGAAATCAGCTTCTTTTCGCTCTTCAAGATCGACTCCAAATAAGCAATGCGCTTGAGAACCTCAGCGTATTCGTTGCGAAGCGTCAAAATCTCAAGGTTTGTCAGGCGCTGAAGGCGCATATCCAGAATGGCCTGTGCCTGAACCTCCGTAAGGGCGAAGGCTACAATCAGCCGTTCGCGCGCTTCCTTTGGCGTTTTGCTGGCACGGATCAGGCGAATGACCTCGTCCAGATTGTCAACAGCAATGATCAGGCCCTCCAGGATATGTGCCCGCGCCTTTGCCTGCTCGAGATCGTAACGCGTTCTGCGGGTTACAACCTCCTTCTGATGACGGATGCAGTGCGCCAAAATCGTTTTAAGCCCCATCTGCATGGGCTTGCCGTCGGCAATGGCCACCATGTTCACGCCCACGGTATCCTGTAGCTCAGAGTACTTATACAATGCAGCCAGCGTACGCTCGACATCCGCATCCTTTTTCAGCTCGATTACCGCACGCATGCCCATGCGGTCGCTTTCGTCGCGGATATCATAAATGCCGCTGAACAGCGCCTTCTTTTCCTCCGAAAGCTTCAAAATCTTTTCGAGCACCGCTGCCTTATTCTTGCCGTACGTCATTTCCGTCACAACCAGGAGCGTACGTCCGGCGTTGCCCTTCTCAATTTCCACCTTCGCGCGAAGCTGAATCTTGCCACGTCCGGTCTCGTAGGCCTGATACAGCTCGTCCGTACAGGCAAGCACGCCTCCGGTCGGGAAATCCGGAGCAGGGATGTACTTCATCAGCTCCCGGGTCGTAATATCCGGGCTTTCCATCTGTGCAATTACGCCGTCGATCGTTTCGCCCAGATTGTGCGGAGGTATGTTCGTGGCAAGGCCTACGGCAATGCCATCGGCGCCGTTCACCAAGAGATTGGGGAAGCGACCGGGTAAAAGATCCGGCTCCTTCTGCGTGTCATCAAAATTCAGATGGAAGCCCACGGTATCCTTGTCAATGTCGCGCAGCATTTCCATCGCCAGCGGCGTCATGCGCGCCTCAGTATATCGCATGGCAGCTGGACTGTCCCCGTCTATGGAGCCGAAATTTCCATGACCATCCACCAGCGTAGCACGCAGCGCGAACGGCTGCGCCATGCGGGCCAACGCGCCGTATACAGATGAATCGCCGTGCGGATGATATTTTCCCAAGCAATCGCCCACGATGCGCGCGCACTTTCTGTGCGGCTTGTCGGGTGAAAGCGAAAGCTCCTGCATGGTAAACAGGATGCGCCTCTGAACGGGCTTCAATCCGTCCTCAACACGCGGCAGCGCGCGTTCCAGTATAACGTGCTCGGAGTACGGCATCATGCTCTCGTGCATCACCGTCTCCATCGTCTTCTGTACAATGATCTCCGGCTTCATCGGCTCAGAGGGGCCGTGAACGTTTTTTTTCGCCATTGCTTATCGGCTCCCTTCCGCCGTAACCGGCTCAAAATTGTCCTTCTTGTTAAAATCCGCATACCGGAAGATGTATTCCTTGCGCGGCTCCACCTTATCACCCATCAGCACCGTGACCATGTGCTCTGCCTCGGCGTTGTCCTCAATAGATACCTGCATCAGCATGCGCCCATTGGGATTCATGGTCGTTTCCCATAGCTGCTCTGGGTTCATTTCACCCAGTCCCTTGTACCGCTGAAGCGTGTAGCCCTTGCCTACCTTTTTGAGCGCACCGGCGAGCTCCTTGTCATCATAGCAATATTGCACGCTTTCACCCTTCGCAACCTTGTACAGCGGCGGCATGCCAATATACACGTGCCCATCGGTAATCAGCTCGCGCATGTAGCGATAGAAGAACGTAAGCAGAATGGCACGGATATGCGCGCCGTCCTGATCGGCATCGGAGAGTATAATTACCTTATTGTACTTCAGATGCGAAATATCAAAATCCTCGCCGATGCCGGTGCCCAGCGCCGTAATCATCGATCGAATTTCTTCATTGGCCAGAACCTGATCCAATCGCTTCTTTTCGGCGTTCAACGGCTTTCCTCGCAGCGGAAGAATTGCCTGAAAGCGACGGTCGCGCCCCTGCTTGGCGCTGCCGCCGGCCGAATCGCCCTCCACGATGAACAGCTCGTTAAGCTTCGCGTCGCGTCCGGTACAGGACGAAAGCTTGCCTACCAGCGGCGCGGCCTCCAGCTCATTTTTCTGCCGGGCAACGTCGCGCGCCTTGCGCGCTGCCTCACGCACTTTGGCTGCCTTCACGGCCTTATCCAGAATCAGCTGCGCGGCATCCTGATGCTTCAGATCCTCAAGAAATACCGACAGCTTTTCTGTAAAGAATGCCTCTACGACGGGACGCACCTCCGTGTTGCCCAGCCGTCCCTTCGTCTGCCCTTCAAACTGAGGATTCTTGACATTTACTGCTAGCACCGCCGTCATACCCTCCCGGAAATCCTCGCCAGAAAGGTTGTTGTCCTTTTCCTTCAGCGCGCCGATCTTTCGGGCATAGTCGTTGAATACCTTTGTAAGTGCCGCCTTGAAGCCGGTTTCATGTGTTCCGCCCTCAGCCGTCGGGATGTTATTTACAAACGAAAACAGGCTTTCGGTGTAAGAATCTGTATATTGAATGGCTGCACGGATGCGCATGCCGTTCTGGTCGCCTTCGAAATACATGGGCTCCGTCATCGGATTCTTTTCCTCATTCAGGTATTTCACAAAGTCGATCAAACCGCCCTCATAGCAGAACTCCACCGTGCGCGCATTGGCATCCTTCACATTCTCATCGGTGAACACGAACTTCACGCCGCGGTTCAGATAGGCCAAATCGCGGATGCGGCGACGTACCGTATCCCCGGAGAACACGGTTTCCTCAAATACGCGCCCATCTGGCTTGAAGGTAACGGTTGTGCCGCGCTTTCGGGTATTGCCAATCTTTGCCAACGGCGCAAGCGGATGACCGGACTTGATTTTCCCGGTCTGCGGATCAGCAACGGAAGCGAATTTTTGCTGATAGTGCGTAAAATCCTTATACACATCCACCGTCATCCACTCGCTGAGCGCGTTTACAACCGACGCACCTACGCCGTGCAGGCCGCCGGAATAGGCATAGTTCTTATCATCAAACTTTCCGCCCGCATGAAGCTGCGTATATACGACCTCTACCGCCGAAACGCCCAGCACCGGATGTATGTCCACAGGCACGCCGCGGCCATTGTCCGACACCTCGCAGGAGCCGTCCTTCTTCAGCGTAACGGAAATCTCAGTTGCGTAGCCATTGGAGGCCTCGTCAATCGCGTTGTCCACGATTTCCCAGACCATGTGATGAAGTCCTCTGGAGCCGGTCGAGCCGATGTACATGCCAGGGCGCATGCGCACTGCATCCAAGCCCTCAAGGATCGTTATATCTTTTGCCTTGTATTCCTTCGCCATGATGTCCTCCGAAACGAATATCAAAAATAAGTATACCATAAAATCGCAAATCGTGCAACTTTTCCCGCTTCAAATGCGTCTTATACTAAGGTGTAGGTTGTCAAAAACCAGCTGGAAAGCTCAAGAGGCCCCCTCTCGAATTCCAGGCGAACCCAGCGGCGTGTATGGTTGGTTCATTTGATTCTGCGCCCTGAATCCGAGGGATTCAATCAAAATCCGATAGGACGCGGCAGAGTAGCCTGCTCCCTCGTCCGCCAGCTTGGCAAAAGATTTTTGACAAGCTGATACTAAGTTGGTTTTTCTTTTTCTTTCTGATACGATTCGGAGGATGCATGATGAAAAAGACAATGCGCGCGTTTGCCTTCGTCCTTTTGCTGCTTATGGCTTTTTCCGCATATGCGGACGTGCTGGCCGTCCCAAATGGCATAACCTCGATTGAATCCGAAGCCTTTTCCGGCACTGCCAAGGCGGACGCCGTATTTATTCCGGCTTCCGCTGAGGAGATCGCATCCGATGCCTTCGGCAGCGCTATCTTTACCGTATACGGCCTTCCCGGCACGGCAGCAGAGGCCTTCGCCAAGGAAACAGGACGGCCGTTCGTGTCCGTGGAAATTACAAACATTCAGCTGGAAAGCGAGGCATGGCACGCGCCGGATGCCGACTTGGTCCTTTCCGCCAAAGCCACAAGCGTGGAGTGGTTTCTTTCCTATCGTTTTGAAATCCTGAAGGACGGTGTTGTATACTCCGATACGGGCTATGCCGACGCCAATTCGGCCACAGTACGCCTTTCGAATACCGGTGTTTACGACGTGCGCGTATATGTGCGCCATCGCTGGGTGGAAACAAGCCAGCTGTTTCCCAAGGCCTTTGAAATCGGCGAGCCTGTTCGTTTTACGGAGGGCGCATCTCGCTTGAACATCGACCAGGCCAAACAAATCGTATCTCCTGACGAGACGCGCAGCGTAACGCTCACAAGCGAGGATCCCACTATCGTGCGCATTTCCGGGCACAGCGCAATTGGCCTTCAGACCGGCTCCACCTATATCGTCGCCACCGCCGTGCAGGACGAGGGCAAGGTTGTCACCCGCATCCCAGTGGAGGTGTGTATCCCCGTCGATTCCGTTGAACTGCCGGATGCTCCCAAAAGTCTTTTTGTCGGCCAACAGACGATACTGCCCGTCTCCGTTCTTCCCCTCGACGCATCCTATCCGCAGGTCACGTGGACATCCTCCGATGACACCGTGCTCTCTGTAACAGAAGCCGGCGTGGTGCGCGCGCTCAGACAGGGCTCCGGCACAATTACGGCTATGGCGGACGGCGTAGTATATGAGCATCCGATGCGCGCTACGATCCCTGTTGAATCTCTGACGCTGACCGCAAGCCGCGAGGATACGCTGCTCACGCGCGAAGCGCTGACACTGACAGCTGCCGCGCTGCCGGAGGTTGCCGATGATAAAACCGTCCTCTGGACGTCCTCCAATGAAAAAATAGCGACCGTCACGGCAGACGGCATCGTCACGGCCGTTTCCGTCGGCACCTGCGACATTCTTGCGACGGCAAACGATCAGGGCGGCGCGACGGCCTCCTATAAAATAACGATCGAACAGGGAATCGAGAAAATTACCCTTTCCACCAATAAAACTACGCTACATCCAGACGAAACCGCGCAGTTTACGGCCACACTCTCTCCTGATACCGCAATTGATAAAACCCTCGTATGGTCGAGCAGCGCACCGTCGATCGCGATGGTCGATCAGAACGGCCTTGTCACTCCCACCGGCGCCGGCATCGTAACGATTTATGCCACGGCGAAAAACGGTGTAACCGCCGCGATTACGTTGCGAGTGTATTCCAGCTATCTGCCGGAGGAATTCGTTCTCGAAAGCACCTCGATGTATATGAACATCGGCGAAACCTACCCTCTCGCATTTTCGGTCTATCCTGAGGGCAGCGACACCTCTGCCAGCTGGAAATCGAGCAAAGCCTCCGTCGTCACCGTAGACAAAAACGGCAAGCTGAAGGCTGTCGGCGCAGGCACAGCAACGGTCAGCGTCTATTCAACGCTGGATGCCAGCGTTTCCTCCAGCATCAAGATCACCGTTCTCAACCCGACGCGCACGCTGGTTATGCCGGATCGTCGCACGACCAAGTCGAAGCTGAGCGCCAACCTGAACAAGATCAGCAACGTGAAGACCTCCACTATCCGCGAGCTGGACGCCTTAAAAGCACAGGGTAAGATTTCGAGTGCGAACTACAATAAACGCTCGAATCTGATCAGCGCTGCGTTTAAAATGTATTCCTTCCCGTGGATGACGCGCAGCCGTCAACCATATTGGAAGGAAGCAAACTCCGAAAACGGAGCAAAGGACTTCAAGCCTGGCATCATGTATTACGGCATGCCGTACATCTCAACCAACTATCCGAAGCAGCGTCTGTACACGCCTGCGAAGGCTATCAGTGAAAATCGCTACTATAAAAGTGAAAACGGCGATTACTATATTCTTAATCAGGACAACCTGATCAACGGACAGTATTGCGGAAACGACTGCTCCTCAATGGTCGCCATGTGCTACTTCGGCGTGAACGCCAGCGGCATCGGCAACTGGAACACGCGCGTGTTCGTCAAGTCTGATCTATTCACAACGCTCTCTACAAGCGCCGAGCTTTATCCAGGAGATATTATCGTGCGAAACGGTCATGTAGTCATGTTCCTGTACTACGTCAGCGACTCGCACGACGAGTTCGTCGTCATTGAGCAGGGCGGTCTGGAGCCGGGCATCAACACCGTCTCCACCAGCGTTTATACAGCGGATCACTATTACAACGATGGCTACAAGCCGCGCAGATACAACTGGTAAACAATAGCGGGAAGGGCTTCGTCCCTTCCCCCGTTTTTATTCCTTTTCTGCATCTTTTTCGGCGAATTACGCATCACGCGCACGCGGTACGCATAGATATATAGCGAAATACCGCAGTCGAAAGGATGAACGTGTATGAACAAGATCAGCGTTTTACTGGCAGACGACAATCAGGCCCTTCTGCGCCTGATTGCCGACTCCCTTTCACGAAAGCCCGAAATCGAAATTGCCGGAATGGCAAAGGATGGCGTGGAAGCGCTGGAAATGGTACAATCCGCATGCCCGGACATACTCCTGCTGGACATTGTCATGCCGCGGCTGGATGGCTTCTCGACACTTGAGCAGCTCGCGCGGCTCGATCTTCCAAAGCGTCCGCACGTAATTATGCTCACGGGGCTGACCCGGGACGATTTCATCAGCCGCGCCATGCGATTAGGCGCCGATTATTACATGATTAAGCCCTTTGATATGCAGATGCTCTATACCCGCATTCTCGAGGTTGCACGTGCCGACGATGCGCCCGTCTATCTCTCCTCCGGGCCCGATGCGCAGGCGGGCGCGAGCATCGATGAGCGCGTGACAAACCTTTTCCTCTCCATCGGCATTCCCGCACACATCAAGGGCTATAGCTACCTGCGCGAAGCGGTCAAAATGGTAATGGAGAATCACGATCTGATCAACCGTATCACAAAGGAGCTGTATCCCGGCATTGCCCATCGCTTCTCCACCACACCAAGCAAGGTAGAACGCGCCATGCGCCACGCAATTGAAGTGGCATGGAGTCGTGGACGGCTGGACAGCGTAAACCGAATTTATGGCTACAAAGTTTTTTCTGCCGAGGACAAGCCAACCAACGGCGAATTCATTGCATTGATTGCCGACAAGCTCGCCATGCGTCAGATTGCATAACAGAGAAAGAGGGATGCGTTTCTTTCGAACGCATCCCTCTCAGCCTATCAAAAAGGTTTTGCCAGGCAGTCGTACAGAAGAAGTCTGTTTCCCTGCCGCAGCCCCTATCAGAGGCGTGGCGCTCCAATCTTCAATTTGACCGTCCGCGGTCGGTCAGTAGGCCGGCTGGGGATTCCGAAGAAATTCAACCTCTTCTTCTTAAACCCTATGGATTCCAGTCGCAAATCTTCAAGAAAGCGACTTTCCTCTGAAAAATCGCGCAGACCCACCCGTACACGCCATTGAGCTCGATTGAAACTCGAGAGGACTTTGCCCCTCTCGCTCTCTCCCTTGTTTCTTTGGAAATTCAAAAAGGCTGCCCTTTTCAGGCAGCCTATCCGAGTTCCATTATCGATCGAAGTACACGGGCTGACCCGTCTTGGCGGACTTATAAATCGCCTCGAGGATTTCGCTGACCACGCAGGCCTGCTCGGGCAGGACAACGGGATCGGTGTCGTTCTCGATCGCGTCCAGCCAACGCATCTGCTCGGTGATGGCCGGGGTTTCCTTCACGCCGTCATAGAAGGCCACGCCGCCCGCCGATACATCGGGCTTGATCTCGATCAGGCGACCAAACTCCGCTTTGTTGATGCTTACGCCGCCCTTGATCTGCGCGCCTGCCTTCGATCCGCACAGCTGCGTGCTGCCCTCGGGAATGGGCTCGATGGTGTTGAGCGCCCACGTTGCCTCCAGATTGATCGTCGCGCCATTTTCCATCACGATGAAGCCAAACGCGGCATCCTCCATGGTGTTCGCGCCCTCCGGCCAGCCGCCCCACGGATTGCCCATCTCGGGATTTTCAACCTTCTTATACGTGGTGCCGACGACCATACGGGGCTTGTAGTTGTTCATCAGATACAAAGTGAGGTCAAGGGAGTGGGTGCCGATATCGATCAGCGGACCGCCGCCCTGCTCATATTCGTTGAGGAACACGCCCCAGTTCGGCGTGCCGCGACGACGGATGGCGTAGGCGTGAGCATAATAGATGTCGCCCAGATCACCGCGCTCGATAACGCTCTTCAGATAACGCGCCTCGGGCTTATGACGATGCTGATAGCCGATTGTGAGCTTCTTTCCGCTCTTCTTCGCAGCTTCCACCATGGCGCGCGCGTCCGCAGCCGTCTTGGCCATGGGCTTTTCGCACATGACATGCTTGCCTGCGTTCAGAGCATCGATGGATACCTGCGCATGCATGCGGTTCGGCGTCAATACATACACGACGTCGATGGATTTGTCCTCAAGCAGCTTATGGTAGTCCGTGTAGGTCTTCGCGCCTTCTGCACCGTACTCCGCGCAGGCCTTTTCAGCGCGCTCCGGAATCAGGTCGCAAAAAGCGACGATATCCGCACGATTGACAGCCTTCAGAGAAGGCAGATGCTTGCCGTTGGCGATGCCGCCGCAGCCGACGATACCAATACGCAATCTTTCGCTCATAAAAATCTCCTCCGTAATTCACTTACCGGGATATTCAAAGCATATCACATTTAAAGACAAAATGCAATTCCAGTATGGTAAAATTACAGCTTTTCAAGGATATATGCACGGAGTGTCTCCCCTACGTTCTCCACTGGCGTAACCGCATCGGCCAGTGCGCGCTTTTCAAACCGCACGCCTGGAAGACGGGCCTCCACACGCGCAGGAATGCCAGTATCAAGCGCATCCGTGTAGAGCCTCGCCTTCACAACCACGCCATTCTCCACCGACAGGCACAGCTGTGCCATGCCCCACGGGAAACGGTTTTCGAAGGTATAGTCAAAATGCGGCGCTTCCCCCATGCACCACTCCCAGCTTTTGTGATGCGCGTAGAGGCGTTCAATCTCAGCAAGGCTTTCCGGCGTATACGAATAATTCGCAGCCGGACCGTACATCTCTTCATATGCCTCGCGCAGTGCCTGCGCCGTGCGTTCCACGGTCAGCCCTGGCACATATTCGCACAGGTTGCACACGCGTGAGCGCACACTGGTCACACCCTTGGCTTCCAACTTCTGCTTGGGTGCGTTAAGGTAGCGGTCAAACACGCCCAACTGCGCGTTGACCAGCAGCGTGCCGTGGCGCTGGCGGTTATTACCGCGCTGGCAATAGGCATTGCCCGAAAACTTCCGACCCTCGATTGTAATATCATTCCGACCGGACACTTCGGCATGAATGTCCAGCTTTTCAAGCGTTTTCAAAATGATGCCCGTCTGCTCTGCATCGGAATAGCGCTCCTCGGAGCAGATAAATGAGAAATTCAGATTTCCCTGATCGTGATACACAGCGCCGCCTCCGGAAACGCGGCGAACCAGCTGGACGCCGTCGGCTTCCAGCTGGTTCAGATTGCACTCACGCCAGGGATTCTGATTTCTACCGATGATAACGGCATTCCGGTTGATATACAAGTACAGAATCATATCTCCGGGGCGGAGCGAGTTCAGAAAGAACTCGTCCCGCGCCAGATTTTTATGTCCATCCCCGTCCGGAGAAATCAGAAAATATTGCATTACACGCCCTCTTTGAATCTGCGCTCCATCTCTACATCGCTGGGAGAATGCTCTGCCACATAGCCCGGAATCGGAACGATTCGGGTATGAATGGCGTCGATAATCCAGCTGGGCTGCGGGAAGAAGTACTCATCGAACTCATACGGCGGGGTGATCCAGTTGCGGGCGCCGACTACGACGCACGGTGCATCCAGATCGTCGAAGCAAAGCTCAGTGATGTTTGCCGCGATGTCGTTGAGGAACGAGCCGCGCTGGCATGCATCGGATACGAGCACGACACGACCGGTCTTCTTCACAGAAGCGATAATCTTCTCGTAGTTCAGCGGCACCAGAGAGTGCAGGTTGATGATTTCGGCCTCCATGCCATACTTCGCCTTGAGCTCGTCTGCCGCCTTGACTGCGCGATACAGCGCCGCACCGACTGTGAGAATCGTAACATCCTTGCCCTCGCGGACGAGGTTGGTATCGCCGATCTCGATTTCGTAGGACTCCTTGGGGACGCCGCCCTCATGGAACTGCTCGCCCATGTCGTAAATACGCTGGCTCTCAAAGAACACCACCGGATCAGTACCGTTCAGAGCAGACTGCATAAGGCCCTTGGCCTCCCACGGGGTCGCTGGGAAGCAAACCTTCAGACCCGGGATGTGCGCGCAGAGACTTGTCCAGTCCTGAGAATGCTGGGCGCCGTACTTGGAACCAACGGACACGCGCAGGATGATGGGCATCTTCAGAATGCCGGCAGACATAGCCTGCCACTTGGACATCTGGTTGAAGATTTCATCGCCCGCACGGCCGATAAAGTCCGCATACATCAGCTCGACAACCGCGCGGCCGCCGCACATAGCATAGCCAACGGCGCTGCCGACGATCGCAGCCTCGGAAATGGGCGCGTTGAACAGGCGGGAATGCGGAATGACGTCCGGCAGTCCGCGATACACAGCGAACGCGCCGCCCCAATCGCGTACGTCCTCGCCGTAGGCAACGAGGGTGCTGTCTTCATAATACTTGTCGATCAGCGGCTCGAAGATGGCGTCGCGAATGTTGTAGGTCTTCATCTTGGAGAAGGGCTTGCCGTTCTCGTCGAACATGAAGCGGCTCTTGCCGGCGATCTGCTGAACGCGCGGGCAATCCTCCTTCTTGGCCATCACGCGCGGCGTGTCGGTTCCAAAGGAGGCAACCTTCTCGTTGGAGAACATCAGGCGCTCGACAACCTGCGGGTCGCTCTTAAAGTCGGCATAGGGGCTGAATTCCTTATCAGCGGCATGACGGCAGATATTGGTCATACGCTCACGGGTTTCGGCCAAGATATCCTCGAACTTGCTGTCAGCAGCAACGCCCGCGTCCACCAGCGCCTTGCGGTAGGTGATGATGGGATCGACGGCCTGCCACTCGGCAATTTCGTCCTTCTCGCGGTAGGCGTTCTGGTCGCTAACGGAGTGACCGCAGAAGCGATAGGTCAGCGTGTCGAGCAGCACCGGGCCCTCGCCCTTCTTCAGGATTTCGAGCTTGCGCTTCATCGCGTCAATCACGGCCAGCGGATTGAAGCCATCAATGCGCTCGGCGTGCATTTGCGTGGGCGTAATTCCGGCGCCGATGCGCGCCAGCATGTCGTACGCCATGGTCTCGCCCTTGGTCTGGCCGCCCATGCCGTACCCGTTGTTGAAAATGTTGAACAGAATCGGCATGCCGCCCTGCTTCCCGTCTTCCGTCCACAGCGTATGGAACTGGTCCATGCAGGCAAAGTTCAGCGCTTCCCACACGGGGCCGCAGCCCAGCGAACCGTCGCCGATGTTGCATACGACGAAGCCGTTTTTGTCATTAACCTTCTTATACAGCGCCGCGCCAGCCGCAATGGGTGCAGAACCGCCGACGATAGCGTTGTTCGGATACACGCCGAAGGGCAGGAAGAATGCATGCATTGAGCCGCCCATACCCATATGGAAGCCGGTCTTGCGAGCGAAGATTTCAGACAGCGCGCCGTACAGGATGAAGCGGATAGCCAGCTCCTTCACGCTGTCGCACTTGCCCATCTTCTCAACGGCGCGCAGGGTGCTGCCGCCAAGGAAGCTTTCCATGATCTTCATCAGCTCGTCGTCGCTCAGCTTCTGAATGGAAGAGAGGGACTTTGCAAGGATTTCGGAGTGGCTTCTGTGAGAGCCAAACTGATAATCATTGGGCGTCATAAGATACGCCTGACCAACGCACGCAGCCTCCTGGCCGACGGAGAGGTGTGCCGGGCCGGGATAGGTGGTTTCCACGCCATTGTACACGCTCTGGGTCTTGATGGACGTAAGCATGCTCTCGAATTCACGCAGAATGGTAATGTCGCGGTAGATACGAACCAGATCCTCATCCTTGAAGTTGGCTCGCTCTTCCTGAACGGTCTTGTTGTAGGCGTTTACGGGAATGTCCTCAAAGTGAATTGTGGACTTTGCACGGATTTCTTCTGGGCCGTAGTGTAAAGACTTAGGCATAGTATCATTCCTCCTGTGATTCGTTTACAGCTTGAAAATTGCTTCTCGGATAACCTCGCAGACAGTGGGATGCGGGAACACAAACTTTTTGATGCGCTCCGGCGGCAGCTCGCTGTCCACCATCATGGCAGCAGACAGAATCATTTCACTGGCATAGGATCCAACCAGATGCACGCCAACAACGCGATTTTTGTCCTCGTCCAGCACGATCTTGCAGAATCCCTTGCCATGATCAACCTCAGCTACATAACGGCCGGCATAGGTCATGGGCACAGTGACTTCCTTCACCTTCATACCCTTCTTCTGTGCCGCCTCCTTCGTGTCGCCCACGGAGGCAACCTCAGGATCGGTGTAGATGACGGACGGAATCGAGTTGTAATTTACGCGATCCTTTTTGCCAAGGATGTTGTTTACGGCAACCTCGGCCTCGCGATATGCGGTATGCGCAAGCATGACCTTGCCGTTGCAATCGCCCACGGCATACACATTGGGCACATTCGTTTCCATCTTGTCGTCAGTCACAATCGCGCCGCGGTTCATTTCCACGCCGATCGTTTCCAGCCCCACATTCTTCGTGGCGGCGCGGCGACCAGCAGAGAGCAGTACCTTATCGCAGGGCAGTTCGTGCTGGCCCTCTGCATCCTCGTATACGACGAATCCGGGTTTCACGGAAAGCACCTTCGCAGAGAGCTTGAATACCATGCCCCGCTTGGCGTATTCGTCCATCAGCACCTTGCAGATGTCGCTGTCAGTCGGGCCCGCAATCTTGTTCATCATTTCAATGACGGTAACCTTCACGCCAACGGACGCGAAATAACACGCCATTTCAAGACCGATTACACCGCCGCCGATGACGGCCAACTCCTTGGGCAACTCGGTCATTTCGAGGATTTCGCGGTTTGTAGCCACAAATCCGCTCTCCACGCCCTCCTTCACGCCGGGAATCGGCGGAACGACCGCCTCGCTGCCGCAGGCAAGAATCAGACGATCGGCAAGATAGGTATTGCCATCGGCCTCTACCTTGAACTTGTTGTCCTCCCGGCCGCAGAGCGTAGCGGCTGCCTTAACGACGTTTACCTTGTTCGCAGTCATGGTCATGCCTACGCCCGCAACGAGCGTACGAACAACCTTGGCCTTGCGCTTGATCACCTGCGCATGATCGAAAGTAACGTTTTCGGCAGTAACGCCAAAGCTCTTGCTCTCAGTTGCGTGGCGATACAGCTTCGCGGAATTAAGCAGCGTCTTGGTGGGGATGCATCCTTCATTCAGGCACACGCCGCCTAGCGCGCGCTTCTCAAACAGGCATACCTTCAGGCCGCCCTGCGCAGCGCGCTCCGCCGCGAGGTAGCCACCCGGGCCGCCGCCGATAACGATGAGATCAAACATATCCATAGCTTCGTTTCCTCCGATGGCTTATTTCGCGAGAAGCAGAGTGAACTTTTCGAGGTTCTTGCACAGCTCGCTGACGAACTTGGACGCGGGCGAGCCGTCCACAGCGCGATGGTCGTAGGTTAGGCTCAGACCCATGGCAGGATAGAGCTTAATCTGGCCGTTTTCCTCGCGGACGCGCTGCGTGATGCCGCATACGCCCAAAATCGCCGTCTGCGGCGGATTGATGACGGGCGTAAACATTTCAACGCCGGTGGAACCGAGGTTGGACACGGTGAAGGATCCGCCGGTAAGCAGATCCGGGCTGATCGCACCGGAGCGCGCAGCCTCCGCCAGCTGCTTAACCTCCTTGCTGATCTCAAGAAGGCTCTTGGTATCGGCATTAAAGATGGTAGGCACCATCAGTCCGCGAGGCGTATCCACGGCAACGCCCAGATTGACGTGCTTGAAGTAGCGGATCGTGTCGTCGCCAATCATGTTGGCGTTCAGATCCTTCCAGTTGACGAGCGTACGGGATACGGCATAGAGCACCATGTCTCCCAGCGTAATGCCGCCAACGTCGCCGCCTGCCGCTTTGCATTCCTTGCGGAAGCTCTGGATGGAGGTTGCGTCGAAGGAATGATGATTGGTCAGCTGCGCCATACCGTGCAACGAGGACATCATAGACTTGGCAATTACCTTGCGAATTCCGGGCAGCTTAACATCTTCGTACTCACTCTCAGGCTTTGCAGCCGCAACGGGCGCTTCGGCCTTCGCTGCAGGCTCGGTGACCGCCTCAACAGCGGGCACGCCGGTTTCCATGAGCTTACGAATATCGCGTTCAATGATGCGTCCGTCGGGGCCAGTCGCTTCGGCGTACCTGGGATCAACACCGGCCTTCTCCGCCAGTGTGCGGGCGCGCGGAGATACCTTCATGCTGCCATCTGCAGATTTCGTGGCTTCAGGCGCAGAGGTCTTCTTCTCTTCTGTAGCCTTCGGCGCTTCCTCTGCCTTTTCAGTAGGCGCAGCCTCAGTAGCTCCGCCGGGCTTCAGCGCGCTGTAGTCCTCGCCCTTTGTGCCGACGGCACACACGTTGGTAAAGCAGGGCACCTCGTCGCCATCGCTAAAGAAGACGGCAAGCAGCTCGCCCTCCTCGGTGCTTTCGCACTCAAAGGAAGCCTTGTCCGTTTCGTAGGTAAACAGAATGTCTCCAACCTTCACCGGGTCGCCCACACTCTTGAGCCACTTCCCGATGATGCAGGATTCCACCGTGATGCCGGCTTTCGGCATAATAACCGCTTTTGCCATTATTCGCAATCCTCCCTGGCCAAAGTATTCAGAAGATAATCCTCGGCTTCCTTGTTCCAGAGGCCGTTGGTCTTTGCTGTAAGCTCATGCAGCTTCTTAAACAGCGGGTCAGTCTTTCCTTTTTCCTCAAAATCGGCAATAGCGGTCAGCGGCAGATTGATATGGGTATAAATCAGCTTCTTGCCGCCGGGGATTTTGGGAAGGTTGAGCGTAGTATCGATTACCGCATCAATGCCGCCGATGTGGGTAACCAGTGCGGCAGGCGTGAGCTTGCCCTCGTCCATCATCTTCAGGCACTCTGCCATGTCGTCGTTGTTGCCGCCGGAGGTTCCGCAGATGTGTGCGGACATATAATGCACGTTATAGAAATTCAGCTTGGCGTAGAAATCCTTGCGAGCGGGACCTGCAAAGAAGTTCAGGCAGCCGTCGCGGCCCAGGATGGCGTCGCCCTGCTCGACAACCGCAGGAACGGGCGCAAACACGATTACGTCGTCATAGCCCGTGCCGCCGGAAAGCTGCATCAGCGTCTCGGCGGGATTCTCAACCGCGCCAGTATTCACATAGTGAAGCTCCACGCCCATGCGCTTGGCTTCTTCCACAGTGAAGATGCTCGCCGCACGATCCAGACGCGCCTGATCGATGTCGGTAACGACGAGGAAGGAGGGACGGCGATCCGTGTGCAGAATGTAATCGATGGAAGCCAGACCCATCGGACCGACGCCCGCGAGAATCGCCATCTTACCGTGCTCCTTAATGCCCATCCTATGCTCGTACACGCCGTTGGTGGTGTGATACATCGCCTTGAACGTACCGGCCACACAGCTCAGCGGCTCGGACAAAGAGGCTCCGAAGTATCCCTCCCCATGATACGGCAGAAGACAGCCGCACTCCATAAACTGGCTCGGAATCACGATATACGTCGCATCGCCGCCGATGGTCTGGAAGGAATAGCCGGGCGACCACATGGTGCCCTTGTAATTGATGTTCGGCTGAATGGCAAAAAGCTCACCGGCCTTGAACTCGCCCTGCCACTTGCTGCCAACCTCGATAATCTCGCCGCACAGCTCGTGTCCCACCATCACGGGGTGCTCTGCCACATCCTTCGGCACGCGCTTATGCTCCGCGCCCTGCTCGGCCGTCTTGTAGGTGGACATGCAGATGGAATCGCAGATCACCTTCGCGAGAATCTCGTCATCCTTGATTGCCGGAAGCTCGAAGGTTTCAAGCCTCAGGTCTCTTTTGCCATACAAACGCACAGCTTTGGTTTTCATTCTCTTTTCCTCCCTGATCTCTTGTTTTACGAGCTTCCATGCAGCATCAACGAGATGGCGGAACTTAGGATTGGCCAGCTCCTTGCAGATAAAGCTCTGTCTGGATGAATTAATGTCCTCGCCCGATATCTGCGTGAAGCCCAGACAATCGCACAGTGCCATCAGGCGATCCAACTGCGCCTCTGTATTGCGGCTGGGCATGTATGTCACGCCCTTCACGCCGGCCTTACGCAGGTATTCAAGAAGCTCCTCCAGATAATCGTCTTCAAACTTGGCCGCCTTTTTGTCTCCAGTCACACTGTCGCCAATGTCGCCAAGATACGCATAGCACAGCGTGCAGCCGATTTCGTCCGCGAAATCCACAGCCTCCGCCAGCGTCATCATCTCATCGTCCGCCGGAATGTACACGCGTGCGTTCAGCTCGCTTTTCATTACGCCCAGCAGATCGTAGGCAAAATGCTCGCTGTCCACGTCCGTCAGCCAACCTCTGACCTTCTGGGACGGGTGAATGTCCAGTTCGTTCTCAAGGAACGAAAGTACGCTCCCGCGTCCAACCTTCTCGATGATCTTCAGGCTCAGCGCATACAACAGATGCCGCTCGGTGACGGATCCGCCGTCCTTGTAACTGGAAATCGGAAGCACATCGCGGTCAAAATCCAGCTCGATGCCATATGGCGCCATGATTTCGTTGATGCGGGCAACCATCCGGCAGTTGCGCTCGTTTCGGCGGCGCAGCAGCTCGCTGAGCTTTTCCTGCGCACGGTCGAAACTCTCGCACGGCACAGAGTGGAACGTCATATACGCTACGCCCGTCTGATCCGGGTGATTCATGCGCCGACCTTCAAACGGCGTACCGGCCATCGATACGCGCGCTTCAAAGCCGCACGTCGTGCCCATAGCAGCAATCTTTCCCGCCTCGCGGAATTCGCGCGCGCCCGCAATGGAATCGTGATCCATAATGCCACATGTGTTCAAACCCTCGGCACGAGCAAAGTATACCGCCGCAGTCGGCGAATAGGGTGAGAAGGAATACGTGGTGTGAATATGATTATTGGCGAACTCGGGGCGCACAACGGGATGCTCCTCCTCCTCCTGCGCCAGCAACCGCCGAAGATTTGCAAGGCGTTCCTCGGACGTAGGCGCATTCAGAAGCGCCAGAATCTCTTTCTTCGTCATGGTCGTCTCCTCAGCTCAGCATAACCTGACCGCCGGTTACGGGCAGCGCCTGACCGGTTTCGTACTTCTGCTCCACCAGATATGTCAGCGCCAACGCCACATCGGACGGCAGGCAGCCGCGCTTAATCAGCGACTTAGAAAGATAGTACGCGCGCACGTCCTCCACTGTCTTCGCTCCCGGTACCTTGCCTGCGTGCAGATACTGTACAAACAGGCCCTTTTCCGGGTCGCTCCACAGCGGACCATCGTAGTAGTTGCCCGGGCAGATGGAGTTGACTTTGATGTTGTACGGCGCAAGCTCCATCGCGAAGGACTGCGTGAGGCCGATGCCGCCGAATTTTCCACCCGCATAGGCGAAATTGTTCTTGCTGCCCTCAAGGCCAGACTTGGAGTTGATCTGAATGATGTCAAAGAACAGGCTCTCGTCTGCTTCATGCTGCGCCTTCATGATGGCGCTGGCGTACTTGGCGCACAGGAAGTAACCGTTGTAGTTAATCTTCGTGACCAGTTCAAACTTCTGGGGCGTCATTTCGTCCAGACTGCCGGCGATAGCGATACCGGCGTTGGAGAGGAAAATGTCCAGTCCGCCAAAATGCTCAACGGTTTTGACGATCATCGCTTCCACGGATTCCGCGCTGGAAACGTCCACCTTCACGCCCATAGCATGCTCGCCGAATTCCTCTGCCACCTGCATGGCCAGCGGCTCGTTCAGGTCGGCGACCACGATGGAAGCGCCTTCCTTCAGCATTTCCTTCGCAATACCGTAGCCGAAGCCCTGTGCAGCGCCGGTCACGATGGCGATTTTACCGGCCAACCGTCCGGTAGTTGCAGGACGGTTATGAATATTTTCCTTTGCGTACAGTTTTGCCTCTTCCAGAGTCATGCTTCTCACCTCAACCCTTTATTTCACGCTCTTTCTATAGCTTTCCACTTCCCAGCCGACGATAAAGTCGACCAGCTCCTGCGCCATGGGCTGCGCGCCGCCGAACGCTTCGGCATAGGTTGCCACCTTCATGGCGTCCTTGACCAGTGTCATGCAGTTATTGGCATTCTTCTCGGTATCGCCCAGCGCGTAGATGCCAACGCCCTTCACGATTACCACATTCGCCGTAATTTCATTCAGACAGGCCTGACAGGCGACGAACTGAACGCGTGGGCCGCAGTACACAATCTGATCAGGCGTAAAAGGCTTCATGATCGGCGCGGCTGCATCCGCACTTGACGCGAATTTCAGTGCCGACGGGCTTGCGTTAAATCGCACGAATTCCTTGCCAGAAAGCTTCGACAGCTTTTCGCCAAAGCCCGGATCCTCTGCATTTGATTCCACCGACGGGTATTCCTTCACCTGCGTCTTCAGCGCATTGATCATGCCGTTCAACTGCGTGTCCAGCCCCTGAACGGTATCGGCAGCAAAGAACACGCCGTGGTTCTCTAACAGTACCGTCTTGATTGTTTTCTTGGAAGCGTCAAAAACGTCCTTCATCTTCCGCGCCAGCACGTAGCCGGGCTTGCACGCAGGTACCCACACGACACTGTCGCCGAACAGGCGGGCACAGTCCTCCGCGCCGCGCACAGAGCAGGTGAGTCCGTTAATAAGCGACGGATGCAGATGCAGGACAAACTTCTGCGGGAACAGCGCATGCAGAAGCGCTTCCACGCTGGGACGCTTGGCCTCCTCGCTGGGCAGCTTAGCCGCCGTCACATCGCGCAGAAACTTCGCTTCACGCGCTGCATCCTCAGCAGGATACTCGTCATCCAGCATCGTGAGCAGCTTTTTGAGATCCATGCCCACGAACGTTTCCGTCACGGCGTCCTTCAGCGCGGTGCCGCTTCCCTTCACGTACATTACGCCGTCTTCCTTCATGGAGGTGTTGCCGCCGCCGCAGGTTACCAGATCCGGGTCTGCGCCGTACAGGCGAGAAAAGTAAATCAGCGGTGATAAATTCATGTTCAGTCCTCCCGATGTTCAAATAAGAGCTCAACACCCAGATTGCCGAGAACGTCTCTCCATCTTTCGCCCGGGTCGCGATCGGTCACAATCGTACTCAGCTGACCGATTTCCCCGATTCGCGCAAACGCAATCCGGTCAAACTTGCCATGATCCGCCGCAAGAATCACCTGCCGTGCTGCGGACATCATCGCACGCTTGACCAGCGCCGTATCCTCGTGCCGGTCGGTAAAACCGGCGCGTAAGTCGAGACTGCCGCAGGAAAGAATCGCCTTGTCCACGTGATACGAGCGCACCATACTCTCCGCCTGAAAACCGGCAAAGGAAGGTGCGCTCGTGCGGAGCGCGCCGCCCGTGCAAAGCACATTCCAGCCCTGCACGGCGGCAATCTCCCGAATGATCTCCATCGAGTTGGTGATCACAGTCAAATTCTTTTTGCTTTTCAGCTCGCGCGCAATGTAATAGGAGGTAGAGCTTTCGTCGAGGATGATATACTCCCCGTCGGAAATCAAGGACGCAACCAAATGCGCAATTACGGTTTTCGAAGCGACGTCCGCGCGCTTGCGAATGTCGTAGGGTGTGTCCTCGCGGCCATCCTCACGTAAAACAGCGCCGCCATAGGTACGCGAAGCCAGCCCCTCCGTCTCCAGACGCTCAAGGTCGCGGCGAATGGTTTCTTCCGACACGGAATAGGCAGCACTCAGCTCGCCCACATGTACTCGCTTTTCGTCCAGCAGCTGCATGCGAATGCGTTTGCGTCGTTCAGCGGCCAGCAAGTGCCCATCTCCTCTCGGCTATTGTGCGCTCATTGTATCACAAGTTGCCCGAAATATCCACCCATAATCGTTGGTTTATGTGTTATTTTTCTCATTTATGTTGTTTTATGAGGGATTTAGCGTGCGTTCTATGGGAGTTCCACGCTCTAAATCCCTCAATCCCACATTAACGATAGCGATTTTTATGGAACAGGATTGCCGCAACCGCCGCAATAGCTGCGCTCGGCAACAGCTGCACGTACATTGCCGGCGAAAGGAGCACCGTTCGAAGAGCTTCTCCGTACAGCGGTATTGCGGCCGCCTGCCCCTCTGCCTGCACAGAATACACCACGCTTACAGCCGTGTAAATCAGCCCGCCCAGTATAATTCCACCCGCCGAGCATAGGCTCACCATCCAAGCCTGATATCGGTCGCGCAAACCTCCCATTTTCTCGTAGATAAGGTTCACCAGCAACGGGATGAGCACGGCCGGCAGGAAGTAGGACGAAATACCCATAAGCTCCAGTGCTGCCCACACAGCCGCCGCAGCCAACAGACCCAGCAGGCCGCCCAGCGCGCCCCTTCTCGCGCGCTTCTGCCGGATCGTTGAACGGTTTTCTCCGCGCTTCACCCGGCCGGTTTCCATGCATTCTGCACACACGGGCACATACTCACCGTCGATCAGCGAAAGCGTATACGTTTCTCCCTCCTCGAATTCCCGGCGGCAGCGCGCACATAGCACGCCCATTTCCCTGCCGTAGGGACGAAGTAGTAAATCGACCGCCGCGAGAAAGCGCCGCATATCGTCGATTGCATCCTCGCCGAGAAAGCGAAACGCCAGTGCATTGGCAAAGTCGGTTTCCGTAAGCTCCGCCTGATAATGCGCCAGCTTTTCCGCCAATGCCTCCTCCAATGCCTTCCGTTTCCCGCCGCTTGGCAAGCTCAGATAGACCATGACGCGCAGCGTTCCTTCGTATTCAATTTGCATCGTAATATGCATGTCCTCATATTTTCCCGCATAGACCCCGCCGATGCACCCCAGCGCATGCTCCTCTGCAAACGCCTGAAGACGTTCCTCTTTTTCCTGCATGCTCGTCTCCTCCCCGTTGCTTCAGCCCTCTCGGATAATCAGCTTCGTTCCGCCCATTAAGCCGCTTGGCCACGGCTTGTGTTCAAAGTGAGAAACCAGCGAATTGGTTATATCTGCCTCAATTCGGTTTTCGCCCATTCTCAGAAAGCGCGTCACGTCCACACGGTATGGCGGCGCGAGCAACACGCCCGCATCCCGCCCGTTTACGCGCACCTCAGCCATTTCACGAACGTCGCCCAGACAAAGCTCTGCCTGTGCCGGTATTCTCCGAAGCGTCACCGTGCAATGTACGGTCAGCTTGCCAGAAAACACGCGCAGCTCTTCCACATCCTGCCAATCGACTACGCCGGGAACAACGCTTCCATCCGGAAGCGTCAGCCTCCAACGATCATCCAGCGGCTTCGATTCCCGGATTCTGCGCTCCGCAGCCTTAGCCGGCAGCTCCTCTGCACCCGCGCAGCGGCACACATAAAGCAGTTGTCTTCTTCCCAAACGAATCTTCAGTTGTCCGTTTTCGGCCGTCTCCCTCCACGCTTCGCCCGTCCACGGATTGAGCACAGCCACCGTTCCGCCGAAGGGCAGCGTCGTCATGCCGGAATAGTCCTCGCCCAGCTCGTTGGCAAAAAGTACGAATTCCTCATTCCCCCGCTTCACGTGCGACACTCGGATGCCAGATGCACCTCCGCGCATGCAAACTGTGCGCCACTCGTCGCTTAGTGCCCGCGCAGAGCGGACAATCTTCAGCCCCTGCTTCGCATATGCGCGGAGCGCCGCAAGAGCCTCCTCGTCGTATTCCAGTGCGTCGTCCAGCAAAACGGCCTCATATCGCTGCCTCGCCACCGCCAACACGCCATTTTCCATCCTACCCAGTTTCAGAAGCTGCTCATCCGTCAGATAGTTAAACTCTATCTGGCGCTCATACAGCGCACGTACCTTCTCTACAGGCAGACTATCTCCCGTGCCCAGCACGGCTATGCGCGCCTGATTCACGCCATCGGTATTAAGCGCACAGGCACGGGCAATAAACGAGGCAATCTTCCCGTAGTGCGGCCACCAGATGTTGTTTGGACCCGCATCCGGCGGACGATCCATCTGCACCGGCTGCGCAAGCTCATAATAGAACGCATGCGGTATAATAAGATTGCAGCCCCGAGCAAACAACCAGTTCAGATACCAGCGCATGTCATCCACATTAAAGGCCCACATTTCCCCATTCGGGCCGCAGCAGCCAAAGCATTCGTTCAGGTTGCGCCGCGCACCGATATACCGCGCCGCATCCGACGCACACTTCGCCTGTGCGCTCTCCGCGCTGCCCAGCGCCAGATCGTTTTCTGGAGCCACCCAGCGCCACACGATATCCTGTCCCGGGATGCCAAAGCTTTCCAGCAGCTTGATATTCTGCGGCCCATGCGGATGTCCGCACAGCGCGATGCCGTGCAGAGCGCACCAGTCGGAGATGGGCTTATAATAGGTTCGCGTCATGCGCTCATCCACGAGACGACCGAACCTCGCGCGAATTTTCCTTTCCGCACCGCCGCAGGACAGGAACAGCGCAGGCAGATCGGTAACCGGAAAGCCCTTTTCCGCCAATTCCTTTTCAAAGCCCTCCGTCCAGGGGCACATTCCCCTTCGACCGGCGCGTCCGGTGGGACTTGGCTCGTCGGTAAAAAAGCCGATAATCGTTTCACCAAAATACGGCTTCAGACGATCGTAATAGCGCTGATGGGTCAGACGAATGAATGCCTGCATGGCCTCTGCATTCAAAAGATCGGCCGCCGCAGGCGCGCATGCCTGCCCATCGTCCTCGTTTTCATGAATGCCACGGATTGTGCCGCGTGTAAACCCGGCGACTAACCAATACTCCGTTTCACCGTCTAAAGGCACCCCTCCCTCCGCCAACACGCGCACACTGCCGGGAGCAAAGCCGTCCCCGCACTTCACAAGTGCAACTCGGACCAACACGCAGTCGCCCGCCTCCAGCGCATCGTCCGGCGTGCGCAGACACAAGCCGCGCGCGGCATAGGCAGGGTTCTCCTGCACCACCATGCCATGCGCCGATCCTGAGGGATACATGCCCTCGTCATACAAAAGCACGCGCATGTCATGCGTCGCTGCAAAGGAAACAATGGTCTCAATGCGATCCATAAATGCATTCGAAAGGTAACGCAGGGAATCGGGAACGCCAATGCGCGGATGCAATACCACCGCGTGGATATCCCTCAAAAGAAATTCGTTCAGCTGTCTTTCAAGCTCCCCATCGTTCAGGTCGCCATTTAAAAACCAAAATGGAAACGGTGAAAACTCGGCGTCAGGTGATCGGAACGCCTCCTGTATAGACTTCATATGGGTTCCTCCTTAAAACGGCTATCCGTTGCATGCATATCATACCACATTTTGCAATCTCAGACAACCGTGTTTCGCATTTCCACCTCTCGGAATCCGTCAAATGCCTCTCGCCTTCGTATCATTCCGATACACAACTGGCAAAGGCTGTTTTCAGCCGAGTGGGGCAATGCTCTTGAAAGGAGCCTCCACGCTATGCTAGTTCGTGATTCACTTAATTGACGTTAACCCCGGTAACCGGCGATTAAAGCTTTCCGTAGCCGAATCACACAGGCATCTTATGTCGCCAGCTCTGCTGTCATCTTGCAAGAGCCTACGCGTACCGGGAGCAGCGAAGCAGAGCTTTCATCATCCACAATGATAAGACCCCGGTCGGCATGGGCTTGTACTATGCTCTGCCGGAATCGGAATGCTACAATCTCAGCGAGCTCTTCATTGATGAGCGATATTAGGGCAATGGCTACGGCAGGTCTGTAACCAGAGCCGTACTGGATGCTCTGAAAAGGGACGGAAAATACAGCAGGATGATTCTTTGTTATATTGAAGGGAATGACTCGGTCCAAAGGCTTTATGAGCGCTTTGGCTTCGTGGAAAGCGACCGCGACGAGGACGAAATCATCATGGAACTCCTTTTGTAGTGCGGAGGGACGGTACAAATTCCTTTAATTCCTTTGGATGCGCGCATCGCTTATATTGGCAAAATGTTTATTAAATAACATTTGTATGGATAGGGGCAAACGGCATACGCCTCTCTTTTCTCATCCGGCGCACAAAATAAGAGCCCGCCGCAGAATTTTGTTTCTGGCGCGGGTTCTCTCAACAAAGGTTGCTTTCTTTAATCACGCAGGCTTCAGATCGATTCCGCTGGCCGAATCGCGCGAAGAATGGCGTTCAGAATCGCAGTTGTTACGACGGTTCCGCCCTTCTTGCCGCGCACGACGATATAGGCCATATCACTGTCGCGAAGCTTCTCCTTCAACTGTACCACATTTGCAAAACCGCTGGGTGCAGCCAGCACGCAGACCTCGCTGAGCGGCTCATGCTGACGGCGAATCAGCACGCGGTTCAGCGCCGCCGGTGCAGAACCAATCACCAGAAGCTTGGGGCCGGGAATCGCAAGGCCGATATCGACTGCAATTTCCGCGCGCGTGGTATGGCGGATCTCCGCCAGCTGAAGCACCTCAGGATCGTCGATAAAGCATCTCACGCTGGTGTTCGTACCCTCCAGCGTCGAATAATCGATATCCGCACTAATCAACTGCGTATCCACAAGAATCGTACCGCCCGCAGCCACAAGCCTCTTGATATGGGTCAATGCGGTAGGGCTGAACTGCAAACTTTGTACCAGCTGCGAATCCGCCGTATCCTTTTCGATCTGAGCAATAATCTCGGATACCTCGGCACTGATATACGGTATACCGAAGCGACGCGATGCCGCTCCTCTTTGAGGCTGTCTTGCCATACACTCACCTCATTCGTCCTTATCCACAAATAACGCATATAAAATACAACCATCATCACTATACAGAAAGCAGATTGTTTTGTCAAGTGAAGTTGTGAACGTTTCCGTTTCACGAGCGTTAAATTCGCTTGTTTAACGCAACATCAACCAAATTCATCGTCAAAAGACTGCTCACAGGCATACTTTTGCCAGAAAAATTGCCCGTCTTGCTAAAAAAACAAGGCAGGCAAAGCGGAATCAAGCTTCTGTGGGCACGGTCTGGACAGGCGCGGCGTCAGCGACAAGCTCGTCGTTTCTCACGTTGATCACGACGTTGCTCTCATCCTGAACCTCCAGCCGCAAAATAGCCTTGGCCAGCAGCGTCTCTACGTTGCGCTGAATATAGCGGCGCAGCGGTCTGGCACCGTACTGCGGGGAGTAAGCATCCTCAATGACCTTGTCCTTCGCGTCCTCGGACAGCGTTACACGGATGTGCTTATCTGCCAGACGGCGATTAACGTCGTTCATCATCAGGTCAATGATTGCGCCAATCTGGTCGCGCATCAGCCCCTTAAAGTAGATAATCTCATCCAGTCGGTTCAGGAACTCCGGACGGAATGCACCGTGCAGCATGCCGTCGACCTCCGTCCTCGCTTCCTCCGTGATTTCGCCGTCAGGGCCGATGCCTTCCAGAATCACATCGCTACCGATGTTTGAGGTGAGGATGATGATCGCGTTACGAAAATCCACCGTTCGTCCCTGCGAATCGGTCAGTCGACCGTCATCCAGTAGCTGCAAAAGCACGTTAAACACGTCTGGATGCGCCTTTTCGATCTCATCAAACAGAACCACCGAATACGGCTTGCGGCGCACAGCCTCGGTCAGCTGACCGCCCTCCTCATAGCCAACGTATCCCGGAGGAGCTCCGATCAGACGAGACACGGAGAATTTCTCCATGTACTCGCTCATATCGATTCGCACCATGGCTTTCTCATCGTCAAACAGCGCCTGAGCCAGCGCCTTCGCAAGCTCAGTCTTACCTACGCCGGTCGGGCCAAGGAACAGGAACGAGCCGACCGGTCGATCAGGATCCTGAATACCCGCGCGGGAGCGCAGGATGGCTTCGGACACGCGTTTCACGGCGTCGTCCTGACCGACAACCCTCTTGTGCAGCTCCTCGTCAAGTTTCAAAAGCTTCTCGCGCTCGCTCTCCATCAGGCGCGCCACGGGAATTCCCGTCCAACGCGCAACAATGCGGGCAATTTCGTCTTCATTTACGCGGTCGCGCAGAAGCGAGCGCGCAGACTTGTCCTTCTCCGCGGTTTCCTCGGCTTCCTTCAGATCCTTTGTCAGTTGCGGCAGCTTGCCGTATTTCAGCTCTGCCGCCCGGTTCAGGTCATACTCGCGCTCTGCCAGCTGAATGTCGGCATTTACCTTCTCAATCTGCTCGCGCAGCGTGCGCACGCGTCCAATGGCATTTTTCTCATTTTCCCAGCGTGCCTTCATCTCATTGAACTGATCGCGTTTCTCGGCCAGCTCCTTCCTGACCTTGTTCAGCTGTTCTACCGACGCCTTCTCCTCCTGCTCGTGAGACAGCGCAACCTCCTCGATTTCCAGCCGCATGATCTCACGGCGAACATCATCCAGCTCCTGCGGCATGGAATCCATTTCGGTGCGGATCATGGCACATGCCTCGTCCACAAGATCGATGGCCTTGTCGGGCAGGAAGCGGTCAGAAATATACCGGTCACTCAATACCGCCGCTGCCACCAACGCCTGATCGGTGATCTTGACGCCGTGGAATACCTCGTAGCGTTCCTCAAGACCGCGCAGGATGGAAATGGTATCCTCCACCGTCGGTTCGTTTACCATAACCGGCTGGAAGCGGCGCTCGAGCGCGGCATCCTTTTCGATGTACTTGCGATACTCGTCCAGCGTAGTCGCGCCGACGCAGTGCAGCTCACCTCTCGCCAGCATAGGCTTGAGCAGGTTGCCAGCGTCCATGCTGCCCTCGCTGCGCCCCGCGCCCACGATGGTGTGCAGCTCGTCGATAAACAAAATGATGCGGCCGTTGGATTCCTTGATTTCGCTGAGAACTGCCTTCAGCCTTTCCTCAAATTCACCCTTGTACTTTGCCCCGGCGATCAAAGCACCCATGTCGAGCGAGAACAGCTGCCTGTCCTTCAAGGAGGACGGCACATCGCCCTGCACAATTCGCTGCGCCAGTCCCTCGGCAATGGCCGTCTTTCCTACGCCCGGCTCGCCGATCAAGACGGGATTGTTCTTCGACTTTCTCGAAAGGATGCGAATCACGTTTCGTATCTCATTGTCGCGTCCAATGACTGGATCGAGCTTCTGTTTGCGGGCAAGCTCGGTGAGATCCTGACCGTACTTCTTCAGAGCCTCATAGGTAGCCTCCGGCGAGTCCGTCGTCACGCGCACATTGCCGCGCACGGTCTGAAGTGCCGCCATTACCTTATCCTTTTCGATGTCAAACTGTTCAAACAGCCGCTTCATCTGTGGGTTCGCGCGCTCAATCAGGCCGATCAACAGGTGCTCCACTGAGACGTATTCGTCCTTCATGTGCGCGGCCTCATCCTCTGCGGCCAGTAGCGCCTGATTGACGTCCTGTGAGATGTATACCTTATCCGCCTCGTGCCCCGGGCCGCTCACGCGCGGTAACCGGGAAACAAGCTCATCACACGCCTCCTTCAACGAAGAGGTGTCTACCTCTATCTTCTTTAGAAGCTCCGGCGTCAGTCCACCGTCCTGCGAAAGCAGCGCACTCAAAAGGTGCGGCTGCTCAATTTGCATATTGGAATATCGAAGTGCAATCTGCTGCCCAAGCTGCAACGCCTCCAATGATTTCCTCGTAAATTTCGATGCATCCATCGTTTTTCGCCCCCGTTCAGGAAGGTTGATTGTCTTTGACCTTCTTTGACCATTATATTCAGGCGTCCATTTGCTGTCAAGTCCCTCACTTGTAATTTATTTGTTAAACGCGCTCCATCTCAGCCACAGCCTTCGGAATCCCTCTGCAAAGCTCAGTCTCTCCGGCTTCTGCTCGCGCGATAGCCGTGCAGAAGCAATCCGTTCCCCATTTACCATCGCCCAGACGCGGCTTTCCTGCTCACCTGCCTCGATCTCAACCTCCGCGCGCTCTCCCTCCCGTAGCGGCACGCGCAACGCCGAAAGCAGCGCAAATCGATCCTTCCCTTCCGTAAGAACTGCTTTCTCCGGCAGAAGTTCCATCATGGAATACGTCTCAAAGCCGTAATCCATAATATCCGCCGCCTCCTCAAACCAGCCTGGGCAGTTCAGCACCGCGCCTACAACGCGCATACCATCCCGCTCCGCCGCGAACACAAGACAACGTCCAGCCTTTTGGGTGAACCCGGTTTTAACGCCAAATGCGCCGTCATAGGTACTTAAAAGCTTGTTTTTATTTGTTAGAACACGCATATATTCGTGATCCATCCATGGGATCGTCCGCTTCTTCGTAGAAACAATCGTCACAAATTCCTCAAGCCGCAGCGCCTCCCGGGCAATCTGCGTAATGCCTCTCGCTGAGGCGCCGTTTCCACCGGAATCCAGCCCGTTCGGTGTGGTGAAATATGCGTTTGCACCCAGCGCCTCGGCGCGCGCATTCATCCGCTCGGCAAAGGCCTCCACACTTCCGTCCACGTGCTCGGCTATCGCCACGGCCGCATCGTTCCCGCTTCGCAGCATCAGGCCATAGAGCATTTCCTCCATGGTAAGCTGCTCACCCTCGCTCAAATAAATGGACGTGCCGGGCACGCCGCTTGCGTTCTTTCCCGCTGTAACGATTTCATCCATCGAGCAATTCTCAATTGCCAGAAGCGCGGTCATAATCTTCGTTGTAGAGGCTATCGCCAGCCGCTCGTCGGCGTTCTTTTCAAACAGCATGCGCCCGGTTTCCGCTTCCAGCAGTACGGCGGCGCGCGCACCAATCCGCGGCTCTTCTGCATTCGCAGACAGAGTCAACAAACATAGCATCACCGCCATCAAAAGAAAAGTCCGTTTCAAACGCACCGCCTCCTCCCCTCACTCTATGCGAACACAAAAATTCTATACTTGCGCGACTTCGCGGGAAGTGATACAATAAAAGAGAACGTTTCCCAATGATCTCGGAAGGAAGGATATCGTCATGAGTGCAAGAATCGTTACCTTCGGTGAAATCATGCTGCGCCTGAAGAGCCCCGGTTTTGAACGCCTTTTCCAGTCCTCTTCCCTTGAGGCCACCTTCGGCGGCGGCGAAGCCAACGTCGCAGTAAGCTGCGCGAACTATGGCATGGACGCTTCCTACGTAACCATTCTGCCTGATAACGACGTCGGTCATGCCTGCACGCGAGAGCTTCGTAGCTTTGGCGTCGACACGCGCGACATCGTTTTCACCTCCGGCCGCATGGGCATCTATTTTGTGGAAAGCGGCGCAGTGCAGCGTCCCAGCAAGGTCATTTACGACCGTGCCGGCAGCGCCATTGCCGAAGCTAAACCCGGCGACATCGACTGGAAAAAGGTCTTCGCAGGCGCTACGTGGTTCCACATTACCGGCATCACACCCGCCATCTCCGACGGTGCTCGTCTACTGGCCATTGAGAGCGTAAAGGCTGCGAAAGCGCTCGGCCTCACCGTGAGCTGTGACCTCAACTACCGCAAAAACCTCTGGAAATACGGCAAAACCGCTAACGAGGTTATGCCGGAGCTCGTCAGGTATGTAGATGTAGTCATCGCCAATGAAGAGGACGTACAGAAGGCGCTGGGCATCTCTGCCGAGAGCGCTGCCAGCGTCGAGGAAGGCAAAATCGATACGGTCGTGTATGAGAGCATCGCCAAGGCCGTTATGAAGGCGTATCCGAACGTGAGCCGCGTCGCCATCACGCTGCGCGAGAGCAAATCCGCCAGCCATAACGACTGGAGCGCTTGCCTGTACAACGGTAAGGAATTCCTGCTCTCCCGCAAATATCAGATTACTCACATCGTCGATCGCGTCGGCGGCGGCGACAGCTTCTCCGGCGGCCTGATCTACGGCCTGAACACCTATTCGGACGATCAGTCCGCATTGGAATTCGCCGTGGCGGCCTCGTGCCTCAAGCACAGCATTCCCGGCGATTATAACCGTGTAAATGTAAAAGAAGTAGAAGCCCTCATGAAGGGCAGCGGCAGCGGCCGTGTTCAGCGATAATATTTAGGAGGACAATCAAATGAAGCTTGAAATCCGTTATCCCAGCCATCCCGACGATGCAAAGCACTATACTACCGAACGCCTTCGCCAGGACTATCTGATCGAAAAGGTATTCGAGGCCGACGAGGCTCTGCTTACCTATAGCCATTTTGACCGCATTATCGCCGGCGGCATCATGCCGGTTGAAAAGCAGGTGGAGTTGACCGGCGGTAAGGCCCTTGCCAGCGAGTACTTCCTTGAACGGCGCGAGCTGGGCGTAATCAATGTGGGCGGCGCAGGCCGTGTGCTCGTGGACGGTGAGGTGTACGACCTTCTGCCCCGCGACGGCTTGTACGTCGGCATGGGTGCAAAGGAGCTGAAGTTTGAAAGCTGCGATAAGGCAAATCCTGCGAAGTTTTATATCAACTCCTGCCCTGCGCACACTACCTACCCCACTGTGAAAATCAACATCGCGCAGGCTGCGAAGCGCCCGCTTGGCACCGTCGAGCAGTGCAACAAACGCGTAATCAATCAGTACATCCATCCCTCGGTTCTCAAAACCTGCCAGCTGTGCATGGGGCTCACCGAGCTGGAGCCCGGCAGCAACTGGAATTCCATGCCCTGCCACACCCACGAGCGCCGCATGGAGGTATACTTCTATTTCAACCTGAATGACAACATCGTCTTCCACATGATGGGTCAGCCGCAGGAGACCCGCCACATCGTCATGCACAACGAGCAGGCGGTAATCTCCCCCTCCTGGTCGATCCACTGCGGCGTCGCCACCAGCAACTACGCCTTCATCTGGGGTATGTGCGGCGAGAATCAAGAGTTTGACGATATGGACAACATTGATCCCCGTGATCTGAAGTAATCTTTTTCTAAAGCAATCACGAAAATGGGACGCACTCGCAGCCTTCTGTGAGCGCGTCCCATTTTCGTGATCTTTATCGGGAAGGCATCCGCAGAACACTGCGAATGCCTTCTTTTCAGTGCCGGTTTACGCGCGAATTTCCGCGCCGTAGTTCTTCTGGGCATTCTTGAGAATCTTGTCCATTGCGGCCGTAATTTCCGCCTCGGTGAGCGTGTGATCCGGCGAGCGGAAGGATACGGAGAATGCCAACGACTTTTTGCCCTTTCCAAGGCGCTCGCCGCGGTAGACGTCAAACAGCTTCACGTCCTCGCACAGCTTGCCGGCAGCCTTTTCGATGCAGGCGAGCAGTGTGCCCGCGCCAACCTCCTCGTTTACCACCAGCGCAATATCGCGGCTGACGGCCGGGAACTTTGGCAGCGGCTTCACCGCCGGAATCGGCAGTGCGCAGGTTCTGAGCGCCGCTACGTCGATCTCCGCAACATACGCGCGACCGGCGATTTCAAACTTCTCAGCGGTTTTCGGGTGAATCTCTCCCATCTGCCCCAGCTTCACGCTACCGCCGCGCAGAGTAAGCGTCGCCTTGCGGCCAGGATGATAGTAGCCGTCTCCACCCGCTTCCACGTCTGGCACAAGGCCATAGCGCTGACACAGGCACATCACGACGCGCTTGAGAGCGAAGAAATCAACGTCCTCGCCGTACATGCCGATCACCAGCGACGGATGCTCGCCGGGCAGCTCGCCTGCGCCCTCCGCCTTGATAAACACCGGTGCCAGCTCCATCAGTCTTGCTTCGGCGTTGCCGCGGTTCATGTTGAGCGCCAGCGCGTTTAGCATAGATGGTGCCAGCGTCGTACGCATTACGCTCGTATCCTCGCCCAGCGGATTGCGAATTACAACGGGATCAAGCCTTCTATCTCCCGCATCCAAGCCCAGCTTTTCCACCCACCTGGGCGAAATGAACGAAAATGTCTGCGCCTCATAAAAGCCCATACCTACAAGCGCGCGCTTCACGCCGGTAGCAAATGCCTGCTTTTCGTTGCGGTGGCCGGGCATGGTTACGCCGTTCATCAGCGTGGAGGGAATGTGCTCGTAGCCGTACATGCGCAGCACTTCCTCACTCAGGTCGGCTTCACCGTCGATGTCCACGCGATACGGCGGGATCTCGCACGTCAGCTGGTCGCCGTCCATCACGGTGTCGATGTTCAGGCTGAGCAGAATGTCCTCCATCTTTTCGTTGCTCACATCCACGCCAATGCGGCGGCGAATGCGGTTCGCGTCGGCCTTCACAATCTTCTTTCCGGCAGGGTGCGGATAATTGTCATACGCCACGGGTACAACGTCGCCGCAGCCAAGCATCGTAACCAGCATGCAAGCGCGATCCAGTGCTTCCATGCACGTTTCCGCGCACACCCCCTTCTCAAAGCGACCGGAGGATTCCGTGCGGATGCCTAGCGTTCTGGCCGTCACGCGGTTGTTGCCGCGTTCAAACGTTGCGCACTCGAAAAGCACCGACGCGGTATCACTTACGATTTCGCTCTCCTCGCCGCCCATGATGCCCGCAAGGCCCGTCGCGCGTTCGTTATCGGCAATGACCAGCATTTCCGGCGTAAGCATATGCGTCTTGCCGTCCAATGTCGTGAGCGTCTCGTTCTCATGCGCGCGGCGTACGACGATCGTCTGGTCGCGCACCTTGCTCAGGTCAAATGCGTGCATCGGATGGCCGGTTTCCAGCATTACGAAATTGGTAATGTCCACAATATTGTTGATCGATCGCACACCCGCGCCGTACAGGTATTCACGCATCCACTTGGGAGACGGGCCGATTTTCACATTCGTGATGATTCTGGCGCAGTAGCGCGGGCAATTCGCCTCGTCCTCCACTCGCACCTTCGCGTAATCGGAGAACACGCCCTTGCCGTTTTCCGGGAAGGAAATTTCAGGCATTACGAAATGCTCGCCCAGCACGGTCGCGCTTTCACGTGCAACGCCCCATACGCTTAGGCAGTCGGGACGGTTTGCAAGAATCTCGTATTCAATCACGTCATCGCCCAGGCCGAATACCTCGGAAACGGGCATACCCAGCGGATAATCCTCCTGAAGCAGGATAATGCCCTCGTTTCCGCAGTGCGGATACAGCGTATCCGGCACGTCCAGCTCCGGGCCGGAGAACAGCATGCCAAAGGATTCCACGCCGCGAATCTTGCCATGCTTAATCTTCACGCCGCCGGGCAGCTCTGCGCCCTCCAGCGCGCAGCACACCAGCGCGCCTACGCATACGTTCGGCGCACCACAGACAATCTGCAGCGGCTCATCCCCGCCGACATTCACGGTGCAGATATGAAGGTGGTCACTGTCGGGATGCATTTCACAGGTTTCCACACGGCCGACCACAACGTTCGTGAACTTCGCGGTGTTTTCCCAGCCCTCGACGGCGGTACCGGTCATAATCATGCGGCGCGCGTATTCCTCGGCGGGCATGTCGATTTTCGTGTATTCATTCAGCCATTTCATCGGTGCCTTCATCGTTTATGCCCTCCTTTAACCCCTGAACTGCTTGAGGAAACGAACGTCGTTCTCATACAGATAGCGCATATCCGGTACATTGTACTTCAGGTTGGAAAGTCTCTCCACACCCATGCCGAACGCAAATCCGGAATACTTTTTGCTGTCAATACCGCACATTTCAAGCACCTTGGGATTTACCATGCCGCTGCCCAGAACCTCAATCCAGCCGGTATCCTTGCAGATGCGGCAGCCCTTTCCGCGGCAGGCGGCACACGTCAGATCAACCTCAGCAGATGGCTCCGTGAATGGGAAAAAGCTCGGGCGGAAACGGGTCGTCACACCCTCGCCGTACAGCCGACGCGCGAAGGTATCCAGCGTGCCCTTCAGGTCGCCCATGGAGATGTTCTCGTCGATCACAAGCCCCTCCAACTGATGAAATACCGGGCTGTGCGTCGCATCCGCCTCGTCGGCACGATACACGCGTCCAAAGCTGACGATGCGGATGGGCGGCTTGCGCGTGGTCATAATGCGCGCCTGAACTGGCGAGGTATGCGTGCGCAGCACCACGTTGTCATCGATATAGAAGGTATCCTGCGCATCGCGCGCTGGATGGTTCTTGGGAATGTTCATCAACTCGAAGTTGTAGTGATCCAGCTCCACCTCCGGGCCCTCAACAGCCTCGAAGCCCATGCCGGTAAAAATATCCAGCAGTTGCTCCAGTACAATCGACATCGGATGCAGGCTGCCCGCCGAGCGCCCCTCCACGGGCATCGTCACGTCAACCTTTTCATCCTCCAGACGCTTTTCAAGCTCTCGCTCGGCAATTTTTCTCTGTGCTTCGCCAATGGCCTCTTCCAGCCTTTCGCGAGCCTCATTCACCCACTGACCGATTTTCGGGCGCATATCCGCAGCCACCTGACCCATGCCGCGCAAAATTCCCGTCAATTCACCCTTCTTGCCGAGGACTCGCACGCGCACAGCATCCAGCGACTGAGAATCGTTTGCGCTTCTCAGCTCTTCCAGTGTTCTTTCCAGAATCTCGTTAATCTTTTCCCGCATGGTTCTTCTCCCTCTCCATCTGGTCTCAAACATAAAAAACCCCCTGCCGAAGCAGGGGCGAAGCAAGGCTCGCGGTACCACCCGATTCACCGGTCACAATGAACCGGCCTCACATTCTTTTAACGGGAATGACTCCGTTCGCACCTACTGAACCGTTCAGCGCGAAGGCTCACGGGCGAACTTCACCGGCTTTCCGTCCGCCGCGCTTCCAGCCGATGGCGCAGCTTCTCTTGTGAACGGTGCTGCCGAATACTTTTCCCTTTCACAGCCTTTGAACAAACGTAAGCATATCACATTCGCGTTCAAAACGCAAATTAAGTTTCCCTTACTAGTCTTCCTCGTCGTCTTCTGCTTCAGCGTACTCGGCTTCCTCATCATCCTCATCCGCCTCGGCGATTTCGAGGTAGCGCTTAAACACGCTTTCCATCTCGTCATCATCCTCAATGGATGCGTAGACGTCATTGCCCTCGTCATCCTGATCGATGCGTAGCACAACGGCCTCGTCCTCTCCAATGTCCTCCATTTCCTCGGCAGGAGCAAGGATCACGTAGCTCTTTCCATTCCATTCCAGCGTCATCAGGTGCTGAAAGCTAAGCTCATTGCCCTCGTCGTCAATCAGCTCAACAATGTTGTCCTCTTCCATGTACCCGTCCATCAGCCTAAATACCTCTCTTTCGCCGGTTTTCCGGTTCGATTGATCCATTTCGTGCCAGCCGCCCGCATCCAGAAACGCCTGAAGAATGCACACGGCTGCCATCTTATCGATAACCTGTTTTCTGCCCTTTCGGCTTACGCCCGCATCGATCAGCACGCGCTCGGCACTGACAGACGTCAGCCGTTCATCCTGAAAGCGCACCTGAAAGCCCATATCCGTCAGCCTGTCCGCAAACAAGCGAACGCGCCCGGCCTGCAGACCCTCCTCGCCGCTCATGCGCATGGGAAGCCCCAGTAAAAGCTGATCCGTTTCATATTGCCACGCGAGCTCGGCGACGCGCTTCAGATCGCGCTCAACGCCCTCGGTAAAGATGGTCTCCACACCCTGCGCGGTAATACCCAGAAGATCGCTCACTGCAACGCCGATACGCCTTTCGCCCACGTCCAGAGCCAAGATTCGCTTGACCATGTCGCCTCCCGAAGAAAAGCCCGGCATACGAGCTGCCGAGCCGTTTCCATCAACGCTCCTGCGCCCGGTTACCTGAGCTTCTTCTCGTGTTCCTCCACGTAAAACCGGACGAACTCCTCAAGAATTTCGTCTCTTTCCACGCGGCGAATCAAAGAACGGGCGTTGTTATAGCTGGTGATATACGTCGGATCGCCGGAGATGATGTACCCAACCAGCTGCATAATGGGATCATGTCCCTTTGCCTTCAACGCCTCATACACATACTGAATAACTTCCCTTGCAGAGTCAGGGGTATCGGTGGGAAACGCAAAATTTCTGGTTTCTCCCATTTGATCGCTCATGGTACACCGCCTTCCCGGTTAAGCTGTATAATCACAAACAGTATAACACAATCATGCGCTCAAGTCCATACCTCAGACGAATTTTTGCAAAGAAATGGCTCAATTTTCCGAATTTTACCCGTACAGTCGTCCTACAATCCAGTTTGTCAGCCGCACAGGCAACAGCTTTGCAAGTACTGCAAACAGCTTATACTGCGCGCCGATGGCGTAGAGCGGCTTTACACGCCTCTTCCGAGCGATTTTTGCGAGGTATTCGCCCACAACGTCCGGCGACATGCCGTTCCGCTCGTCCTTCTCCATAGTGGAAACCGCCTTTTCGATTCGCCCGCCGTATACCTCATCTCCTTCGACCGATTTCTCTCGCGCCGCGGTAAAGCCTGTATGAATATCGCCCGGCATGATTGCGCACACGGAAATACCATATGGAGCAACCTCGTTTCGAAGCGCTAGCGCGTATGCGTTCACTGCCGCCTTGCTGACCGAGTACCACGCCTGAAACGGAATCGGCAGAATCCCGGCAATGGAACCTGTAAACAGAATTCGTCCACTGCGCTGTGTGCGCATCGTTCCCAGCACCGCGCGAGTTACATTATCTGCGCCAAACAGATTCACCTGAACCAGTCTATCCGCTTCCTCCGCGCGCGTAAACTCCACCGCGCCGGAAATGCCGAAGCCGGCGTTGTTCAGCAGAAGATCGATTCGCCCCTGCTCCTCCATCACACGCGCAACGGCCGCGCGCACCTGCGCTTCCTCCGAAATGTCGCAGCCAATATGCCGAACGTTCTGCGCGGCGCGATCGGTCCGGCTGAAATCGTAGACCATCCAGCCGTCCTGCACGAGCGCTCTCGACGCAGCCAGCCCGATTCCGCTGCCCGCGCCGGTAACAATCGCAACCTTGCCCATTTTACTTCTTCAGTACCCTTTCAAAAATGTCCAGCGCCTCGTCGATCAGCTCAGTCGTCAGCGTAGCCATATAGCTGGTGCGAAGCAGACAGTTGCCGGGCTGCGTGGCAGGCGGCAGCACGGGATTCACGTATACGCCCGCTTCGAACAGCTCGCGCGCCTTCTGGAGCGTGTTTTCCTCCGAATAGGTATAAATTGGAATGATCGGCGTATCCGCGTCAATGATCGGGATGCCGCGCTCATGGAAGCCCTTGCGCGCGTACGCCGCCAGATCAGACAGGCGCGTCACGATGGAAGGATCGCGCCTGATGATCCTCAGCGCCGTCAAAGCAACCGCACAGTTGGCCGGCGGAATCGATGCGCAGAAGATATATGGCCGCGAGGTATGCATGACGTAGTTCACGACCTCCTTCGAAGCCGCCATATAGCCACCCAGCGACGCCAGCGATTTGGAGAACGTGCCCATGTAAATATCTACCTGATCCTCCAGTCCGAAATAGCTGGCAGTACCGCGTCCACCCTCGCCGATAACACCCAGCGCGTGCGCATCGTCAACCATCACGCGCGCGCCGTACTTCTTCGCCAGCCGACAGATTTCCGGCAGGTTGGCAATGTCGCCGCCCATTGAGAACACACCGTCTGTCACGATCAAACGCCCTGCACTGTCCGGAAGCTTTGCAAGCTGCTTTTCCAGCGCCTCCATGTCAGCATGCGGATAGGTCAGCATGCGGCCATAGCTCAGGCGGCAACCATCGTAAATCGACGCATGGTTCTCCGCATCGCAGATCACGTAGTCGCCATGGCCTACGATTGCGGAAATAATGCCCAGATTCGTCTGGAAGCCGGTTGAAAACGTAACGATGCCGTCCTTGCGCAGGAACTCGGCGAGCTCCCTTTCAAGCTCCAGATGCATTTGCAGCGTTCCGTTCAGAAAGCGAGAGCCGGAGCAGCCGGAGCCGTACTGTTCAAATGCCTTGATACCGGCCTCTATCACCTCGGGATGCGTCGTCAGCCCCAGATAATTGTTGCTTCCCAACATAATCCGGCGCTTGCCTTCCATCAGGACTACCTTATCCTGCCGGGATTCGAGCGCATGGAAATAGGGATAATTTCCGGTTTTCTTAATCTCGTCGGGACGAGTGAATTCTCTGCACTTGGTAAAGATGTCCATGGTTTCCTCCTGTATTGAATTTTCCGTCTTATGCCTCAGTGTTCAGGATGTGTACGCAACCTGCGCCAGAGGACGGACACGCCGTCTCGTCCTCCTAAAAATCCGTGTCTGCCAGGCAGCCATCACTGACTTTTATCATTGCGCCGTAAGCCCTTACAGGCTCGTTCCGGACGCATCCATGAAGGCGAGCCTCACCATTCTGGACGGCAGGACACCTCCGTCACTGATACGTTTTCAGGCGGGGCAGCCCCTGCATCCCCGTCCCAAAGCCGTCAAAAGCCCTCGATCATTCGGCCTCTGCTATTCATCGTTGTTCGGCCTTCTGCGCCAAGCATCTTTCGAAGACTGTCCTTTTCAAATGACGCATTTTAAGACCGAAAGCAAAAAGCACAGTAATTATTATATTTTCTACGGCTCAGCTTGTCAAGCTTTTCAAATCTGCTCCCGGCGCATAAAATCGATTGACAGTCCTTGGCGCAGCCTATATAATGAAACGGTATTGTCGGAAACGCTTCTTCTCGCATAGGATGCTTCGGGTCTTCCTAACGCTCCTGACGTGTACCTTTGCTCGGAAGGCCCGGAAGGAGATGCGTTTTATGAATCCATGCAAGCCCCTGTATCCGCCTCCATGGTGGGCAACCCCGGAGCCCGCGCCATGCTGCAGGCCAAACGATACTCCACCCTTCGGCGAGGAATTTATCGTTCGCTTCGTAGGCACGGACTGCGACGGCAACGCACTGTACTGTGTGCGCCGCCGTCGACCGCCGTGCGAGCCCCGTCCCTGTGGGCCGCAGCCCCGCGTCTGGCCGAACCGCTAACCCCGTAAAAAACTCGGGCCGTCCCAATACCGGGGCGGCCTTCACGAAAGGAGCCAAATCATGCATTACCTTGACGATCTCGCAGCCTTCCACCCGCTCTGCGAGCAGGAGAAAACCGATCGGGCACTGATGCTAAAGGAAGCAACGCGCATGCCCTCGAAAATCCTCACGCGAGAAAGCGCGCTTCTGCACATGTCTGCCTCTGCAATGGTTTTAAATCCCGCGCGCACACATGTGCTCATGGCCTATCATAACATCTACGGCACATGGGCGTGGACGGGCGGCCATGCCGACGGCGAAAGCGACCTGCTCGCCGTCGCGCAGCGCGAGGCGCAGGAGGAAACCCGAATCGAGCACCTTTCGCCCATTCAAACCGGCGCCATTTCACTGGAAATTCTCACCGTGCCCTCTCACATCAAGCGCGAACGCTTTGTTCCCTGTCATCTGCACATGAACATGACCTACGCCTTCATCGGAGACGAGCATGACGCAATTCAGAACAAGGCAGATGAAAACCGCGCCGTTCAGTGGCTTCCCTTAAACCAGCTTGCGGACTTCGTATCGGAGCCCTCGATGGTTCTGATTTACCAGAAAATTCTTCAGCGAATCATCTAACGCCTACGACCACAGCTTTTCAATTGATACGCCTTTATAGTAGTGGTCAATGATCTGCTTAGCGTTCTTGCCATCCTTCGCCATCGCATACGCGCCCCACTGGGACATGCCCACGCCATGGCCGTAGCCCTTGCCCACGAACGTGATCTCATCGCCGTCCTGCGTAATATCGGTAATCAAGGTGGATTTCAGCTTGTCAGCGCCCAGACGGATACGAAACGTCGCGGCGCTGACCGTCTTTCCACCGATTTCCAGCGTCTGCGCGCGGCCGGATTCGCCGGTATCGCCCACTGCTACCATTTGTACGGTCTCAACCGGTACACCTGCTTCCTTCATCGCTTCGCGAATCTCATCGCGAGTGAAGGTCGCTTTCCATTCCTTCACGCTTTCCGGCGCCTCGTCGGATTCCATACCGTCAACGCTCTCGGAATACGCCGGGTTCTCCTTATAGTCCAAGCTCACCGTGGGCAGCTCTGTTCTGCCGCCCGAATGCGCATGAAACCACGTATTAGCAATTTCACCGTCATAGCTCACGATCTCGCCACGCGTGGCAGCCACCGCCGCCCGAATTCGATCATCCACCAGCTTGGGCGCGTAGGCCTGCGCCTCGGTTACGTCGGTGGAAATGTCTGCGTCCTTATACGCAGACTCCTTGGTTTCCACAAATTTGACTACGAACGTGCGCGCCAGAATCGCCTGCGCCTTCAGCGCCTCCTCCGGCCAGTCGGAGCGCATCTCGCCCGCGAGTACGCCCTCCAAATAGCTTTCGATGTCCATCTGCATCGTACGTTCGTCGTTTAAATCGTATACGTTCAGAATCGGTACGCCGTTATCGTCCAGCTTCAGCTTTTCCGGAAGCTGCGGCGTTTTCGTTTCTTCCCCTGCTTCTTCCTTCGTCGCCGACTGCATGCAGCCGGTCATACACGCAAGCACCAGCGCGCAAACCGCAAAAATCGTCCAAATCTTTTTCATAAAAAACCTCCTTCGGCAAAATCCGACGGAGGTAAGTGTGCCCAGCGCTCTCAGAATTATGAACGTGTCCGGCCGGGGTTGTTATAGATTCCCAGCAGCTTCAGCGCATCAAACAGCGTTTCCGCGCCAATGGCGTTCATACCCTCCGGCACGCGGATACCTCGCAGGTTCGATTTCGGAAGAATAACGTTTTCAAAGCCCAGACGCATGCATTCAGAGAGTCGCCGCTCCGCATGCGGCACAGCGCGCAGCTCGCCCGCCAGACCAACCTCGCCCATAACTGCCCAGTCCGAACCAAGCATCATGTTTCGGGACGACGAAGCCACGGCAGCGCAAACGGCCAGATCGGCGGCCGGCTCCGTAAGCGTCATGCCCCCCGCGATATTAATGTATACATCCTGATTATATAAGGTAAGCGCCGCGCGCTTCTCCAGCACCGCAAGCAGAAGAAACAGTCTGCCGACCTCAATACCGCTGGACATGCGCCGGGGATTTCCAAACACCGTAGGCGTCACCAGCGCCTGCACATCCGTCAGCAGCGGGCGCGTGCCCTCCATCGCGCACATTACGACGCAGCCGCTCGCATCGTGCGCACGCTCGGACAGAAGCGTCTCGGACGCATTCGTCACCTCACGCATGCCCTCGCCCGTCATTTCAAACATGCCCAGTTCATTTACGGAGCCAAAGCGATTCTTCACTGCGCGCAGCAGCCGATACTGGCTCGAACGGTCTCCTTCAAAATACAGCACGGCATCCACCATATGCTCCAGCACGCGCGGCCCGGCAATTGCGCCCTCCTTTGTCACGTGCCCAACAAGGAACACCGCGCAATCGTTCATCTTCGCAAGCCTCATGATGTGCGCCGCACATTCGCGCACCTGGGACACGCTTCCGGGCGCAGAGGAAATATCCGTTCGGTACATCGTCTGAATCGAGTCGATCACCATGGCGCGGGGACGGATGGCCAGCATGCGTTCCTCAATGATGGATACGTCGTTTTCCGCCAGCACATAAAAGCCGCTGCCGTCCGCGCCCAGACGCGTGGCGCGCAGCTTGATCTGCCGCATCGATTCCTCGCCTGACACATAGAGCACGCGATCGCCCCGGGCAGAAAGATTCGCCGACAGCTGCGTAAGCAGCGTACTCTTGCCGATGCCCGGGTCACCGCCTACAAGCACCATACTGCCCTCCACCACGCCGCCGCCAAGCACGCGATCCAATTCACCAATGCCGCTGGACATGCGTGCAGCCGCTTCGTCGGGAATCTCACCAATCGGCAGCGCCATGCCGCCGCGGCCCGGCGCACGCTTCAGCTTCTTTTCTTCAACCTCCGGCTGCTGAAGCTCCTCGGCAAAGGTATTCCATTTTCCACAGTCCGGACATTTGCCCAGCCACTTCGGGGTTGTGTAGCCGCATTCACCGCATATGTACATCGTTTTGCTCTTTGCCATTTTACTTACCGCCTAACATTCGCAATGTGATTTTATTATAGCACATCTTGCCGATTTCGCCAATTCGATTTATAATAGAATTCTACGATTACAGGGAAAGGACTTGTCCACATGCCCGAAAACGCAAAACGCCGAAATCCCGGGAAGAAAAAAAAGAAGGCCGTAAAAAAACGCTCCTTCTTTCAATCCGTATTTGCAGCCATCAAATATGTCGTTCTCGCCGTCAATCGTTATACCACGCGCACCGACGACCGCGGCCCCGACCGTGAATTCCATTTAGGGCGGCACAGGCTCACCTTCATCGGCTTCATGGCGCTTCTTCTGGTTGTGCTGATCGTAATTCTGCTGGCCTTTAACGGGCATTCGGTAAAGGTTGCCAACGAATCGATCATCATTACCGGTCTGCCGGACGATTTCGAAGGCTATCGCATTCTGCATATCTCCGACCTTGCCGGAAAGAACTTCGGCGAGGAGCAGTCCACGTTGATGCGCGTAATCGATAATTTGTCATATAACGCCGTCGTTCTTACCGGCGACATGGTAGGCAAAAGCGGAGACCCTCAGCCGCTGTACGATCTGATTGAGGCGCTCGGCACGCGCAAGCCTATCTACTTCATTTCCGGAGACAGCGACCCTGCGCCACTGCGTACGGAGGCGCGCGACAATTCGCTCGGCACGATGACGCTCAATCAGATGGTGCTCAGCGACTGGGTTCTGGGCGCAATTGAGCGCGGCGCCACCTACGTAGATTGCCCGCAGCGCATCACGAAGGGTTCCTCAACCCTATGGCTACTGCCGGATACGCTTCTGAACTTGAACGTTACCGATACGCTCGACAACCTCAAGGAAGCGGTTGAGCAGGAAACGGACAGCATGCTGATCGGCATTGAGGAAAGCCTCGTTTCTCTGCCCTTCACCAACTACCGGATGAACGTCATGAGCAAGTCGGCCGCGCTGATTTCCTCCGTTTCGTCTCAGGATCTGATCATCATGCTCTCTCACGAGATCCCGACCGATTCCCAGCTTCTGGACTCCCAAAAAGCCCTGTCATCGCAGGATATGAAGAGCTATTTTCTCTCGCCTGATCTGGTGCTCGGCGGTCATTACTGCGGCGGCGAATGGAAGATTCCCCCCTTTGGCGCGCTGTACATCAATTCACGCACGCTTCCGCGCTATGGTTGGTTCCCGGATCAAAACTATGTCGAGGGCCAGCGTACCATTGGAAGCTCCATCGTATACGTAACACCCGGGCTCGGCACCAACGACTCTACGCTTCTCGGCTTCCGCCTGCTGAACCCGCCTCGCGTTTCCCTGATTACTCTCACCGGCGAGCTCCCCTCAAGTCTGCTCGACTGATTCCGCCAAACCAACAAAGCGGCCTCCTCCGAATTTCTCGTAATCGGTAGGAAGCCGCTTTTCTTTTCATGAATCTGTAATCCCACACCCAAGCAAAACGACAGGATCACCCTGAAGCCACCCAGCTTTCGGGGCAAGCGCGGTGTACGGATTTTTCCGCAGCCCACACCTTCAAGAGGAAAGCAATCCTTTGACTGGATCGTCCCGGCCTTGCCGCTCTAACCAAAAACAAAACGGACGACAACCATCTGTTGCCGTCTCGCATCTGACTCATCGGGGATTCGAACCCCGGACACCCTGATTAAAAGTCAGGTGCTCTACCGACTGAGCTAATGAATCAAGTCCTGGGGTGGCTGGGATCGAACCAGCGAGTGCGGGAGTCAAAGCCCCGTGCCTTAACCGCTTGGCTACACCCCAGCGCAATCAATCAAAATAAAAAAGGGTGAATAGTGGGTCTCGAACCCACGACCTCCAGGGCCACAACCTGGCACTCTAACCAACTGAGCTATATCCACCATACGCTACGCGCCCGAAGGGATTCGAACCCCCGACCCACGGCTTAGAAGGCCGTTGCTCTATCCGGCTGAGCTACAGGCGCAAACCACGGTTCGAAAGCGGAATTCCCGCTGACAGGACAGTATTATATCACCTCGACTTCATTTTGTCCATAGGTATTTTTACATTTGACAATATCTTTACGTTCCACATTCTTTCCGCCACAAAAGCGAACATTTTTTGCTTTTTGCGTTCGAATTAACGGCATTATGCTTATTTGCACCGCCAGTTTGTGGTATCCTACAGGAGTGCTATACGCACAAAACATAAGGGAGGAAAACCGAAATGAAGAAGATCGTTGCTCTGCTTTTGGTCGTTCTCATGAGCCTTAGCTGCTTTGCCATGGCCGAAAGCGCCCCGGTAAAGATGGACAAGCTTACCCTCGAATTCGTTCCCTCCAAGGATGCCGACGTCATCATCACCGGCACCAAGAACCTGCCCGAGCTGCTGAAGGCTGCTCTCCTTGAGCAGGGCTATGACGTAGGCGAGATCGACATCACCGTCGGCACCTCCTACGAAGCGACCGGTGAAGCCATGGCTGCCGGCGCCATCGACATTGGTTGGCTGCCCGGCGGCACCTACGCCGTGTATTCGAAGGATCAGGAAGTCTCCGTCATCCTGACTGCAACCCGTGACGGTCTGTCCAACGACAGCACCAATCCCGCCGACTGGAACGGCGTTGCCAACAAGACCCTGCCCGTGCCGGAGAATCAGGTTGGCTTCTACCGCGCCCTGATCTACGCTACGCCCTCCCCGTACGGCAAAGAGCTTGCCGCGAAGGTCAACAACGGTGAAGCTCTCACGTGGGAAGACCTTGACAAGGCGAGCTGGGCGGTTCTGAAGACTTCCTCCTCTGCCGGTTACATCTACCCCACCATCTGGCTGATGGACAACTACAGCAAGAAGATCACCGATCTCACCACCGTTGCCACGCTGTCCGGCTACGGCGAAGCTTTTGCTCAGGCTGCTGCCGAATCCGTTGACATTATCGTGTGCTATGCGGATGGCCGTCGCGACTATGAAGAAGCCTGGAAGCTGCCCGTAACCGAGACCGCCTCGAACAACATCACCGGTTTCGGCCGCACCGGCGAAATCTGGGACGAAGTGAACGTCATCGGCGTTACCGGCGGTATCTACAATGACACCGTTTCCATCACCACCGCGAAGCCCGAGATCAACAATCCTCAGTTCATCGAAGCAATCCAGAATGCTCTGATCAATGTGATCAACACCAAAGAGGGCAACGAAATCTTCTCCGTCTACAGCCACACCGGTTACGTGAAGGCCGTGGATTCCGATTATGAGTTCGCCCGCAAGGCACTGGAGTACGTTCAGTAATCGAGCTTCCCACCTCTGAAGCCCATGCAAAAGCCCGTTGCTTTCCTTCGAAAGCAACGGGCTTTTCCTCGCTCTCAGCGTTTCTTCATTCCCTCTACCACGCCTGTAACAGCTACGGCAATCAGCGCCACATAGCCAATGGCTCCCAGAATTTTCAGCGAAAAGAAAAGATGCCCGATAATTCCAATCAGCGCAACCGCGCACAGCGCGGCGTACACCCATCTGTTCATTTACGATCCCCCTTTCCACATTTATGCCCGGTTCCGTGAATTCTGTATACGCAAGCGCCCGTTGCCGCAGCGGACGACGGGCGCTTGTACCTTCAAGCTCAGGCGTTCTTCAGCTTGTCCACATAGTCCAGCTTTTCCCACGTCAGGTCGAGATCATCGCGTCCAAAGTGACCATATGTTGCAACCTTCTGGTAAATCGGACGGCGCAGATCGAGGCGCTCGATAATAGCCGCCGGACGGAAATCGAAGGTCTTTTCAACCAGCTCCGCCAGCTCCTCGTCGCTCTTCACGCCCGTGCCAAACGAATCAACCATGATGGATACTGGGTGTGCGACGCCAATAGCATACGCCAACTGAATCTCGCACTTCTTCGCAAGGCCAGCCGCCACAAGATTCTTCGCCGCATGACGCGCCGCATACGCCGCACTTCTGTCAACCTTCGTAGGATCCTTGCCAGAGAAAGCGCCGCCACCATGACGGCCCATACCACCGTAGGTGTCAACGATGAGCTTACGTCCGGTCAGGCCGCTGTCGCCCTGCGGGCCGCCCACGACAAATCGACCAGTCGGGTTAATGAAGAAGCGAGTTTTTTCATCAATCAGCTCGGCAGGGATGACTTTTTTAATCACGAGCTCGATCATATCCTTCTCAATCTGCTCATGCGTTACATCGGGCGCGTGCTGGGTAGAAAGCACCACGGTATCCACGCGCACCGGCCTGTCGCCGTCGTATTCAACGGTCACCTGTGCCTTGCCATCGGGGCGCATGTAATCCACGAGACCACTCTTTCGCACCTCCGCCATGCGGCGGGTAATGCGATGTGCCAGCGCGATTGGCATGGGCATGTACTCAGGCGTATCGTCGCAGGCATAGCCGAACATCATGCCCTGATCGCCCGCGCCGGTTTCCATGGCATTGCTCTCACGTCCCTCCAGTGCATTGTTTACGCCCATGGCAATATCCGGGCTCTGCTCGTCCACGCAGACCAACACCGCACAGGAAGAACCGTCAAAGCCATATTTCGCGCGGTCATAGCCGATGTCAAGCACCTTGCGGCGCGCAATACCAGCAATATCCACGAAGCAATTCGTACTGATCTCGCCCATCACCATGATCTGGCCGGTGGTCACGGTGCATTCGCAGGCTACATGTGCCGTCGGATCCTTTTCCATGATGGCATCGAGAACAGCATCGGAAATCTGGTCGCAGATTTTATCGGGATGTCCTTCGGTTACGGATTCAGAGGAAAACAGTTTACGCATAGTTTCGTTCCTTTCAGCGCTCAGACGGCGCACGTATTGTAAAACGGACTCGCCATTCACACAGCGAGTCCGCAAACAAATGCCTCTGTTTTCGTGCTCGCCTCATCTTCCGGCGCAAGCGCCGCGGGAATTGGCACCGGCTATCCTACCGGTTGCCGGGTTTCATCGGGCCCGTCCCTCAACCACTCTGGATAAGGCAAATCCATTCGACCTGTTATTATAAGCAGGTCCTTTGCATCGAACAAGCATTTTTTTGTAAATTTACGTGCTACTGTTCTACCACAATGCCCTCCGGTGCGTCGATCTTCACGCTCACGCTTCCGTCCGGCTGCCGCTCCGCCTCAACTCGAAGCATTCCCTTCGGCGTGGGCACACTGCCCCTCGCATAGCGAAGGTTACCCAGCTGCGGATGAACGCACACGCGCGCAAATCCCGGCTCCAGGGGCTTCACACCCAGCACATAGCGGAGCAGGAACGTCGCCGGGCCGCTCGACCAGCCATGACACAGACTATGCCGGAAGCCCTTATAGCAGTACGCACCGAAATCGCCATGAATGTCCTTTTTTCCTTCGGGTACGATTTCGTTAATCGGCGCGGCATTTTCCATCCAATCGACCGAGAAATCCTCCCAGAACGTCGTCGCACCCAGCTGAAGCATGCCGCCCCAGAATGCGCGCATGTCGTCCAGCGCACCCTGAACATCTCCGTCCAGTGCTCGCGCTTCCATGATATATCCGCCCATGAAGCATGAATAGCCTCTCGCGCCATCCTTTGCCAGTCGCTCCGAATTGATCGCATGCGCATCCGCCGCGCCGGAAATGGAAAGAATCGCCGCAGCAGCCTTGCTTCCGGAGGGCTCCGCACGGTGCTTCAGCATGCGGAGAGCCGTCTCTGTGCAGGTTGCCGACAGCTCCTTCTCGCCGAGCACTGCCAAAAGGCTTGCCGCATCGTCCAGTGCCAGCTTAAGAAGGCCCTGCATGCCCTCATGTGAGGCAATCGGATTTTGGCTAGTCGGCCAATCGAGGAACTTTCCGGGCATCTGTTCGCAGCCTTCCTCGTCCACCAGTCGGCACAGCTTCTCTGCAAGCGCCATCAGGTATTCCTTTTGCTTCTTCAGATAGGTCTCATCGCCGGTATACAGATACCAGTCGTGATTGACGATCACCCACCATAGCGAATAGCTCGGCATGTTGTTCATCCACGCGCTTGCCGGCGTATGCGACTTCAGGAAATCAAGAGACTTCGTGACAACATCCTGACCTCCGAAAAGATTCAGAATCGTCAGCACCTCGGTATGCATATCGCCCATCCAGACAAGGCGGTCGCGCTTAATTCCATCCCACAGGTAATTCTGCATGCACAGATGCACGGTTCGCACTGCAGTTTCAAAAATGCGGTTCACAAGCGCGTCATCGCACTCAAAGTCTCCCAGATGCGCAATGTCCCTTTCAATCCGCACGCCCTGCACCGCATGCAGCTGCAAGCAGCCTACATCCTCCAGCTCAATATACGCAAAACGGAAGCCGGATTCATTGCTTTCCCGCGTGCTCAGCGAGCCCAGCGCGTATACACGGTCGCGCTCCGCATGATCGTTGCACGCACCCTTCCAGCCCAGCGGCGCCAGTGCCTCAGAGGCTGACTCGCCGAAACGAACGCGCACATTCAGCGTATGAATCTCATTGTTGACCAATTCCGTAGTGATGCGCAGCGTGCCGTGAAACTCCGCGCCGAAATCGAGCAGCACGGCGGCATGAGCATCCTCGCGGCTCGTAAGTATACAGCCATCGTAGTGTCCAAAATACGCTTCGCCCTGCTTATCCTCAAGCAGCGCCTGCGCGTTTTCGACCTCTCCCCACGTTTTCACCACGCGTACAGGCAAAACCCGTCTGCGAACGCGTTCATCGTTCTCGGTTGCGTATCTCATGCTCTTCCTCCCCAATGATGATTTTTATTGTTTCGCCGCGCTGGCCGGAAATTCCTGCTATGCAAACTCATTTCCTTCGTGTATAATACAAATGCATTCTATACGTCAACTGCAAGGAGGTCTATATATGAATCTTTCGCTGAACGGCACGTGGACGCTTCGAGGCCGATCACCGGAGGGTAAAACGCTTTCCCTCACGGCACAGGTACCCGGCAACGTGGAGCTGGATCTCTTCCGCGCCGGGATTCAGCCCGACCCTTATTACGGCGAAAACGAATACCTTTACAAGCCCTATGAATACTGGGACTGGACGTTTGAAAAGACCTTGTTCGTACCCGAGGCCTTTGCCGCCCGCCCGGCACGCCTCTGCTTTGAAGGCTTGAACTGCATTTCCGACATATATGTAAACGACGAAAAAATCGGGCATTCGGAAAACGCTCTTATACCGCACGTTTTCCCCTGCGGAAGCGCCCTGCTTCCCGGCAGCGAAAACGTCATTCGCGTGGAAATCCATTCAGCGCTTCTCCATGCTGCACAGCAGGACTTCCCCGTTCACGCTTATGGCGGCGAGCGCAGCGACGAATACATCCGTCTGCGCATGCCTCCGCATTCCTTTGGCTGGGACATCACGCCCCGCTTCCCGTCGGCCGGCATGTGGCGCGGCGTTACGCTGGAAAGCATCCCGAAGACGGAGCTTACGCAGACCTATTATGTTACCTCCTCTGCCAATGAACGCAGTGCAAACGTGCAGTTCAAATACCGTTTCCGCACTGAGGAAACGAGCTTTTCCGGCATGCGTGTGCGCGTATACATGGACGGTCAGATAGTCGCTGACAACCCCGTACGCTTTGTAAGCGGTGACGGCAGCTTTACCATTCAAAACCCTCGCCTGTGGTGGCCGCGCGGCTACGGCAAGGCCAATCTATATGACGTACGTATGGAGCTTCTGAAGGATGGCGAGATCCTCTCCTCCCGAAGCGAACGCATCGGCCTGCGCACGGTGAACATTCACCACAAAATGGCACCGGGCGACGAAGGCGAGTTCCTGATTACGGTAAATGGCTGTCGTATCCTTGCCAAAGGTTCAAACTGGGTTCCGATGGACGCATTTCACAGCCGCGACGCCGAGCGCTATGATCGCGCAGTAGCGCTTTTTGTGGAGGCCGGCTGCAATATCATGCGCCTGTGGGGCGGCAATGTATATGAGGATCACCATCTATTTGACCTGTGTGACGAAAACGGTATTATGGTCTGGCACGATTTCTGCATGGCCTGCGCACTGTATCCACAGTCTCCGGACTTCCTTCAGCTGATGTACGAGGAAGCGTCCGTTATTATCCGCCGCCTGCGCAACCACGCGAGCATCATCCTCTGGGCTGGCGACAATGAAGTGGATTCGGCCTACACGTGGCATAGCGAAATCGCGCCCCTTGAGAATCGGTATAACGCCGTTACACGCGAAGCACTCCCGAGCGCCGTTCGCGAAAATGACCCGCACCGCATGTTCCTTCCGTCTTCACCGTATATCGACGGCAGCGTCGCGCCGCATCTTGTGCCGGAGCAGCATAACTGGGGCCCGCGCGCATATTTCAAGGATGACTTCTACAAGCAGAACCCCGCGCATTTCGTCTCCGAATGCGGCTACCATGGCTGCCCATCGCCGGAATCGCTGAAGAAATTCATTCCGGAAGAGGAGCTGTGGCCAATGCGCAAGGACGGTGCGTGGGCAGCGCACAACAGCGACTACCTGCTTGAGGGCTTCCGCCGCGACTACGACCGCAACGAACTGATGGCCAATCAGGTTCGCATCCTATTTGGCGCCGTACCCGACACACTGAATGAATTTGCATTGCTCTCGCAGATTACGCAAGCAGAGGCCTTCAAGTTCTTCATTGAAAATACGCGCATTCGCAAGTGGCGGCGCACTGGCATCATTTGGTGGAACATGATCGACTGCTGGCCGCAGATTTCGGATGCCGTCGTCGATTGGTATTACACGAAGAAGTTGGCGTTCGACGTGATTGCGCGCATTCAAACGCCCGTATGCGTGATGCTGGACGAGCTTGAAGCGTGGTCGCATCGCGTCATCCTCGGAAACGACAGCCGCGAAGGCGGTACAGTGCAATACCGGCTGATTGACGCGGATACGAACGAAGTTCTGCTCGAGGGCGAGCGCGAGTCGCCTGCCAATGAGAATATCGAGCTGGGAGAAATTCGCATCTTTGCCGGACAACAGCGCATGATTCTTATCGAATGGACCTACGGCGACAAACGCTATACCAACCACTACATGACCGGCTTCCCTTCCTTCCGCGCGGAGGAGGTCTGCAAGTGGTATGCGCGGCTGAAGGAATGGAGCAAATAAAATGAAAGCTCGCGAAATTGGTCTTACTGTCGGCCGTCTGCCCTCGGGGGCGCTTGACAATCTCGCCGATGTCCCCGGCGTAAGGGTCGGTCATTATACGATTGACGATGCACATCACAAAACCGGCGTAACCGTCGTACTCCCCTGTGCGGAAAACCCCTTCACAAACAAATCTGTCGCCGCTTCCTTTGTTCTGAACGGGTTTGGGAAAACGCTGGGGCTTGTGCAAATTGATGAACTGGGCACACTGGAAACCCCGATCGCGCTGACGAATACGCTGAATGTCGGTATCGTGCACGACGCGCTTGTGGAATATACTCTGCGCCGCTGCGCCGCTGAGGACATCGCCGTTACATCCCTTAACCCCGTCGTATGCGAATGCAACGACGCATCTCTCAACGACATTCGCGAGCGCGCCGTAACCCTCGAGCACGTGTTCGCTGCCATCAGTGCTGCGTGTACAGATTTCGCCGAGGGCGACGTAGGCTGCGGCAAGGGAACGACCTGTCACGGTCTAAAGGGCGGCGTGGGTTCAGCGTCGCGTGTTTTTGAAGTCGAAGGTGAACGCTTCACGCTCGGCGTGCTTGCGCAGACGAACCACGGCAGTCTTTCCGATCTTCAAATCGCCCGACACCCCATCGGCCTTGAAATCGACCAACGCATCCGCGAGGATGCGCCTGACAAAGGCAGCTGCATCGTCATCGTTGCCACCGATCTGCCGGTCTCCAGTCGCCAGCTTCGACGCATTATTAAGCGTGCAGGCGTTGGCCTCGCTCGCTGTGGCTCCATATGGGGACATGGCAGCGGCGACGTGTTCGTCGGCTTCTCAACGGCCAACCGCGTAGTCTCCGAATCTCCCGCAATTCAGACGGTTCGCATTCTGCGCGAGGAATGGCTTGAGCTCGCCTTCCGCGCCTGTGCAGAGGCAACCGAGGAGGCCGTCATAAACTCGCTACTCTCCGCCGGCACGGTCATCGGCTATTCCGGAAAGATACGCCGAAGCCTGCGCGAATTTCTTCCTGACATGCTACAATCCGAATAAAGACGCCTTCGCTCACACCGTTCACATAACCATGTAAAAACGACGCTGTTCCCGGATATGCCGAAACAGCGTCGTTTTTTCGTCAGTTCTTTGTTACAGTGCGACCGTTCTTCCCTCGCTCTGAGCCTTATAGGCGTTTTCCATCAGCTCCGTCAGCTCAATGCCCTCCTTTGTTCCGAAAAGCGCGGGCTTTCCATACAAAACGGAATCGATGAACTGCCTGAGCGGCGAGGGCAGCTCCTTCGGCAGCTTAGGTACAATCCAACCGTCGTTACCCTCTGCCTGAAGCATGCTTGTTTTCACGCGCACGCGTCCTTCCTCGCAAAGAATTACGCCGCGAGTGCCGTAGATCTCGCAGATACGCGGAGTAAACGGAGAAACGAGGCTGGTCTCGGAGATTGCCATTGCGCCGCTTTCGAAGCCAATAATACTCACGGCATCATCATCCACCGTACGGCCAGTGTGCGTCGTAAAGCGGGACTGAATGCTTACGGGCTTCCCCATGAACCAACGGGAAAGATACATCGGATGCGCGCCCAGATCCATCATCGCGCCGCCGCCCGTGGTTTCCGGGTCATACCAATAATCCGGCAGCCAATTTGCCAGCGCGCCATTGTGACAGTTGCGCACACGGAACAGCGTCACGTCGCCCAGCATCCCCTCGTCAATCGCCTGCTTAATAAACAGGTTCTCCGGGAAGCAGCGATGCGGGAACGAAATCGTAAACACAACGCCGTTCTCCTCAATCGCCTTCGCTACCTTCCGGCATTCCTCCGTCGTTAGGCACATCACCTTTTCGGTAAAGATGTGCTTGCCGGCCTTTGCCGCGCGAATCATGAGATCCGCATGCATGTTGGTCGGCGAACAGATTGCCACCGCATCGACATCCGTGCGTGCAAGCACGTCGTCATAGTTTTCCACAAACGGAACCTCCAGCTGTGCCGCCCATTCCCGGCCACGCTCGGGATTCTCGTCCCATACACACGTCACGCACGCGTCTGCTTCTTTGTTGAAGCTACGTGCATATCCCTCGGCATGTACATGCCACTTGCTGATCATTGCTACCTTCAGCATTTCGTTTCCTCCTTCTCCTCCTCCGGCTTTCCGCCCACTTCACTTTCGGGCGCACGCGGAAGCGTAATCAGAAATTCCGTGCCCTCGCCGTATTTCGAGTGCACCTCAATCATGCCCTGCATCGTGTTTACGATGTGCTTCACGATGGCCAGGCCAAGACCCGTTCCTCCCATGGCACGGGAACGCCCCTTATCCACGCGATAGAAACGCTCGAATAGACGACCCAAATGCTCTTCCTTGATGCCGATACCCGTATCGGCAATAATCAGGTTCACATTCGTCTTGTCCTCGAACACCTTGATAGACACGCTTCCGCCATTTTTGTTGTACTTTATGCCGTTCTCGATCAGGTTGATCAGGAGCTGCTTCACGCGATCAGGATTGCCCATCACATAAGCCGGCTTCTCATTCGGCGAGGCGATCAGGCGCACTTCTTTCTCCTGTGCATGAATTTTCAGCAGGTCGCAAACCTCCATTGCAGCCTTGTCCAACGCAATCGGCTTGATCTCTACCTCCTCCTCTCCGGATTCCAGCTTGGTAATGGAGAGAATATCGTTGATCAGGCGTGTCAGGCGATCTGCCTCTATCATAATGATGTCAAGGAACTTGCGTGCCATGGTCGGATTGTCAATCGCGCCCGCCTGAAGCGTTTCTACAAAGCCCTTGATTGAGGTAAGCGGCGTTTTCATCTCATGAGACACATTTGCGGCGAAGTCTGTGCGCACCTGCTCCAGCTTGCGCAGCTCGGTAATGTCCTCCACGATGACCATCGCGCCGGAGCACTTGCCCTCACGGAACAGGCTGGAAGCATACGCGCGCAGCGGCCGGTTTCCGCCGCCTGGGCGTTTGCCGTCCACATCGGCAGTACACACGTTGCCTGTACCCATCTCCATTGCCTCGCCGATGACTTTTTCCAGTTCTTCGTTCTGGAAAACCTCTGTCAGTGCATGCCCCTCGGCATCCCTCACGGACACGCCGAACAGCTCGCTGCTCACGCCGTTGGCAAAGGTAATGTTTCTCTCCCGGTCTACCGTAATCAATCCCTGCCGCATCTGATTGAGCATCTGCCCAAGAACGATGTTTCGCCGTTGCTGGCGGAACACGCGATCCTGCACGCGCCCAAGCGTCGCGTTGTACTTGGCAGCCACGCTCTGCGACGCTGCAGCCACGTCGGTAATGCGGCTGTCAAACCGCCCCTCGCTCAGATCCTCCAGCACCTTCATGGTAGATTCCACCATGCGGTCAGACAAGCCAACCGTGCGCTCTATGATCACAAACTGCATGATGATCGCGGCCAGAATCACTAAAACGAATACCCACAGATACTCGCCCAGCGCATGCGTCCACCCCACCTGCTGCTTTCCGTAGCCGAGCACACTTCCATCCGAAAGCGTCATGTATGCATAAATCAGCTTTTTTCCCGTGGATCCCGTTCGACGGAACGTTTGCACGCCCGCTTTTTCGCACAAAAGCTCTTCATCCGTCGGCGTGCTTACGTCATAGTCGAAGTTCTTGTAGGCGACCGATCCGTCGCTTCGGAAGTATGCAACCAGCATGCTGCCTTCTTCTGCAATTCCGTTCAGGTATTCCTCGGGATCATCCTGAAATGCCGCACTGTTCAACATCTCTGTGGACAGGCGGCATGTCAGCTTTAATTCTTCTTCTAAGATCCCATTTTGCAGATTGGCCGCAGTTACCGAACACGCAGTCAACAGCAGCGCGCATACGACGAAGTTGATCAGGGTCGCCATAAGGGCGGCCCTTAATCTCACAGCCTGTTTTCCTGACGATCGTTAAACTTGTAGCCGACGCCGCGAATCGTCTCGATGTAGTGCGCGTCGTCACCCAGCTTCTGGCGGATGTGACGGATGTGCACATCGACAGTTCTGGTTTCGCCATAGAACTCATAGCCCCAGATGCGATCGAGCAGGAAGTCGCGGGTCAAAACCTTACCGCGGCTAATAACGAGCAGCTTGAGCAGTTCAAACTCCTTGAGCGTCAGGGAGAGCTTCTCACCGTTGCGGAAGGCTTCGTAGTTGCCCACGTCGATCGTAAGTCCGCCAACGTGCAGGATACCCTCATCCTCGTTCTGCGGTGCAGCGCGGCGCAGAAGCGCCTTCACGCGAGCAATCAGCTCTCGCACGGAGAAGGGCTTGGTGATGTAATCATCCGCGCCCAGCTCGAGCCCGAGAATCTTGTCCACTTCTTCGCCCTTAGCGGTCAGCATGATGATCGGAATATCCGCGGTGGTGGGCTGGCTCTTCAATCTTCTGCACACTTCCATACCGTCGATACCGGGCAGCATGATGTCCAGCAGAACCAACGTCGGGCGCTCGTGTGCACAGACAACCAGTGCGTCCTCACCCGTCGCCGCCGTCACAACGCGGTATCCGGAAGCTTCCAGATTGAATGAAAGCAGTTCAAGAATATGGGCCTCGTCGTCAACAGCGAGAATCAGTTCGTTGTTAGCCATGTGCGTTTCCCCTTTTCTATCGTATTTGGATATATCATCTGACCTCATCGTCAGCGTTTCCCTGGTTTTCACTGATCAGGCGTCCAAGCTCGTCCACAAACGTCTGCAGATCGCGGAACTGGTGGTAGACACAGGCAAAGCGCACATACGCAACCTCGTCCATCTTCCTCAGACTTTCCATTACCATCTCGCCGATGGCCTTGGATGTGATCTCCTGCTCGGTCTCCCGATACGCGCGCCGTTCGATTTCATCGACAACCTCGTCGATCCTCTGTCGGGAAACCGGGCGCTTCTCGCAGGCCTTGATAATGCCCGCGCGCAGCTTGTCCGCGTCAAAGATCTGACGCGTCTTATCCTTTTTTATAACCATGAGCGGCACAGTGTCAGCCTTCTCAAAGGTTGTGAATCTGCGAAAGCACTTCTCGCATTCGCGCCTTCTGCGGATGGAACCTCCGTCCTCCGATTGGCGGGAATCAACCACGCGGCTACTCGTATGGCCACAGTATACGCATTTCACGTCTTCTACCTCAACCCCTACGTACTATTGTTATTATACAACGATATTGACCATTCGTCCACCCCCCTACGTAGAATTTGTTAATTTTAACTGATGAAATTTTCAGGTTTTCCCGGCACTTTTACAGTGCCGGGATGCCCCTTCCTCCATCAGCATGCCTCCATTCCAATCTCCACAAGAATTACGTCATCGCCGATTCGTTGAACGCGCTCCCATGGAATTTGAATTCCCGCGCGTGATTTGCCAAACAGAGACGACAAACTCTGCCCCCCGTCGGGCACCACAATGGCATCAATCCGCGCGTTTTCGGTGAAGGTAACGTCGATCGGCTTTCCCAGTCGCCGTCCGTCGGAGATGTTGATTACATCCTTCTGCTTCAAATCTGCAAAGCTCATCCGCTCATCCCCTTTGCCTTCATCTTATGCTGTACGCGTCCTTTGCGTTCCGACGGATTATATAGCCAATTTCGCTCAATAATACCGTAATTCTCATATATAACGCTTCATTTGCGCCAGCGCAGCCTTTTCAAGGCGCGAAACCTGCGCTTGCGAGATACCGATTTCGGAAGCAACTTCCATCTGCGTACGCCCTTGAAAAAAGCGTCGCTCAATAATTCCTCGCTCGCGCACCCCAAGCCGGTTCATTGCGTTCTGAATTGACAGCCTTCGTACCCAGTCGTCCTCATTTACGCGCTCATCCTTCACCTGATCCATCACATATACTGCGTCTCCCGCATCCTGATAAACCGGTTCAGAGAGCGAAACTGGCGCTTGTATGGCCTCCATTGCCGCCGCAACGTCCTCCTCCGGAACGTCCATTTCGCGGGCAATGTCTCCGATTCCCACCTCCCTGCCATAGCGGCTGCTGAGCTCGTCCCGCGTGCGAATGGCCCTGTAAGCGGTATCACGAAGCGAACGAGATACCCGAATCGCGTTATTATCCCGCAGATAACGACGGATTTCACCAATAATCATCGGAACGCAATACGTGCTCGGCCGTACGTTCAGACTGAGATCAAAATTGTCCAATGCCTTCATCAGCCCAATACACCCCACCTGAAACAGGTCGTCCACGTTGTCTCCACGGTTCTGAAAACGCTGAATCACGCTTAAAACCAGCCGCAGATTCCCCTGAATCAGTTCACGTCGCGCATCCTTATCGCCCGCCTGCGCTTTTTCAATCAGTTCACGCATGCATTCCTGAGAAAGCACAGGCAGTCTGGATGTATCCAGTCCGCAGATTTCCACCTTTCCCGTCGCCAAGCAATCACCTCCAGCGATCACGACCAGTATTGCCCGGCTCTGGAAAGGCTATGCATTCCTCCTTTTACATTTCCACATTTTCTTAACATATTAGTATGTTTCTGCTGAATTTTTCACATTATTCCGTATTGTAAATCATTTTTATTTCACGTGATTCTTTTCCGGTTTGATTGACATCGTGTAATATTTCTTACAATTTTTTCAATACTTTTGAAATATTCGCGCCTTTTTCTATTGACGAATGAACCGTAAAACGGTATAATATATATGTCTGGCACGTAGTTTGCCGGACGCGAAGGAAATACGGGAGGGTTATATATGAAAGTTATCCGAGTGATTAAGTGGCTCGCGTTCGTCGCGTTCATCCTTGCGTTCCTCTTCAGCGCAACGGCCACCGGCTTCATCTACGCCGATCTGATCAATACCGAGAAGTCCAATGATTCCTTCTCCCTGCAGAGCTTTATCGTCGGCGATAAGCAGAGTGATGCTTCTTCCACGATGAGCGAGATCAAATCTGCGCTTTCAGCTGCCGACCTGTCCTTTATGGATGTCATTCGCCATCCGATGCAGAAATATGGCGTGAAATCCGAAGCCAACACGAATACCGTACCTGAGATCACACCGACTCCGAGTGCCGATACCACTGAGCCTGAAACTACGCCTGCTCCCGACCCGTCCAGTGAGCCGACTGCTGCGCCCGACGTCACTGCGTCTGCCTCCGGCTCCGCTGCCTACGACCTGACCAAGCATTCCAACCTTGTCACTGCCGTGATGAAGTATGGTTCTGTCAGCTGCGAAATGAACTGGCTGAGCTTTGCGCATCTGGACAAGCTGGAAATCAACATTCACTATTTTGCGTCCCTTTGCGCGCTGATCGTCGCCTTCCTGATGCTGATCATCTCCAAGCCTCGCAAGACGGTTTATGGCACCTTCCTGATGATTCTCGGCTTCCTTTTCTTCCTTGCATTCTCCTATCTGGGCCTTCTTACCTGCAAGGCAACTGCAAGCTTCGCAGATTCGCTGGTTTCCACCGATTGGAGCCGCATCAAGTCCTTCATCGTGATCGTATTCTCCTTCCTTGGCGTGCTCATCGGTCTTCCGATTTACTCCTGCGGTATGCGCCAGATTACCAATAAGCGCCTGCGCAGAAAACTAAGCCGCAGAGGTCTTCGCTAATTTCTTTCCGGCTCATGAGAGCTGGATGTGCTGAAATGGTAGAACAGCAGACACCGGAGACTTAAAATACTCTACGCCTGTTCGGCTACCAGGACAAACCACCATTGCCGATACTCAAATCAGCAATGGTGGTTATCTTATCTTTTAATGTATTATTATCTCAGAGGAACAAACAGGACAATAGCAACCATAGCCAGCGTACAAAGAATAGACGCAACCAACGCCACTTTGTTAAAGTGTTCTTTCAAAACCTTCATTGCGACAAAACAGATAGCAAGTCCCACCCCTCCACCGATTGTATTGCTAATCAAGTCCATAATATCTGTTGCCCCCACCGCGAGTATGTACTGCGTTACCTCAAACAGCAACGAAGTTGCAACAACCAATCCAGCCTTCTGTATCATAGAGTTCTTATCAAACAATACACCAAAATACAAACCAAGAGGTACAAAAACCAACACATTTAGTATTGATTCAATACCATTAAAATACAAATAGAGATTAATAGTACGATAATCGGGGTCAAATGCACTATTGAGCGTTTCAAGTGTTGCGTGGAACAGAACAACCCAAACAAGTATCAGCAAGTACACAACAAGGTTTGTAATGATAATACCGTTCTGTTTCTTAGTCATTATGTACACCTCAGCAATCTGTTTTGTCTGATCATTATAGCATGGTATACTCTAACAGTCAAGGATAACACTGCAACATTGATTTTCATTGACTGTAGCGCTACAATACATCTTGCACACCCGCTGCCAAAAAAGAAGTGAGACTTG
>CAZKQB010000006.1:0-94811 GCA_964554795.1 uncultured Oscillospiraceae bacterium | reverse complement strand
CACGTAATTTTGCGACACACCTCCAACCGTTTTTTCAAAGTTATTCTGTTATCGGTTGGCGATTTTTATACAAGAAAGACTTGATACCATTCTTAAGTGGCATCAAGTCTTTCTTATATTCTATGGGATTGTTTTGAATTCTGTTTTTATCTATTTCTATAAATGATCTTTATTTCTCTATTACACCAATCGTTTCCCTCATCCACTACGCAACCACAGGGTTCGCCTTGCCGTCAATCACACTGGAAAACCGCCTCACACGCCGCGCCTTTTTCCGTCCTTCAGCCGCTAAGCATGCCAGTCTAACGAGCGCAATGCTGTTTGGCGCCTCAGACGCACCCCGGCACTGTGTAACCACCACTTTCTTCCGTGTGCACCTTCTTTCCAACAGGCTGCACTGCATCGTAAGCCCGAACGCAGTACTTTCAATACTCTCGCACCGGCAGATGCAAGGCAAGAATACGGCTTCTCCTCCGAAATCTGCCTGCTAACATTCTTCTGATAAAGACACACGCTAAAAGAAAAAACGTCGCCGCTAAAATCTTAGAACTTCTCTTCATGTTTTGCCTACCCATATGAAAAAAGCGCCCTTGCGGCGCACATAAAACAGCTCTCATTGTCCCTTCAAAAAGCTTTGCATGGAATTTGCATGTCCCTCGAACGTGCAGCAGACGCTCCGACTCTCGGCGCATTCATCCGTCCAACCGCTTCACAGTGAATCTGCAGCAATACAGTCAAAAATCTCAAACGAGTTTCCTTCGGCTTCAGGCACTTTGATTTCTTTCACTTCAAATTCCTTCTCTCTGCGAGGGCAAACCCAACGTTTGACACCCCCTCTCCAACGGTTTTATGAGGTCTGCAATAACGCCATTAAAGCCCTAAAACGCCTCACCTTCAGCTTCAAAAGCTTCAGTGCCTTCAAGGTCAAGGATTACTCGCACCTTCCACTCACCCCTACATTTGATAAGGAACCGCTTTTCTGCTGTATATCTGCTGTATGTCTATTTCATTTTTCAAGATTTGAGAAGATGCGCGCATTCAACATTTCACAAAACGCCCAGCGAATATCAGCAGAAACAACAAAAAAAGTCCGTTTTCTTATAGAAAACGGATAAAACGGAGAAGCCGGGATTTGAACCCGGGCGGCGCTTATCGCACCCTACTCCCTTAGCAGGGGAGCCCCTTCGGCCTCTTGGGTACTTCTCCATGTCGGCCTACGGAGAGAGAGGGATTCGAACCCCCGGTGCCTTTCGACATCACTGGTTTTCAAGACCAGCGCCTTCAACCACTCGGCCATCTCTCCTCGAACCAGCGTTATTTATTATACGCCGGTTTCTGATGTTTGTCAACCCCTGTTTTGCGTTTTTTAAAGAAAACCGCAAAAAAAACGCCAGTCGCTTCGAACGTCCTTCTCTTCCTCTGCTTCACGCCCGGTTCAGAATGATCTGCTGAACAAAATCGAGAACCGCATTGGCAACCTCGCGGCGATATAGGTGCTTCTGCGATACAGTTCCTTCGTAGACCGACGGAAACCTTGCCTCCGCCACAATTCGGTTCAGACACCCGCATCAAAAGCGCATTGTAGGTATACGTCCTCATCTTGTCCAGTCCGGGCATCAGCTCTCGGTACTCCTCCGCCTCCACCGCACTGCTGAAATATAGCCGTTTCTTGATTTTCAGCTCATAAACTGACCTACGATAACCTTCAAACGGCATCAGCGCGTTTTCAATCGTCTCCATGGTTTCCTGATCGTAGCGGAAGAATTGCAGCATCCTCTATATTGCTTCGGCATTCAGACTCATCGTTTCCATCCTCTCCGCAATGGAGCGCATGCGGAGAGGATGGAAACGAGCTACTCTTCTTTTTGGGGTGTCTCCTCCGGAGCTGCGGACTTCTTGTCTGTGCCGGCTTCCTCCGGCGCATTATCCCTTCGAGCGCGCGGTCCGCGATTTCGGCGATTATCGTTGCGCTGAGGACGCTTTCCGTTGTTCCTCGGCTTACCTCCGTCCTTCTTTTCGTCCGACCTGCTTTCCTCAGGCTTTTCCTCCCGTTCTGGCCCCTCGCCCGCAGCATGCAGCTCCATGTATTGGTCGGTATTCATAGTCTTTACGGCCTTAGGACGAGGATAACGTTTCCTCTTGGTTTCTTCTTCCTCTTCCTTCTTTTCGGGCGGCTGCGGTTTCTCTACAACCCGCGGCGGAAGCTCGTTTTCCGCTGGACGCTCGCCGGGCGCAAGCTTTCGCACGTCCTCCACACCGTATTCGCGCACCTCGAAGCTATCGTCCGTGCGCACACGCACCTTGACCTTCTCCTTCAGCACGTTGATCTCCGTTACATAGCCCACGCCGTCGGGCGTCATGATCTCCTTGCCTACCCGCGGCAGCTTTTTCAGCGTTTCCTCATAATAGTCCTGCTCATACTTCAGGCAGCACATCAGGCGACCGCACTGCCCTGAAATCTTCGTCGGGTTCAGGGACAGATTCTGCTCCTTGGCCATCTTGATCGACACAGGCTGGAAATCCGCCAAAAACGCACCGCAGCAGATGTGCCGCCCGCATGCGCCAAGCCCCCCCAGCATCTTCGCCTCATCGCGCACGCCAATCTGCCGAAGCTCAATGCGCATATGAAATACGCTTGCCAGATCCTTGACCAGATCACGGAAATCCACGCGCCCGTTGGCCGTGAAATAAAAGATGATCTTGGAATCATCAAACGTATACTCAACGCTCACAAGCTTCATTTCCAGCTTGTGCTGCGCAATCTTCTTCACGCACAAATCGAACGCCTCAGCTTCGCGGCGTTCATTCCGCTCCGCCGTCTCCAGATCAGCCTGCGTCGCCTTGCGAATAACGGTTTTGAGCGGCATCACGATCGCCTCATCCGGCACCTCACGCGCACCGGTCACAACCTCTCCAAGCTCAATGCCGCGCGTGGTCTCCACAATCACGTTCTCGCCCGGACGCGGCCATACCTCACCGGGGCTAAAATAATATACCTTGCCCGCCTTTTTAAAGCGAACGCCGATTACCGTTGCCATGGATTCTTAGTCCTCCCGATTAACCATATCAAAAAACAGCATTTCCATCGTTGACTGATAGGAAACATTGCTCGTAAGCCTTTTTAGCGCCTCTACCGCGCATGAAAGCAACCGATCGCCACGTACGCCCCTCTGAAGCAGCGTTCGCACCGCATCCTCGTCCGGCTCCGCCGCCGAATACTCCGCGCGCATCAGCCGAGATGCAAGCGTTTCGTAGATCTCCAGGATTCGCCTCGCAGAGTCCTTATAGCCAGCAATCCTCTGGAAGGCCGCGTATACATCCGCGTTTTCACGCACAGACAAAAGCGCATGCACGGCGCTCTCATACATCGGCTGGAACGAATCGTCCTCCAGAATGCCTGTCGCCCGCCCGAGGGAACCGGCTGCCGTGCGCGCCGTCTCGCGTGCCTGTGCCTGCGGAACGCCTCTCTGCACCAACGCCCCGACGATCGTTTCGTCGTCCAGCGGCGCAAAGCGAAACATCGCGCAGCGGGAACGAATCGTTGTAAGCAGCGACGACGGCTTCGCCGTAAGCAGATAAAACACCGCGTAGTCCGGCGCTTCCTCCAGCGTTTTCAAAAGCGCGTTCTGCGCGCTTTCGTTCATCCGGTCGGCCTGATCGATGATCACGCACAAATGACCTGCAGCCGGGCGAAGCGATATGCGCTCAATCATCCTTCGGATAACGTCAACCTTGATCGAGCCGTCCTCCGGCTGAATCAGCAAAAGCCGCGGCGAATTACCGCTTAAAAACTGAACACAGGACGGGCAACGGTTACAGGGCTTTTCACTCTCTCCCTCGCAGTTCATCGCGCGCGCCGCCAAAAGCGCCGCCGTTCGCTTGCCGGTTCCGTCGGGCCCTGCAAACAGTTGTGCATGGACAATGCGCCCGGTATTCACCGGACGCATGATTTGCTCTGTCAGAAACCTCCGCGCACGGAATTCGGAGAACGAGCTTGGTTCCGACATCAGAACTTCTTAAACTGATCGACGTTCATCACAAACACCGTCGCGCCACCGACCATAACCTCAATCGGATACGGCACATATGCGCCGGTTGCGCCCGACATCGGCGTCGGTGCCGTCGCGATCTGCTTGCGGCTATGGCAGACCTTTTCAACGACCGCCATGGCTCCGTCCAGTTTTTTGTCCTCAACGCCGATCATCAGCGTCGTATTGCCCGCGCGCAGGAAACCACCGGTCGTAGCCAGCTTCGTAACGCCGTAGCCTTCGTTCATCAGCGAGCTGACAAGCTTGGTCGCGTCTTCATCCTGTACGATGGCGATGATAAGCTTCATAAACATCCCTCCTGCGTTTAATTTCCAGCTCTATTATACACGATTTTTTGCCTTTCGGCAAGCCTTTTTTTACGCTTCTATGCGCTCCAAAAGAATTCGCTGCACCTTTTCCTGCGAAAGCACGTAAGTCAGACGATAGCCCTCCGTTCCTTCCGGGCTCGTGCAGGCTGTCAGTTCAATGCAGGTATTTCCATCGTCGTCCACGCGAATCACCCCGCAGCTCATCGCGGTTTCGGCGGCCGCGTCTCCATACAAAAGCTGATTGTCGTAAAACAGGCCGTCGTCATCCGGCGTATTCAGCCTGTAGGCCTCCATCAGCGCAGAAAACGACGATCCCACGTCAATCCCGCGCGGAAACTGAAGCTCTAAACCCGAAACCCTCCAGTCGATTTCCCGCAGCGTCGCCTCGCGAACGCGAACGCGGTAATACATTTCGGATACGGTGCCCTCGCCCTCATCAAGGCTGAACGGCGTTCGCGCAATCAGCAGCGCTGCCGTACCATTTTTTCCCTGTAAATACAGGTTCGTCTTCAGTGTGTTCTCCAATCCCTTCTTATCATAGGTATACGTTTCCGCGTCAAGAATACCCACAAAGTCCTCTACCTTCGCATTCGCGCCGGCATTCAGTAGCTCTTCAGCCTCCTGCACAGTAAACGGATCCGGCAGAACCACAGCATTCGGATCGATGATCCGATAGGTTGTGCCGCCGACAATCTTCGGCTCTGTATGTGCATGGGCCGGGCATGCGCACACAAGCAGTAAAGCGCATGCCAGAATGATCATTCGCCCGAATCGATTGTGTTTCATGCCGTTTCCTCCTGTCTGCCTTGTCCGGGGATGCCGATTTCAAACCGCGTCATCCGCGTATCGGATTCTACGTCAATCGTGCCGCCGACGCTTTCGACAATCTCGCGAACGATTGCAAGTCCCATACCGCGCTCCTCGCCCTTTGTAGAGAATCGCTCCTCAAAGATTTTATCCCGCAGCCCCGGCGGGATCGGCGGACCGTTGTTTTCCACGACGATCCGATAGCCATCCCGTGTTTCGCCGATTTCCACCGACACACACGCCGCCTTCCTGCCCTTAAGCGCGTCGAAGGCATTATCGATCAAGTTGCCAAGCACACGGCACATTTCCCAGCCTTCCAATGGAAAGTTCTCCAGCGCGCTGTGAACGTCCGTTTTCATCAGTACGCCCTTCTCGCCCGCGTCGATTTCCTTAGCGGCAATAAGCGCGTTTACCGCCGGCATAGACGTTTTCAGGCTGCGCCCCACGCGCTTCAGGTCGCCGTATACGCGTTCGATATACTCGCATGTTTCACGGGCGTCGCCCAGCTCCACCAGCGAATAGACCACCTGCAGGTGATTCATGAAATCGTGCCGTTGCTTTCGCATTTCCCCGTTCAGCTCTTCCAGATTCCTGTGCGATTCCTCCAGCATGTCGGTTTCCTCACTCAAGCGCCGAGCCATATAGGCCTCGCGAACATCCATAAACGCGCCCCAGCTAACCAGCGCAGTCAGCAGCACCAGCACGACGCGCAGATACGGTCTGCCGAGTGCCTCCGTGTCCAGCAGACAAATCAGCGCAATCATCAGCGCAGACAAAATCTGAACGCCGTTAAAGACGATCGTCATCACCGTCAGCTTTTCCATGTTCACGCTCGAACGCTTTGCCTTCATCATGCCGTCTTATTCAATCCTCACAGAACCCAATAGATAAACCTCAGCACGTCCATATAATCGTCTGCCTCAAAGTGCACTGTGCGCGCGCCGGTCTGCTCACAGCCCGGATACCACCTCGCGCCCGCAGCCTTGAAATGCTCCTTGAAGCTGATTTCCACTGTGAAGTGCTCCGGAAGCGGAAACATGCATTCCTCCCGATTTGCCGAAAATGCCTTCTCCACGCCCTCACGGATACGCGCGACCGCCAGCGCCGGATGAATGGAAATGCTACCGGCTCCCACGCCCTCTGACACCGGAATCACCGTCGTTCCGGGACAGCGAGCCTTCATCCAGTCGCACAATCCCTTATCTCCCGTAAGCGCGTATATAGGAACGCCCAGATACGCAGCCGTCAGGCTGTTGAGCATCAGCTCCGGACACAGCTCGCCGTTGATCTTCACATAGTTGTTCCCCAGATTCATCGTGTGCGAAAGCGGATTCGTGTCCATTTCCGCTGCCGAATGATAGCCGGTAAACACCACACCATCGAAGCTTTCGTCCAGCCCCGCCATCATCGAATACGGATGCCGCCCCCAGCCGCGGAAGATGCGCGCGTTCAACGGTAAAACCGACGCGTCAATATTCCGCGCGGAATCATGCGCATCCTTCACCAAAATGTCATCCGCCCCGGCTGCATTCGCGCCCTCACAGGCAGCCGCTACCTCGCGCGACATCTGCGCCGCGAAGCGCTCGTATAAATCCTTCCCCTTGTCCGTCTCCTGCCAGTCGACAATACCGCAGGTGCCCTCCATATCGGACGATACGAATATCTTCATGCTTCTTCCTCATCAGTCTTCCATCTGCACAAACGGCACCTGATTGGTTCCGTCCATCCAGAGACGCTCGATGTTGTAATACTGGCGCTCCTCCGGATGGAAGATGTGAACGATTGCGCCCAGATAATCGAGCACGATCCAGCGGGATTCACGCACGCCGTCATTGCGACGAGGCATAATTCCTTCCTCTGCCAGCTTATCGGTTACTTCCTCATACAGCGCATGCACGGCCTGCGCGCTGCGTCCGGTAGCGATCACGAAATAATCGGTGATCGAAGTCAGATGATCCACCTTGAGAATGGTAATGTTCTCGGCCTTCTTATTGTCGAGAATCTTTGCGATTTTCAGTGCCATATCCTGCGTCTGATTCATAGAAACCTCCGTTTTGTCGATTAGTTGTAGTGTTGCCGGATGCAGCGTTTCTCCCCGCGCACGCACGTATTCCACGCTCAGCCGCGCGCACATCGAAACGGCTTTATCCAAATTTTCCATTGACAATCTGCGTGCCTCGTCGAGCCCAGGAAACGGCTTGCGCCCCTCTTCAACGAAGTCGCTGACAAATACTACCTTTTCAAGCGCAGTCATATCCGCGCGTCCAATCGTATGAAATCGAATCGCGCCCAGAATCTCCGGGTCGGTCACGCCATACAATGTGCGTGCCAGCGCCACGCCCGCCGCCGCATGCATCAGCGCGCCGCTGCTGCGTTCAAGCGCATCTGCCTCCACACCCGCCGCCTCTGCCGCAGCAGCCATCTCCTCTAACCGCATGCATTTCGCGCAGTCATGCAACAGTGCCGCCAAATGCGCCTTTTCCACATTTACGCCAAATCTCTCCGCCATGCGATCCGCCGCGCGAACAACTCCCTCCGTATGCTGCCAGCGTGGCTCGCTCAGCGTTCCCTGCAAACGGCGTGTCATTTCCTCTTCCGTCAAGGCCCTTCACTTCCCCTTTCTATTATACACGAAACAAAGACAAAGCGCAAACTGAATAAACAGTTTTTTTCAGGGTGATACTGAAGGAAATTATGAAAATCAGGTGAATTTCATGGGCAAAACTCTGGATTTACTGTTCACTGGCTCGGCTCTGTTTCTGTGCGTGCTGCTCATCCTGTCCTTTTCCGGCACAGCCACGCAGTCAGCAGCCCTCCTTGCGCTCGCCGCAGGAATCAGCGGTTCCGTACTTGCCGAACGGTTGATGGCACGCAAACCGTGTTTGTCCGGCCGCGTCCGCCGCCGCTCTGCCGACGCCTTTCTGAAAAAAGCTATTTATGAGGATGCTGCGCGTGCACACGAAGCCGTATTCACGCTCCTTGAAAAGCGCTATCCGCTCGCCAATCCATCCTTCGAAGGCGGCTGCCTCCGCTTCACGCATATGGGAGAGCCCTCGCTTCTCTGTGTTCTTCAGAAGCTGCGCGCGAGCCCGGACGACATTCTTGCCATCTGGCGCAAATTCGGAACGAAAACAAACGTGCGCACAATGGTCATTGCCGTGCCTGGAAAGGCAGACGCAGATATTCGCGTACAGACGCTGAAGCTACATGCTCCGGATGCCGTGCTTCTTGACCGCGCCCAGCTAAAACGGCTGGCGCACCGCTACGGAAGCATTGAAGCGCCCGAGCGGCGCACACGCACAGTGCGGCCGTTTCAGGCGCTTCGAAGTCTTCTTTCGCGTCGCCGCGCATGGCGGTACGCGCTCGAATCGACGCTTTTGATCCTATATTACCTCTTTACCGGCGCATGGCTCTACCTTCTGTTCGGGCTTGCGCTGCTGTTTGTGGCGCTAATCTGCCTGCCTGGAAATGAGGAACCGGAAAAGCTGATCTGATCAGCCCAGCTCGTCCAAATGAATGCGCGAATCCTCACGCGCTTCGCGATAAATCACAAAGCGGTTACCGATTACCTGCACCGGCTCGGCATGTACCTTTTCACACAGCTCGTCGCAGGCCTCGCGCGTCTGGCCATAGGGAGCGTTGCGCTGCACCTGCACCTTAATCAGCTCGCGTGCCTCCAGCGCATCCCAGCATTGCTTGATAACGGTCGGCGTAATGCCTTCCTTGCCAATATGCAGAACCGGCTCCATTACCGCGCCCATCGAGCGGAGCGCCGCGCGTTGTTTCGTCGTCATGGTTATATTCCTCCAGTATCCTTTCATGATTGTCGGCAAACCGCCGACCCACCCAAGCCCTCGGCTTGGCCAACCACATCATTCCATAAATTCGAATTCCATGCCTTCGATGCGCACAGTATCGCCTTCGCCCGCGCCCACCCGACGCAGCTCGTCGATGATGCCCAGCTTTCTGAGCGATCTGTGGAAGTACTGCAAAGAATCCTCGTCGCCAAAGTTCACCGAACGCACCAGCTCCGTTACCGCTGTACCGGTCACCTCGTAAACGCCGCCGCTGCGCGTAATCTGGAAGCTGCGCTCCGTCTTCTCTTCCTCAAGCTCCTCTTCCTCAAAGCGCTCCGGCTCAGGCAGCTCTCGGATGCGAGCCGCCAATGCGCGCATCAGCGGGGTAAAGCCCTGCCGCGTCGCCGCCGAAACCGGGTAAATCGGTATGTTCTCGCCCTTCAGCTTCTCGCGCAGACGCGCAAGGTTCTCCTCTGCGCCAGGCAGATCAACCTTGTTGGCCGCAATGAGCATCGGCTTGTTCTTCAGATCGCCGTAGGCCTCCAGCTCCTTCATGATTGCGTCATAGTCCTCCAGCGGGTCGCGATCCTCCGATCCGGAAATGTCAATCACGTGCAGCAGCATGCGCGTACGCTCAATATGCCGGAGAAAATCAAAGCCCAGTCCCACGCCGTCGCTTGCACCCTCCACGATGCCAGGAATATCCGCCATGATAAAGCTGAATCCGTCCTGCTCAACAATGCCCAGGTTCGGCTGGAGCGTCGTAAAGTGGTAATTGGCGATCTTCGGCTTCGCCGATGTAACCACGGACAGAATCGTGGACTTACCGACGTTCGGAAAGCCCACCAGACCCAAATCAGCAATAGACTTGAGCTCCAATACTAAATTCAGGCAGCGTCCGCGTTCGCCGGGCTTGGCATAGTTCGGTGCCTGCCGCGTGGGCGTCGCAAAATGCTGATTGCCGTAGCCACCGTTTCCGCCGCGAAGCAGCACGCGTGGCTTGTCCGTTTCCGTCATGTCGGCAAGGATTTTTCCCGTGTCGGCGTCGCGCACAACTGTGCCGCGCGGCACCTCGATCGTAACGCTCTCTCCGCGCGTGCCGGTTCGCCGCGAACCGGAGCCATCTGCGCCGTTGCCTGCGGCGAACGAGCGCTTGTATCGAAAATCCATCAGCGTATGCAGCCGTTCGCTGGCAACAAGAATCACATCTCCGCCCTTGCCTCCATCGCCACCGTCGGGCCCGCCCGCCTGCACGAACTTCTCACGGTGGAAGGACACGCAACCGTTTCCTCCGTTCCCCGCCTGCGCGCGGATATTTACCTTATCCACAAAAAGGGGCATCTTATCATTCTCCTTTAATACTCATATCTTCTTTTCGCAAAGGCCGTCGTTCAGCGGACATCGCTCGCACGCCGGTTTGCGCGCAGAACAGCAGCGCCGCCCATGCCAGATCAACAGATGATGCGCATGCGCGCGCTCCCCCTCGGGAATCATCTCGCGAAGCTGCTCCTCCACCTTTCCCGGCGTGTCGGCGCAGGCAAGACCGATGCGATTGGCCAGCCGGAACACATGCGTATCCACAGGAATCTGATCATCCCCGAACGCTGCCATCAATACGACGCCTGCTGTCTTCTGACCCACGCCTGGCAGCGCCATCAGTGTCTCCCGCGTATCCGGCACATTGCCTCCATACTTCTCCGTCAGCTCATGACAAGCTGCCAGAATATTCGCAGCCTTCATGCGATACAATCCGCATTCCTTTATGCGCGCCTCCAGCTGCGGCTGCGTAAGCGCACCCAGCGCAGCAGCGTCCGGGTAATCCCGAAACAGCGTTTCCGTAACCTTATTCACGCGTTTGTCCGTACATTGTGCAGAGAGAATCGTGGCAATCAGCGTCTCAAACGGATTTGAAAAATGGAGCTCCGCTCTCGCCTCCGGATACAGCCGGCTTAGTTCCTCAAGCACCCTCACGGCATTCTCTTTTGTCATTGGTATCCCCCCGGCGGTTCGACGTCGAAAAGCCGAGAGGGCAGGTGCCCTCTCGCAAATTTCTCCGAGCGCAAACCATATCGCTTTTATTATACACTTCTTTTTGTGTTTCCGATACATACGGTTTGTAAATTAATCCCTCATTGACAGCGCACGAAGTCGCGTTCCAACCGCAGCTGCAGGCGAATACGCATACAATCCGATCAGATTCGCCGCTCCGGCGCGCAAAACCACGCGCCGAACCTCGCTCAGATCATTCAGCTCAAATCGCACGGAAAGTCCGCACCCCGCAGAAATTTCGCGCGGCGTCGATACGACGCTGCCGGCTATTCCCTCGCGTCTCAGCATATCGTTTAAGCGCATGACCTGCTGTCGGGAGCGGTACGCCGCAATGCCGAAGCTGTCTCCCATCTGGCCGCCTCCCCTCATACCGACCGCGGACGGCCGGTGTTCCATAGTACGCACGCCTGCGGCGCGGCGTGAAGCAAAGGAGGACGCGTTTTGGAAATCTATCTGGATAACGCTGCCACCAGTCATCCCAAGCCGCCTGCGGTACTCGACGCCGTGCGCCGCGCGCTGACGGAAGATAATGCCAATCCGGGACGCTCAGGGCATTCTCGCGCACTGCGTGCTGCCGAGGCCGTTTTGAACACCCGCGAATCGCTGGCCGGGCTGATCGGTGCGCAGGATCCGTTCTCGATCCTGTTCACCTTCAACTGCACTGATGCGCTGAATCTGGCGATCAAGGGCATTCTCCGTAACGGCGACCACGTAATTGCCAGCGCGTTGGAGCACAATTCCGTACTTCGCGTAATCAAGACGCTGGAAGCCGTCAGCGGCATAGAAACCAGCATCCTGGCCCCGCAGCCGGACGGCTTCCTCGATCCAGCCCGCTACGCTGCCGCCATCCGCCCGAACACACGCCTCTTGATTCTCACGCATGCCTCCAACGTCACCGGCGCAATCCAGCCGGTACGCGAGGTCGTCCGCGTCGCCCGCGCCAATGGCATTCTGTCGCTGATTGACGGCGCGCAGGCGCTCGGCGAGCTTCCCGTAAACGTCGAAGACCTCGGCTGCGACCTGTACGCATTTCCCGGCCACAAGGCGCTCCTGGGGCCGCAGGGCACCGGTGGGCTATACATTGCTCCGAATCTTCGGCTGGAAACCCTGCGCGAAGGCGGAACAGGCAGCTCCTCCGAGCTTCTTTTGCAGCCGGAGGAGCTGCCGGAACGATACGAGGCTGGCACGCTGAATCTACCCGGAATCGAGGGACTCGGTTCGGGTGTACAGTATGTTCGCAAAAATGCAGCAGCAATTTCCGAGCGGATTCATCTTCTGTCGCAGACTCTGTACCAGTCGCTGCGCGCAATTCCCGGCATTACCGTCTACTCTCCAGACGATGCACGCCGCCGAACCGGCATCGTAAGCTTTAACGTCGGCGACCTCTCCTCTGCCCGCGTTGCACAAACGCTCGGCGACCGCGAAATCTGCGTGCGCGGCGGCCTGCACTGTGCTCCGGAAGCCCACCGCTTCCTCGGCACCCTTTCCCGCGGCTGCGTCCGCGCCAGCCTCGGCGCCTTCAACACCGCTGCGGACGTCGAAGCTCTCGTCCGCGCCATAGCCGAGATCGCACGGAAGACCTAACTCTTTCGGAAATACAGCCTGCCTCTCCCTTACACAATTTCCACGACATATGCGCAGCGCACCCTCATAGCATACGTTGACGGTCTCCACTGCTCTCCGAAAACCCGTCATCTCCTCGGCACCCTCTCCCGCGTCGGCCTCGGAGCCTTTATCGCCATAGCCGAAAGCGCACGGAACGCGCGAGAACCGTTTCTCATCAGAAAAGCCGCGACTTTTCATCAATGAAAAGTTGCGGCTTTTAATTGGCGTGAATTAGGCTCCGATTTCCTTCAAAAGCTCATCATATGCGGTCTTCAGCTGGTTATCATTGCTCATGTCCGGCGCATAGATTGACGCATCATAGCTGTCGTTCATTTCCACAATCACATCCGGCGTCACGCCTTCTCCATGGATTGAACGACCCTTGGGCGTAAAATAGCGTGAAGTCGTCAGCTGCATGCCCGCGCCGTCGGATGGAAATTCGTACTGCGTCTGCACGATGCCCTTTCCAAACGTCTTCGTGCCAACAATCCTCGCCACGCCATAATCCTGAATCGCCGCCGCGAAAATTTCGGATGCACTAGCCGACATTTCGTTCACCAGCACAACCATAGGGATCTCGCAATACTCGGCATTTGAATAGTAGTTTTCGCGTCGGCCATTTCGATCCTCAGTATAGACGATCAGGCCCTCCGGCAGCACCATATCGCAGATATCCAGACAGATGTCCAGCTGGCCGCCGGTGTTTGAGCGCACATCAAAAATGATGCCGCGCACCCCCGCCTCCTCAAATGCGTTCAGTGCCTCGCGCACGCCGAATACTGCATCGCCGAAGAACTCATACAGCACAAGATACCCTACGTTACCATCCAGAATTTGATATTCCACGCGGTTGACGCTGACGCTGTTGCGCTCGATATTCAGTTCCAGCGGCTGTTCCTTGCGCAGAACGTTCAGTCGCACGTACGTACCTGCCTCGCCCTTAATGCGTGCAGTGGCCGTATTCATCGCTTCCGTCGTTTCGGCAGAAACCGTCTCGCCGTCCGCAGACAAAATCACGTCGCCGGGCAAAAGACCCGCCGTTTGCGCCGGGCTGTTTTTGAATACGCGTAGCACTACCAGCCTTCCCTGTCTGTCTGAGGAAACCAACATGCCCACGCCGCAGTACAAGCCATTATGATCCTCGTACATCTTGGCAAGGTCTTCGGGCGTGTAGTAAAACGTGTACGGATCCCCGACGCTTTCCAGCATGCCGTCAATGGCGCCCTGCACCAGATTTTCGGAATCCAGTTCCTCGTAATACTCGTCCATCAGGCGCTGGTAAACCTCTTCCAGACGCGAATAGCGCTGCGATACTTCGTATTCCTCCTGCGTGGTTACGTGCAAAGGCGATTCTACGCCTGCGCTGGCGCTCTGCAGCGCCAGTGTCAGACTGATACTGATCGACGCCACCGCGAATACCGCACACAAGGCTGCAATAATCGCCAAAGTTTTCCGGGAGATTTTCGTCATTTCGATTCTCCTCAGCCTACACCTTGCCTTTTCGATCGGCATTGTTCTTACCAAGCAGCATCATCAGCTTGAAGGTTACGGCATCATCAAACGCGCGCAGATCAAGCCCAATGATTCGCTGCACCTTATCCAGACGGTATACCAGCGTATTTCTGTGGATGTACAGCTGTCTTGCCGTTTCGGATAGGTTCAGGCTGTTTTCAAAGAATTTCTCAATGGTATGAATCATTTCGTCGTTGAACAGCCTCGCCGTCTTTCGATTGAACATCATCTGGTGGAACTCCTGGCTGGTATCCTCCGGCACCTTGGCAAGGAAGCGCTCGATCAGCATCTTACGATAGACGAAGATCTGCTGCTTCGGATGATACATACGACCCACATTGATGGCAGCGCGCGCCTCCTCATAGGATTCGCTCAGCTGTGACAGCTTCGAGCGCACGTCTCCGATGCCAATCAGCGCCGGATGACTGGTTTCACCCACAAATGTGTTTTCGATCGCAGCAGCAAGCTGCTCCATGTCGGCAAATTCGAACCGATCATCCACCGTCTTGACCAGAGCGACGGCATGACGCCCCACCTCGGTGATAATGTCGGTGCTGTTTTCATCCACGACATTCTTCAGAATGTTCAGCGCCGCTTCAGAATCCATCTCGGCAAAGTGGAAGTACATCACGCAACGATCCTGCTCAACCGGCAGGCTGTGCTCGGAGGCAATCGCATCCAACTCAGCCGATTCGGCCTCGCCGCGCAGAATGCTGCGCATGCTCTGCTCAACAGACGCCTGTCCCATGTCCATGCGCATCAGTGTGTTGATCAGCTCTGCGCACAACACAGCGCAGCTCTTTACGTCGGCATTGTCGCCGGAAAGGCAGATAAACAGCGGCTGCTCATCCTCGGTACCAATCAGCGTAAAACCGCCATATACCAGCGGCTCCGTCGGATTTTTAAGCAGCGCCTCCGGAAGGGTCAGCTCCTTGTGGTTGTCCTCCGGCCACAGAACCTGTCCGTTTGAATCAAACAGAATTACCTGCATTGTCATTTGAGAAAGAATTTGTGAGATTTTTGCCAATACGCGATGATCAAGATACATGGCTTCATCCTCCCCTGACGCCGTCGCGCCCGAATTTATTTGTTCAAGATGCTGTAAAAACGGCAGTTTCCGATCAAAATCCAGTTCCGCTACCGTTTTCGTTTAACACGAACAAATTATAACCGCCGCAAGCGGATTTGGCAATATGCCGAATCACGTTTGCGGCGGTTTTAACCAATATCTTACGCTACGCGCAAAATTCTGACCGAATTAGCGGGTAAGCAGCGTGGTCTCCGTATCCCTGTCGAAGAAGTGCAGACGGCTGGTATCGAACGCAACGGTGATGTCGTCATTCGTGCGGCTCGTGCTGCGCGGGTCGACGCGGGCAACGATGTTGCCTTCCTTACCGGAGGTAGAGAGATACAGGTAGGTTTCAGAGCCCATCAGCTCGACAACCTCAACGTGCACCTTAATCGCGGAGTCGGGATTCTTGGCCACGAACTCAGCGGCATCGTTGATGTTCTCGGGACGGATGCCCAGATAGACTTCCTTGCCGATGCACTCGTCGGAAACGAACTTCTGCAGCTTCTCGGCGGGCACGAGAATCTTGTTCTCGCCGAAGGTCGCATACACCTTGCCGTCGATCTTTTCGAGCTTCGCATTGAAGAAGTTCATCTGCGGGGAGCCAATGAATCCGGCAACGAACAGGTTCGTCGGATAATCGTACAGGTTCTGGGGAGTATCAACCTGCTGGATGAAGCCATCCTTCATAACCACGATGCGGGAACCCATCGTCATGGCCTCGGTCTGGTCGTGCGTAACATAGATGAAGGTGGTCTGCAGCTTCTGATGCAGCTTGGTGATTTCGGTTCTCATCTGAACACGCAGCTTGGCGTCCAGGTTGGACAGAGGCTCGTCCATCAGGAAGACCTTGGGCTCACGAACGATAGCACGGCCCAAAGCAACGCGCTGACGCTGACCGCCGGACAGAGCCTTCGGCTTACGGTTAAGGAGGTGTTCGATATCAAGGATGCGGGCAGCTTCCTTTACGCGCTTGTCGATCTGGGCCTTGGGCGTCTTGCGCAGCTTCAGGCCGAACGCCATGTTATCATATACGGTCATATGCGGATACAGGGCGTAGTTCTGGAAAACCATGGCGATATCGCGATCCTTGGGGGCAACGTCATTGACAAGCTTGTCGCCGATATAAAGCTCACCGTCGGAAATTTCTTCCAGACCAGCGACCATGCGCAGCGTCGTAGACTTACCGCAGCCAGACGGACCAACCAGAACGATAAATTCTTTGTCCTCAATGTCCAGGCAGAAATCGCTTACGGCCGTGACGCCACCGGTATAAACCTTGTAGATGTTTTTCAGAGATACGCTTGCCATGAATGTAACCTCCTTTATAATAAGGGCGCAAATGTTGCGGTATTGCCCGCTTCATGCAAGAATTATATCATAATTGAAAATAAAAAGCCACTGTTGAAAATAACAAAGATGTAAAAGAGTTTTTGTCGCAATAACACAGACCCTATCTGCATCTTCCACTGCCTCAATACGGCAGAATGTTAGCGCTTTCGCTGCCCATAATACGCATTCGGACCGTGCTTTCGGAAGAAATGCTTGTCCTGAAGTGCAGCGGGAAGGACGGTTGACTGCGGATTTATGGTGTAAGTCGCCTGGGCGATTTTTGCGATTTCCTCCAAAACAACGGCATTATACACCGACTTCTCCGCATTCTCGCCCCACGCGAACGGGCCATGACCGCGCACCAGCACGCCCGGCGTATGTACGGGATTTCGTCCGACAAACGCCTCCACAATCACCGTAGCCGTTTCTGCCTCGTAGGCGCGCTCGGCTTCCTCCCTTGCAACATACCTCGTAACCGGTATATCGCCCCGGAACGAGTCTGCATGCGTCGTTCCAAGGCAAGGGATGCTCTTGCCTGCCTGCGCCCATGCCGTAGCAAACGGAGAATGCGTGTGCGTAATGCCGCCGATTTCTGGAAACGCGCGGTACAGCGCCGCATGCGTCGGCGTGTCGCTGGAGGGATTCAGCTTCCCGTCCACGCGGCTTCCGTCCGCAATGGACACGATCACAATGTCCTCTTCCCTCAGAGTTTCATACGGAACCCCGCTCGGCTTGATGGCAAACACGCCGGCCCCACGGTCGGCCTCAGACACATTGCCCCACGTATAAATCACCACGCCACGCTTCCATAGCTCCATGTTGGCGCGAAAGGCGCGCTCTCTCAGCTCCTCAAACACCGGCTTTCCTCCCTCCGTCAGTTCAGTGCGTCGAGCGACAGGCTGAAGCTGGGCGCAAATTCGCGCATGAAATCCTCCGCCTCCGGCATGTTCATCTCCCGGATGCTCATGCGAATGGTCTCCCGTGCTGCAACGAACTCTCCGTTTCCAAAGCCCGACTCCTCAACACATTTCACATAGGCGCTGATCCGATCGGCCGCCTTGACCAGCTTCCATTCCTCGCTCTCCTCGTCCGGGAACAGCAGCCAGCGGTATTCCTCTCGAATGTCCTCCGGCAGATAGTCAAACAGCTTCTCGGCGGCAATATGCTCAATTTCCTTATAAGCCGCCTTGATGCCGGGGTTGAAATACTTGATGGGCGTAGCTAAATCGCCGGTAATCACCTCCGGCGCTTCGTGATACACCGCCAGCATTGTCACGCGCCCCGGATCCACGGTTCCGCCGTAGCGGGTATTTCTGATCACCGCCAGCGCGTGTGCAATCATCGAAACCAGATGCGAATGCTCCTGATCATTTTCCTGAATCGTACTGCGCCGAAGCCCCCAGCGCTTAATCAGCTTCATGCGGGCCATATACGCGTAAAAATGACTCTGCAAGGTCTTCCCTCCGCTTCCCGTTGTAGCGCGCAAGGAAATCCCTTCGCGCGCGCTTCCTATTATACACGAAAACGCGGATGCTTTCCAGCCGGAAAACACCCGCACGCAAATTTTTATCTTTTTCCTTAATATGACAAATCAGCCTTCAGCGCACCGAATTTCTGCGCATCAGCTGCAGCAGCCGATCTACGCCGGGAACAAGTGAGATCGCAAGGCTGATCAGCAGCTCCGGCCAGATATAGCTGAAGTTATACACCAGCGAGTAGACCAGCGCGCCCTCCTCGGCGGCATTGTTTGCAAAAAACACCACGCCTGAAATCACAGCCATGCAGAACTTTCCGAGATAGCCCAACACCACCGCAATCGGCAGCCTCCAACGGTCGGGAACCGGAATGAGCTTCGCCACGCAGCACAGTGCCACCGCCCCGTACGCCATCGGATAGTCCACAAGCATCTGAACCGGATGAATGACGTATGGATCGAGCAGCAGTTGAAGAAGTCCAAAGGTAAAGCCAGCCAGCAGGCCCTCCAGCGGCCCGAAGGCCATTGCGAACATAATCAGAGGCAGCAGGCTTGCCAGTGTCGCAGAGCCGCCCATCGGCGCGCGGTACATCCGAATCATGCCCAGCAGGTATGCAAGCGCAATGCACAGTGCCGCCTTGGCAATCATAAACGCATTCCACCTTACACGCTTTGCAGAGAAGTACAGGCCGACGAGCATCAGAACCACCAACGCAGCCACCACGATCCTGCTGGCTGTCGAAAGCCTGCCCGCATCTCCCTCCTCGATCCCATCCTCCTCAGTCGCATCCGTCGCGGTTGCTTCGACTGCTACAGCCTCGGTCGGCGTCGCCGTACCCTCGCCAAACACCGGCATCGCCGCCGTCAGCAGAACCAATACGATCAACAGAGCAAATACCTTTTTCATCGCACCTCTTCCTTTCCTTGCTACCGCACAGGGAAACCTGCCGTATAAGGAAACCCGCATGTGCTTACGCAGCATGCGGGAAACGGATGCATTCACGCTGCGGAAAAAGAAAGCTCCTCTCCGCGCGGATTTATTTGCGTTCGCTTCCCTACGGTGGGATTATCCACTTCAGGTTCGAAGGGACCGGACGCGTACGCGTCCATCTCAGCCATTTGGCGCCCCTAGCGGTATATTCAATTCACGTATATTGTATTGAACTGCCGATCCCCTGTCAAGTAAAATCCTTGTTTATGCATTCCCCCACATTTACGAAAACTGACAGGTGACAACGACGCAATTCTTTGATAAAATATCGGTAATCACAAAATCGGAGGCTTCATATGAATGGCACCTGCTATATCGTCGGCTCCGGCGACTTCACGCCGTCCGGGCTAAGCAAACACCCCGGCGACCTCGTAATCGCTGCGGACGGCGGTTATCGCTATCTTGCAAAGCTCGGCATTTCGCCGGATCTACTCGCCGGCGATTTCGATTCGCTCGGATACGTCCCCGACGGCATCCCAGTTCTGCGCTTTCCACGCGAAAAGGACGATACCGACATGGGCATTTCCCTGCGCTATGGCCGCGAAAAAGGCTACCGTCACTTTCGCATCTACGGCGGAAGCGGCTCGCGTCCCGACCATTTTCTTGCAAACCTTCAAATGCTCGCAGACGCGGCGCGGGCCTCTCTGGACGTCGCACTGGTCTGCCCCGGCTTTACAGTGCTCGCGCTGCACAACGCTTCCATCACACTTTTCCGCCCAGCCGGAACAGTCTTCTCCGTTTTCAGTTCCGGCGGCACGGCTACGGGCGTCTCCATCGAAAACGCGAAATATCCGCTTCAGGACGCTGCGCTGACCGACGGCTTTCCCCTCGGCGTCAGCAATGAATTCACCAGCGAAAACGCAACCGTTTCCGTGAAGGACGGGACGCTGTGGGTATTCGTGTACGATGACGTAAATAGTCTGTAGACTTTCCTGCGTAAGCGCGCGCCGCGTCTTCTATGGAGGGTGTCCGCGGCGCGCTTGCATGCTACTTAGCAAGAAGCTCTGCAATCTGTACGGCGTTCGTCGCCGCGCCCTTCCGAATCTGGTCGCCGCAGCACCAAAGCGAAAGCCCTCGATCACCAAAGATAAGATCGCGCCGCACGCGGCCGACGTACACCTGATCCTGATCACTGGTATCCAGTGGCGTCGGATAATCGCGGCCATCCAGATTTTCCGTAAGCACGCAGCCGGGCGCAAGACGAATAGCCTCCATGGCCTGTTCTACCGAAATCGCATCCCGCGTCCGCAGCTGCACACTGATCGAGTGTGAGCGAATGACCGGCACGCGCACGCACGTACAGCATACGTTCATCCCGGCATTGTGCAGAATCCTGCGTCCCTCGTTCTGCATCTTCATTTCCTCGGTCGTGTAGCCGTTTGCCAGCCGTTCGCCGATCACGGGAATCACGTTCTTGTGAATCCGGCACGGGAAGATGCGGCTTTCCGCGTCTTTTCCCTGCACATCCGCAGAAATCTGCGCTTCCAGCTCGTCGATTCCCTCCCGGCCCGCGCCGGAAACCGCCTGATAGGTGCTTGCAACCATCGCTTCAATCGGCGTCACGCGCTGAATGCCGTTTACCGCCACCATCGTGATGATCGTGGAGCAGTTCGGGTTTGCGATTACGCCGCTGTGCCGCCGCGCGTCCTCCGGATTGATCTCCGGAACAACCAGAGGCACATCCTCATCCATGCGGAACGCCGACGAATTATCGATAAACACCGCGCCTGCATCCACAATTGCCGGACGAAACGCGCGCGCCGCGCCCGCGCCGACCGCCCCCAAAACAATATCCATGCCCCTGAATGCCTCTGCCGTCGCCTCCTCAATCGGCAGCGTCTCACCCGCGAAGCCTATGCGTCTGCCTGCGCTGCGGGCGCTGGCCAGCGCCTTCACCTCCGAAACCGGAAACTGCCGCTCGGCAAGAATCTTCAGCATTTCCTGCCCGACCGCACCGGTCGCTCCCAACACCGCCACCTTGTATTTTTTCATGCTTTTCCTCCTTCCCGCACGGTCGCGGCGCAGAATGCGCCCGGCAAAGCGGATATGATTTTTTGAATTTCTGATGGCTCCATGGGTATCGTTTCGCCCATGCACCATTCGCCAGATTCGGAAGCGTCGGTCAGCAGCGTTTTAAGCATCTCTGCTGCATATCCCGGCACCCTGACATAATATGGCTCCGCCGCCGCACGGATGAGCGACACCGACGCGAGTCCATCCGCCAACATCTCCGGCTGCTTTGCATTTAGCGATAAAACGTCGGCTACCACGTTCGCCGCCGTAGGATACCGTCCCGCACCCTGCCCCATCAGCCGGAAAAGACCGCTCTGCTCCCCTCGATACCAGCACAGACTGTCGTTCATATGCACGGCGCTCTCCGCGTCGCCCGCACGAAATAGCACCGGCCGGACGCAGGCCGAAATGCCTGTATCTCCCCGCGAGGTCTCGCCGATCAGGCGGCAGACGAGATTTTTCCGTTTGAATGCCTGAATGTCCTCCAAGCGGATATTTCTGATGCCCATGATCGGCATTTCATTCTCCGACGGAAGCGCTCCAAATGCGACGGCCGCAATCAGCGTTACCTTGCGTGCCGTATCCCAGCCGTCAATATCGCCGGACGGATCGCGCTCAGCATACCCCAGTGCCTGGGCATCTGCCAGCACGGAGGCAAAATCCGCTTTCTCGCGCTGCATGCGGTCGAGGATATAGTTCGTGGTGCCGTTCAAAATCCCGCCTGCCCGAACAATCCGATCGCTTTCCCGCGCTCTCACGAGCGATGGCAAAAACGGAATCCCGCCGCCGCACGCCGCCGAAAACAAAAGACGTACGCCGTACCTTCGAGCCTCCTGCGCAAGCTCGACGCCGCATCGACTGATTAAAAGCTTGTTCGCAGTCACAAAATGCTTGCCCGCGCGAATGCATCGCAGCGCGTATTCCCGCGCCGGCTCCAAGCCGCCCAGCATTTCGGCCACGGCCTCTATGCTCGCATCCTTTACAATGTCATCAATTCGGGTCGTCGTATTTTCCGTCCGCCTGACCCTGTCCAGCACGCGCACCACTTCAATTCCTTTTTTCGCCGCCAGCTCATAAACGCCGCCGCCGATTGTGCCCATGCCCAAAAGCGCTATTCTCATACAAACCTCCGCAACAGCAATTTAATATGTCCGTGATATAAATACACTTGTATTAGAATAGGGAACATTGTATCATACTATTCAGAGAAAAGCAAGCACAAAATATCGGAGATGATGAAAATGGAACTGACCAGTACGCGCAATAACCAGCTGCGCTGCGGCGGCTACGAAGCAATCTTTCGCGGCATCGCACCGGACGGCGGCCTATACGTGCCTGCGGCGCTCCCTGCACTTTCGCTAAACGAAACGAGCAGTCTTTCTTATGCCGCGCTGACGGCTCGCATCCTGTCGCTCCTTCTTCCTGGCGTTTCACAGGCACAGATCCGCGCTGCCTGCGACGCCGCATATCCTGCGCGCTTTGATACGCCCGCCGTCTGTCCGCTCGTAAAGGCGGGAGACCATTATGTGCTTGAGCTGTTTCACGGCGAAACCGCCGCCTTTAAGGATATGGCTCTTTCGGTTATGCCGTCTCTGCTCGCCTTCTCACGCACGGCTCTCGGCGTTCAGGATACGGTACTAATTCTGACGGCAACCTCCGGCGACACAGGCTCTGCCGCCATGAACGGCTTCCGAAGCCTGCCCGGCACAGCCGCGCTGATTCTGTATCCCCGAGATGGCGTGAGCGAGATTCAAAAGCGGCAGATGACCACCATGCCCGGTTCAAACGTCGCCGCATGCGCTGTAAACGGCAACTTTGACGATTGCCAGCGCTCCGTAAAGCAAGCGTTTCTAAAGCTTGCGCCGCCCGCGGGTCTTCGCTTTTCCAGCGCGAACTCCATCAATATCGCCCGACTCACACCCCAAATCGCGTACTACTACGCGGCATACCATACTTTCGTACGTGAGCACGGCCTTGTAAGCGGAACACCCATCACCTTTATCGTCCCCACGGGCAACTTTGGCGATATTCTTGCCGGTCTGTATGCGCAACAGATGGGTTTGCCCGTCGCACATCTCGTGTGTGCCTCGAACGCCAACCGCGTGCTCACGGACTTCCTCGCCACCGGCGTATACGATGCACGCCGCCCGCTTTCGCGTACCCTGTCCCCCTCGATGGACATTCTCGTTTCCAGCAATCTAGAGCGGCTTTTGTTTCATGCGGAAGCAGGAAACTCCCGCATCGTGCGCGAATATATGCAGAGACTTGCAAGCGACGGCGTTTATCGCGTGTCGAACGCCGCGCTAAAGCGGATTCAGCGCGTGTTTCGCGCATATGCGTACACGGATACCGACACGCTGAAAAGCATGGGACAAGCCTTCAGGGATACAGGCTATCTGCCTGACCCGCACACGGCCATTGCGTTCGCGGCGGCAGAAGCCTATCGAAGGGAACATCCCGGCGTTCCGTGCGTATGCCTTGCGACAGCCTCCCCGTTCAAGTTCCCGCAAAGCGGTCTGCGCGCGCTGGGTCTGCCTGAAAGCGGCAGTGCATTCGACATGCAGGATGCACTTTCGGCAGCCATCCACGTTCCCGTCCCCCGTGCGCTCGCGGCCCTGCGCAGCCGCGTGCCCGTGCACACGGACGAAGCCACCGTGCGCGGCATTCCCGAATACATTCTCAAAAAGGCGGCGACATTATGCAAAGCATAAGAATCATCGTTCCGGCAACTAGCGCCAACCTTGGCCCCGGCTTTGACTCGCTGGGTCTAGCGCTTACCCTGTATGCGACATTTGAATTCACCCTCATGGATGAAGGCCTTGAAATCGAGGGCTGCCCGGACGAATACAAAAACGAAAATAACCTTGCCGTCACCGCATTCCGCGGCATTTACTGGCGGCAGGGACAGCGCGCTCCTGGTTTGCGCTTGAAGATTTCCTCCGACATTCCCAGCACGCGCGGCATGGGCTCCTCCTCGGCGTTTCTCGCCGGCGGCGCGCTGGCGGCGAATGCATTTCTGGGAAATCCGTTTTCCAAGCAGGAACTTTTGCAGATTCTCAGCGCCTTCGAGGGCCATCCGGACAACGTGACCCCCGCTCTGTACGGCGGCTTTACCGCCACGGCCATGCATGGGAGCTCGCCCTGCATGGCGCAGTTCCCGGTCAACGAGCGCGTGCATCTGTGCGCTCTGATTCCCTCCTTTGAGCTGCCCACCTCCGCAGCACGCATGGCCTTGCCTGCGACCGTCAGCCACAAGGATGCTGCGTATAACCTGTCTCGCGTCGCACTGCTGATCAAGGCATTCGAAACCGCCGACCCGCAGCTGTTTTCCGTTGCGATGAGCGACCGACTGCATCAGCCCTACCGCGAGCACATGATCGACGACTACAAAACCGTGCGCCTGAACGCGTTGGCCGCGGGCGTGGCGGGTCTTTACCTGTCCGGTGCCGGACCGACGCTGATGTGCGTGTATCTTGACGAAGCAGTTCCCGCGCGCATCGAAAAGCTGATCACAGGCCTTCGCAACGACTGGCGCGTGCTTCCTCTGGAAATCGACCGCGAAGGCGCCCGAACGGAGGTGCTTGAATGAGCCTGAACTCGTTTCTGATTGTAGACAAGCGCATCCTGCCCGATTACTACCAGAAGGTCGTCGAAACGCGCCGCCTGCTTTCCTCCGGTCAGGTGAAGGAGGTCAGCGCTGCCGTGCGCATGACGGGCATCTCCCGCAGTACCTACTATAAATATAAGGACTTTATCTTCGAGCCAGGTGAAACCCCATCCGGCCGCAACGCCGTGTTCCTGATGCTGCTCAACCACGAGCCCGGCGTGCTGTCCAACCTGCTGTCGCTGTTTTCGTCATCCGGCGCAAACATTCTGACCATATCGCAATCCCCGCCAATTCACGAAAAGGCGTCGGTCACCATCACTGCCGATGTCGACCATCTGGCCTGCGACGTCAGCGAGCTGATGACCCGCGCCATTTCCATTGCGGGCGTAGAGCAGACAAGGCTGATTGCCATGGAATAAGCGTGCATATTCGCCTCCCTTTGCGGACAGACTACTGCGAAGGGAGGTGTATTTATGGCCGGTATCAACGAAAGCCCCGAGGAAATTCTGCGCCGCTCGCCGTGCGCGTCGCTGGAGGAGAACCTCGACTGTCTGCGCGCAGTGTTCCGTATGCCTCGAAATAAGGATATCGTGCTGCACCGCTTCCCGGTATGCGGCTTCGGAGCCTGCGTAGCGTTCATTGACGGCATCAGCTCGTCCGACGAAATCGCAGCCTCCGTAATTCGCCCATGCGTAACCGAAAAAGCGCCCGGCGAAGGCCTGAAGAACGAGGATCGCCTGCGCCACATCGGCGAAGGCATTCTATATGCCTGTCAGGTCAGTGAAGCGGATACCTTTTCCGATATTGCGCGCGACATGCTGAACGGCCTGTGCGCGCTGTTTGCCGATGGATGCGCAGGCGCGCTCTTGATCGACACGCGCGACCTGCCCCACCGCGCCGTAAGCCACACAAACAACGAATCCGTCGTTCTCGGCTCACAGGAGGGCTTTGTCGAGAGCCTGCGTACAAACATCTCCCTCGTGCGCAAGCACCTGCATTCGCCCGCGCTGATCACCGAAATGATCCCCGTCGGTTCGGAAAACCGGCTGAACGCCGCACTCCTGTATATAGACGGCGTAACCGACCCCAAAATCGTAGCGGAAGCGCGCTGCCGCTTGCGTTCGGTTTCAATGGCAAACGTCTCTGGCACAGGACAGATTCAGCAGCTAATTGAGGATCATCCGTTTTCTCTGTTTCCGCAGCTTTTGCAAACAGAGCGCCCCGACCGCGCTGCCGCAGGACTCGCCGAGGGACAATTTGCCATTCTGGCCGACAACTCCCCCTACGCCCTGCTCGCGCCATCGACGCTGTTTCATTTTATCCACGCCTCGGACGACACCTTCATGCGCTGGCAATATGGCACGTTCATTCGCATAATCCGCATACTGGGCATCCTGCTGTCGCTGTTCCTGCCCGGTCTGTATATCGCACTCACGGAGTTTCACACGCATCTTCTGCCGATGAACCTGCTCACATCCATTGCAGAGGCACGCTCGAATGTGCCCTTCCCGGTCATCGGAGAAATTCTCGTCATGGAGTTTTCGTTTTTTCTGATCAACGAGGCCGGCACGCGTATTCCATCGCAGATCGGCTCGGCACTGGGTATCGTGGGCGCGCTGATACTCGGACAGGCGGCCGTCAGCGCGTCGATCATCAGCCCGATGCTGATCATCATCGTCGCTCTAACCGGACTGGGCAATTTTGTCGTACCGAGCTACAACTTCTCGCTGGCCATGGAGCTTTACCGGCTTCTGCTGCTGATGATGGGCGCGCTGTTTGGGCTGTATGGCATCGTAATGGGAGCCATCCTGCTCACTTCCTCGGTCTGCCACCTGCGCTCCTTCGGCTCGCCGTATGTCGCGCCGTTCGCACCATGGCGACCGCATAACCCCGATCTGCTACTGCGCCTGCCGCTGTGGCTTCAGCGCCTGCCCATGTTCTATGCGGCGCGCTCTGACCGAAGGGAGCGCCGCTCATGACGCTGCTTGCCCGAAACGAACAAAACCGCTCAATCGCCCGCCGGCAGCTGATGCAAATGCTGTACATCAGCGTCGGAATCCGCATCTTCTTTCTGCTTGTCATCGATCTGCCGGAGTTGTCCGTCTGCGTGTGGATGGCGCCGCTGCTGGGGCTTGTATTTGCGTCGCCCTCGCTTCTGTGCGCCTACGCACTGCTGCGCGAAGGCCGCATGCGTCTGTCTCCGTTTCTGCGCGAAACGGTAGGCACACCCGCATGGCGCGCAGCGCTGATTGTGTTTTCGCTGGCAATGACCTACGACGCATCGTCCCTGTTTGAGGCGTTGCTCAACTCCGCTGCCTACACCACGCTTTATATGACGCCTGACTGGGTTCTGGCCATTCCAACCTTCCTCGTACCCTTGATCGCAGCTGCCCGCGGCGGGAATTCTGCGGGTGGGTTGAGCGCAGTATTCCTGCGCGCAGTGCCAATTCTATGCCTGCTGGTATTTATCTTCCAGTTCCGCGCCATCAACCTTGCATGGCTCACGCCGCTATTCGGAAGCGGCGCGCACACGCTTGTTCACGCCGCGCGGCTGTGTGCAACCTACTATTGCATGATTCCCATAGGTCTGCTGCTGGACGACGGTGTAAATACCACCGGCCGCAGCCGCGCATATCCCGCACAGCCCGGCAGCTTCCTGCTCCTGTGCCTGCTCAGCGCCGTAACAGTTTCTGCACTCTGCGTTATTCACAGCGCTGTATATCCCGCCGTAGCAGGCATGATGGATACGCGCGCACTTCGGCTGGATCTTGTGCTTTCCAATGGAAAGTCCAGTCAGGCCATTCAGCTGCCAATGCCGATCATCTGGAACGGTGCACTCTCGGTAGCGCTGGTGTTCTCTCTGTTCTGTGCAGGTCGTCTCACGGCAGACGCGCTACAAAAGCCGTTTACGCCGTTTGTACTCCTCTACGGCACAATCGCCATCATTCAGATGCTGCTTGGCTTCGCCAAGCAGGAGCACGCACTGCTTCTTGCAGAATGGGGACTATACCCGTTCACGGCATTTTTCCTCCTGCTCCTGCTGATTGCGCTCTGGAAGAAGAAACGGAGGCTTGCATGAAAACGAAGCTCTGCACCCTTCTGACGCTTCTCGCGCTGCTGCTTGCCGGCTGCGCACCCTCTCGGCAGATTGAAAATCAGGCGCATGCCATCTCGATGGGACTCGACCTGACGGACGGTAAAATCTGCATGTCCGTACAGGTGCCAACCATCGGCGCAGTCGGCAGCGAAGGAAGCGGACACACATCCGCTACCGAGTATTCGATCTATTCCGCCACTGCGAACGATTTTCCACTCGCCTATGACCTCCTGCTCGCAACGGTACCCCAGCGGCTAAACCTGACGCAGCTTAAGAGCATCGTCATCTCTGAAACACTGGCGCGCAGCGAGCGGTTCTCACCAATTCTGCGCAGTGCCATGCACATCTTTTCCCTCTCCGGAAGTGCCGTTGTGCTTGTATCACGTACACCAGCGCGGGAGATTTTAGAAAATCAGGAAGCCTATATCGGCACGCACCTTTCCATCAGCATGCCCGCTATGCTGGAATACTATCGCGTAAGCGGATACATTCCCAAAACCAGCCTGTCGCTTCTGTATGCTGGTCTACAGAGCGTGTATTCCACGGGCAAAGCGGCGCTATGCGGACTTCAAGGCTCCGAACCGCCGCAGGAGGGCAGCTATCTCCCCGGCGCTCTCGACCGGGAAGGCGACAACCGAGATGAATTCATGGGCTGCGCGCTGTTCGACCGCAGCCGAATGGTTGGCATTCTGAACGGGCGTGAAACGCAGCTGCTGCAAATGCTTTCGGGCGAAAGCACAGAAATTGGCTTCATCCTGCCGGACAGCTCTGTCCGCCTGTCCCAGCAGCGCTCGCCGCAGGTTGATTTCTCGTCGGAAAATGACCGTCTGCGCATCGATGTCACGCTGCGCCTGCGCGTGGTTCCACTGATGGACATGCCTGACCTGAACGAGCTAGCCTCTACACTTGAGGCCTCAATGAGGGCAGTGCTGGGAAAGTGCGCTGCATGGGAGGTAGAACCGTTCGGCTTTGCCGACCGCGCCGTGCTTTCCCATTCCACATTCGATTCATGGGACGGAGCAAGCTGGCCGAAAGCCTTCAGTCAGGCCGAAACACACGTGCACGTACAGCTCTCCGACTGAGCTCTCGCCGTCTATTTTTTAATAAATAGAAAATCCAGAAAAAGTCACGGTTCCGCACTTGACAAAGGATGCGGAACCGCGTATTTTTATAAGAAGTATTTACAAATGAACATCGGGTGATAAGCATGTATACCCTGCTCGCCAATCCCGTTTCAGGAAATGGCCGTTCCCTGCGCGCGCTTCCGGAAATCGAGCGCGCCATGAAGGACTTTTCCTTGGATTATCATGTGGAATATACTCAAAAACCCGGCGATGCCACCACGATTGCCGAGAAGGCCGTTCAAAACAAGGAGGACGGCATTGTTGTCATCGGCGGAGACGGCACCGTATTTGAAGCGCTGGGCGGCATGGCTGGAAGCCAGACGCAGCTCATCTACGCCCCTGCCGGAACCGGAAACGATTTTGTGAAGGCTCTTCGTCTGCCGCTGGACGCCGCTAAGGCCGTCCGTCAGCAGCTTGCAGCCAAGGTGCGCGCGCTCGACTATGCGCTAGTCAACAAAACGCCGTTTATGAACGTCTGCGGCACCGGCTTCGACGTGGACGTGCTGCGTAGGCTTGCCGCCTACAGGGACCGCTTTCAGGGCATCAAGGCGTATCTGCTTGCGCTGAAGGACGCGCTCAGCTCCTATCGTCCCATCGACTGCGAAATCTCCGTGGACGGAAAGTCCTTCGAAAAGAAGCGCCTGTGCATCCTGTCCATCGGCAACGGTCAGTTTATCGGCGGCGGCATGAAAGCCGTGCCGGACGGCGTGCCCAACGACGGTCTGCTGGACGTCGTTGAGGTTCGTGCCATCCGCAAATGGCTGATTCCGTTTCTGCTTCCGCTGTTCATTCTGGGAAAGCACACGCGTCTATCCCTCGTTGAAACCTGCCGCTGTCGCCGGATCGAGATTCATTCCGACGGCATGACCTTCCAGCTGGACGGCGAGCTGCGCCGGATGGATTCAGCCGATATCCGCATCGTCGCCGGCGGCCTGTTGGCTCGATATTAGAAATTCCGGCGTGTTTGCATAGTCGATCATGCCCCACACGAGCGCCAGCGCCAACTTCTCCTGATAGGTAGCGTCATTCAGAAGCGCATCCTCCTCAGCGTTGCTCAGGTACCCAAGCTCCACCAATACACACGGCACCTCGGACCAGTTCAGGCCCGTATAGGTGTCGCGTTTGTATACGCTCTGCGTCTGCGCCCCTGCGTATTCGCCCACGGCGGCCAGCAGACAGTGCGCCAGCTGCGCGCTTTCCTCGGCCATTGCGCCGGTCTTTCGCACATACATTCCTGCGCCCTTCGCGGAGCGATTCACGGAGCCGTTGCAATGAATCCGCACAACCATGTCCGCGCCCCACTCGTTCATCATCACGGCGCGCTCAATGTTGGAAATGTCTACGTCATTTTCCTCGCGCGTCATTTTCACCTCAGCGCCCATCGCCGTTAGAATGTCGCGCAGAATCAGCGAGACCTGCAGATCCACCACGTATTCCGGCGTGCGCGTGTTCACGCCCGTCGTGCCGCTCGCAACCTTTGCCTTCGTCTCGCGCGAATCGGGAGCAATCGGCTCGCGGTCGGAGTTTGCGTGCATCTGATGGCCGGGGTCAATTCCGATTTTCAGCCCCGCCAGCGGCTGCCCCAGTTGTTCTTGTCCATCCTCGGAAAATCGCACTGCCCCGCGCACCGGCTCGGCAACCGCAGAAGCTGCCATTCCAAGCACCAAAAGAGCAGAAAGCAAACCCATCAAAAAACGCCGCATTGTCGTCACTCCTTCGTACCTTGAGGATTAGACGCAAGTCGGCGGAATCTGGTTCAATTTTCATGGCATTTTTCGGCAATCTATCCGACATTTTCGCTCTTTGTGATGGCCTCCCAGCGTTCCTTCCGGTTCTGGTCAGAAATCTCCCGAAGCACCTCCGAAAGACGCGCCTCGTCAAAAAGCGTAATGGAGCCATACGGCGCGTTGAGCAATGTCTCAACGGCGTAGCGATATACCTTCAGCTCCTTCACAATCTGATTCATGCATTCCGGGTCGTTGTCGGCACGTGCCAGCGTAAAAGAAATCCTGTCGGTCATGTTATGCCCCAGCAGAAGCAACAGAGAGCCGATCGACTCCGGATACTTCACGAAGAACAGGTTCTCCTTCAGCCCCTCCTGAATTACCTCGTCCACCAGCGGCTGCATCAGACGCATGGAAGTAAGCTTCATCTGCTCGCGAAGCATGACCGCACCGTCGTGATACGCCACGCGCAGCATCAGCGCAATAAAATCCATGCTGTCCTGATGAAAAATACTGCTCATGCCAAAAATCAGGTTGAGCTTCTCCACTGCATTCAGGCCGGAATCGCGCACCGCGCGTTCACTAGCTTCAAATGCACTTTCCGTGCGCTTTTCGCAAATGGCCTCCAAAAGAGACAGCTTGCTCTCAAAATGGTGGTAAAAACCGCCCTTTGACAGCTTCAGCTCGTCCAATACATCCTGTACAGACGTATTTTCGTATCCCTTCAGGTAGAACAATCGCTCTGCGGTCTCAATAATTGCCGCTCTGCGCGCGTCTCCCTTTTTCATGAACTGCTCACGCCCCGATTTCGTAGAATGCTTCCCTACCGAAGTCTGTTTTAATTATACGAAACCGAACGCGGTCTGTCAATAGCTTTATTTCAATTTATTGAAAAATATTACAAAATTATTTCTTTTATTCGTCATCCTCATCTTCAAACAGCAGCTCATCGGTGTACACGTCATTGAAATCCGGCGTCGCCGCCAACTCTACACAGCGCGTTGCCTGCCTGAGCGCCTCCGCGCGCCGCCTCGCCTCTTCACTGACCAGCAACCGCATACTGCCGCTTCCAGCGGCGTTGCCCACAGGAACGATTTTCTCCCGCAACGCCGCAGGCAGAAGCCCAATGCGGCAGGCGCTGTCCAGATCGATAAAGCTTCCGAAGCCGCCCGCCAGATAAACCTTTTCAATGTCCCCAAGGGCTGCAGACGCCTGCTCTGCCAGAATGCGGATGCCGGAGGCAATCGCTGCCTTTGCCAGTTGTACCTCACGGATGTCGCTCCGCGCCAGATACACGCGTTCAGACAGGCGCACATCCTCGGCCATACGCCCCATGGGCGTAACGTCTCCCCTCTCCAGCAGCGCAGCCGTCAGGTCGATCAGTCCGCTCCCGCAGATGCCCGTTGCCTCTCCGCCGCCGATGGTCGTATAGACAATTTTGCCGTTCTCGATGTGCGCATGGTCAATTGCTCCCGTGACTGCACCGATGCCGCAGGCAATATGCGCGCCTTCAAACGCCGGGCCCGCCGCGCAGGAGCATGCAAAATAGCGTCCGTCCTTTTTCAGCATGATCTCGCCATTGGTGCCGATGTCGATCAGCATGGCATTCTCCTCGCGCTCGTCCAATCCGCATGCCAGTGCCGCGGCCAGCGTATCCGCGCCCACATAACCGGAGATACAGCCGCCAAGAATCGTCCGAATGCCACCCAGCATCCTCTCGTGCAGCGCGGTATAGGTGGGCGTAAACGGTGCAAAGGCTAATGAACGCGCCGGATAGCCTCCCAGCAGGTGCATCATAACCGTGTTGCCCACCAGCGCTCGGCATCGGATTCCCTCTTCGGCACGCCCCGCTCCTTCGAGCAGATTCTGCGTCATATCGTCGATGGCCGCCAGAATCTCGCGCTGCAAAAGCGCCGCATTTTTCTCGCCTTCAATCGCAAAGGACAGACGCGAAATCACGTCCGCACCGTGCGGACGCTGTGGATTCAGCTGTGCGTCGGATGCAAGCACGCGTCCGGTACGCCGATCCACAAGATACGCCGCCAGCGTCGTCGTTCCCACGTCCACGCTGACGCCCATGCCCTCTTCGCCGTCGGTCTCTTCGCCTACGAAGATTCCCGTTTTCAGAATTTCCGTCTTCGATTCCGAAAGGCACACACGCGCATCCCCGGCAAGCCGCGTCCGGCAGGCAAGCACAGTCTGCTCGTCCAATCGCATGCCTTCCTCACATTCAAGCGCGCCCGTCGCCTGCACTGCGCACTTGCGACACCGTCCGAGTCCTCCGCACGGCGCACTTACTGCGATTCCCGCGTGCGCCAGTGCCTCCAGCAGGGTTTCGCCCTTCTGCGCAGACACAACCATTTCGCGTCCATCCCCGAGAACCGTAACGTTGACCCTCACCTGCGTTTTCCTCCCACACCCGGCTTTCCATGCTTGCGATTCTCTGCGTGCTCGTTTCCGCGCCGCCCGTCCCGGCTGTGATTGTCCCTGTGTTCATCCCTGCGGCCTCTTTCCCGCCACTCGTCCCGACCGCGATTGTCCCTGCGTTCATCCCTGTGTCCATTTTCCCGCCGCTCGTCCCGGCCGCGGTTGTCCGCATGACTGCCGCCGCCAAAGGACGGAATCAGGCAATCCGGCCCGCGTCCGATCAGATCGGTGCGCCCGGCACGCCTAAGCGCCTCCACCACAAGCGCGCGGTTCTGCGGCCGATCATACTGCATCAGCGCCCGCTGCATTTCCTTGTCGTGCGGTGACTTCGCTACGTACACCGGCGACATGTCGCGCGGATCGAGCTCGGTGTAAAACATCGTTGTGGACAGCGTTCCCGGCGTCGGATAGAAATCCTGCACCTGCTCGGGGTGCAGACGGGTGCGCTTCATATATTCTGCCAGCTCCACTGCGTCCTTCAGTGTGCAGCCCGGATGGCTACTCATGAAGTATGGCACGAGATACTGCTCCTTGCCATATTTCTTATTTGCCGCATCAAAGCGCCTGCGGAATTCGTCAAACACCGAAACATCGGGCTTTCCCATGTACTTCAGCGCGTTTTTCGCCGCATGCTCCGGCGCAACCTTCAATTGACCGCTGATGTGATGCTGCACCAGCTCGCTCATCAGCAGATTCTTCTTATCCAGAAGCATGTAATCAAACCGAATGCCGGAGCGCACGAACACCTTCTTCACGCCTGGCAGTGCCCGCAGCGCCTTCAGAATGTCCACATACTCCGAATGATCGGCATTCACATTTTTGCACGGCGTAGGAAACAGGCACTGTCTCTGCGGACACGTGCCCGATTTCAGCTGCTTGTCGCAGGCCGGATGGCGGAAGTTCGCCGTCGGGCCACCGACGTCGTGAATGTAACCCTTAAAGCCGGGCCGTGCGATCAGCTTTTTCGCCTCCGCGACGATGGAAGCCTTGCTTCGGGAGGTAACGATGCGTCCCTGATGAAACGTGAGCGCACAGAAATTGCATGCGCCAAAGCATCCGCGCTCAGAGGCGATGGAAAACTCCACCTCCTGAAAGCCCGGAATGCCGCCCGCCGCATCGTACATTGGGTGCCACGCCCGCGCGTACGGCAGCGCATATACCTTATCCAGCTCCTCTGTTTCCAGCGGCATGGCAGGCTTATTCTGCAAAAGGTACCGCGCGCCATGCTTCTGGGCAATCCGCTTTCCGCGCACGGGATCCTGCTCCGTGTATTGCACAAGGAACGCCCGCGCATACGCCTTTTTGTCGCGCATGACCTCCTCGGCAGATTCGATGACAACGGCATCCTCCGGCGCTTCCTTTGTCATGATGCAGGTACCGGGAATGTCGCATTCTGAAAAAGGACGTCTCACTTTCATCCAATCGGCCACGCGCAGAATTGTCCGTTCGCCCATGCCGAACATCAGAACGTCTGCGCCGCTGTCCACCAGAATGGAATTGCGTACACGGTCGTCCCAGTAATCGTAATGCGCGAAGCGGCGAAGCGACGCCTCCACACCACCGATGCCAATGGGTATGCTTCCGTATGCCTCGCGGATTCGGTTGCAATATACCACGGTGCAGCGATCAGGGCGCATGCCTGCCTTTCCGCCGGGCGAGTACACGTCGGTATTGCGGTGCTTCTTCGCAACGGTATAGTGATTGACCATCGAATCAACCACGCCCGCCGTTACCAGAAAGCCAAGCCTCGGCTCGCCAAAGCGCATGAAATCGCTCTTGTCGTGCCAGTCCGGCTGCGGCAGCATACACACGCGGTAGCCCGCATTCTCAAGCACGCGGGAAATGATTGCCAGCCCGAACGACGGGTGATCGACATATGCGTCGCCCGTCACGTACACAAAATCCGGCCTATCCCAGCCGCGCATGCGCATTTCCTCTGCGGTTACCGGCAAAAACCGCCTGTCGTCCCGCGTTTTCACGGATGCTTCCTCCCTTAGGTCTCTTCCTTTTCCCTATCCTGCGGCGCAACGGCGTCCACCACGCGCTGCATAACCTCCACAGCGCCCTTAAGCAGCTGCTCCTGCTTCTTACCGGCTTCCGTATAGGTGATCGTGGGCGGATTGCTGGGCGTGAAGCGCAGGCAGCCCTTATACGGCTCCAGCGCCTTCAAAAGCGTTACAATATCCAGATCAGCCAGCATCGAGAAGCGCATTACCAGCGCGTCACCGCGGCCGCTGACCATATCGATACCCAGGCGCCCGCACAGGGACTTGAGCTGTGCAATGTCAATCAGGTTGATTACCGGGCGCGTCGGGTCGCCGAAGCGGTCGATCAGCTCTTCAATCAAATCTTCACGCGCCTCAGGGCCGTCGATTCCGGCAATTTTCTTGTACATTTCCATGCGCATCACATCGCTGGATACGTACTCGGCAGGCAGATAGGCGTCCGCCTTGACCTCTATTCGCGTCTGAATGTCACCCTGACCGACATCCCCGCGCATCTCGTGCACGGTCTCCTCGATCATCTTCACATACAGGTCATAGCCAACCGCCGCCATATGCCCGCTCTGCTCCGCGCCGAGCAGATTGCCTGTTCCACGAATCTCCAGATCGCGCATGGCCACGCGGAAACCGGACCCAAACTCGGTAAACTCGCGAATGGCATTCAGGCGCTTTTCCGCATCCTGCGTAAGAATTTTGCTGGGGTTCACGGTCAGATAGGCATAGGCCAAACGGTTGCTTCGGCCCACGCGTCCTCGCAGCTGATATAGCTGGGACAGACCGAAATGGTCACTGTCACACACGATCAGCGTATTGGCGCGCGGCACGTCCAGGCCGGCCTCAATGATCGTTGTGCACAGCAGCACGTCAAACTTACCTTCATAGAAATCAAGCATCACATCCTCCAGCTGATGCTCGCGCATCTGTCCGTGTCCCACGGCAATGCGCGCCTCAGGCACCAGCTTCTTGAGACGCTGATACATCATATCAATCGTCTGCACGCGGTTGTGAAGCACATATACCTGCCCGCCTCGCCCCAACTCGCGCAGGATGGCATCGCGAATCAGGCCGTCCGAGTATTCCACCACGTAGGTCTGCACCGGGTAACGCTCCTCTGGCGGCGACTGCAAAAGCGACATATCGCGAATGCCTACCATAGACATGTGCAGCGTGCGAGGAATAGGCGTAGCCGAGAGCGTAAGCACGTCTATGGACTTCTTGTATTGCTTGATGGCCTCCTTGTGCCCCACGCCAAAGCGCTGCTCCTCGTCCACGACCAGCAAACCCAAATCCTTGAACTCAATGTCCTTGTTCAGCAGCCTGTGCGTTCCGATAATCACATCAAGCTTTCCGCTTTTCAGGTTTTCGATGGTCTGCTTCTGCTCTGCCGCCGTCTTAAAACGCGACAGCGTATCCACGTGGATGGGAAAATCGTGAAACCGGTTCAGCATGGTGGCGTAGTGCTGCTGAACGAGAATTGTCGTCGGCGCAAGCAGCGCCGCCTGCTTTCCGTCCATCACGCACTTGAAGATGGCGCGCAGCGCCACCTCGGTCTTGCCGTAGCCGACGTCGCCGCACAGCAGACGATCCATCACCTGCGGCCTTTCCATATCCTTTTTAATTTCCGCAATCGCCGTCAGCTGATCGGGCGTTTCCTCGAACGGGAACGCATCCTCAAACTCGCGCTGCCATGGCACATCCGGGCTGAACGCGTAGCCCTTTACGGCCTTGCGCTCGGCGTACAGCTTGATCAGGTCGCCCGCAATTTCCTTGATGGAGCTCTTGACCTTCGCCTTCTGCCTCTGCCATTCGCCGCCGGACAGACGATTGAGTTTGGGTGTTTCGCCTTCGGAGCCGATATATTTCTGCACGCGATCCATCTGATCGGTAGGCACATACAGCTTGTCGGTGCCTTGATAGCGAATGTGCAGAAAATCGCGCAGCTTGCCCTCGGACGACAGGCGCACCGTACCCATGTACTGGCCGATGCCGTGATTCTCGTGCACCACGTAATCGCCCACGTTCAGGTCGGTGAACGCCGCCATCTTGTTGCCCGTGCGGGCAATGGCATGTGTCTTCTGCTTTCCAACGCCGAACAGATCGCCCTCTGATACGACGGCAAACCTCAGCTGCGGCCAGATGAAGCCGCGGGTAATCGTGCCGGGCAAGATCACCGGGACGCCCTTTTCCAGCGCCTCCGGCGGCGCCTCAAGGAACGGAACAACTGCATCCTCGTCCATCAGGGAACGGGCAAGCCTCTGTCCGCGCGCCACGCCGCCGGCCATCAGCGCCACGCGCCAGCCATCCTTCTTCCACGTGCCGATGTCGCGCGCCAGCTCCTTCATATTACCGGAATAGCCGGTTGCGCCGCGTCCCTCCAGCTTCACCAGATCCTTATATACAAAATCACTCTGCTGTCGCAGAAACGGCTCCGCCACCATCACGTCGCGTCCGCTCGTCTTTGCAAGCAAATAATCCCAGCGAAGCAGGAGCTCCGCCTGCTCGGACATTGCCTCGTCCCGCTCCATCGCAGCCTTGAAATACTCCTCAAACTCCAGCAGCCGATTCTCGCACCGCTCTCGCAGACGGTCTGGCTGATCCATCACGATCACGGCGTTGGGCGCATAATCGAAGATCGTGTCCGTCCTTTCATAAAGAATATTCATCAGCGCCTCGCGGCCATCAAAGCTACGGCCGGTTTTAAGCGCGTCCACAGTGGGGGTATACTTGCGCTGGATGGTCGTTTTGAGCGCGGGCCTTTTGCTGTCCGGCTTCTTCTCCGGTCTGCGACGTGCGACAGCCTCAAAAGGCGAAGGCAGCTCCTCCATCGGCTTATCAGCCGGCGACGCCATTTCGAAGAATTCCTCAAACGGCATCAGGTCGTATTCCTTTTCAAGCTTGCGCTGCCGGTCATCCTCCGGCTCTCGCACGCGCACAGCCAGCAGCCTTTCCAGCCGCGCAGCTGCCGCACGCGATTCCTCCGCGTTCAAAAGTGCCTCGCTGGCAGGATACATCCGCACGCTTTTGATGCGGTTCACACTGCGCTGCGTCATTACGTCAAAATCGCGCAGCGAATCAACCTCGTCGTCGAAGAACTCCACGCGAACGGCGCTGGGCCGTCCAATGGGAAACACGTCCAAAATACCGCCGCGAAGCGCACACTGCCCACGCGCCTCCACCAGCTCTACGCGCTCATAGCCCGCGCGAATCAAGCGCTCGATTAACTCCGAGGGCTCCAGACGCTGGCCCTCCTCGATATCGATCATGCCCTCCATAAACTGCTCTCGCGGCATCAGCCGGTGCAGCGCTGCATCCGCAGGCACAGCAAGCAGCTGAATTTCTCCCGTCAAAAAGCCGCCCAGCGCCTCCAGACGGCGCATGGTCAGCTCCTTGCTGGACGCAGCAGCGTGCAGGAACGATACCTCGCGTGCTGGTAGCATAGCGCCTCCGCCGCCCATAAACGCATTGTAGTCCTCCACAATGCGCTGTGCGACGCTTTCATTCGGGCAAACCACAATCATCGGTCGCTCCGCATCCGCCTGCACGGCAGACAGAAGAAACACCTGCTGGCTGTCGTCCAGCCCGTAGGCGCAGAAGGCCGTCCCGCGCCCCAGATTGCCGAGGATTCTCCTGTATTCCGTCAGCTCCCTGAGCGGTGCAAACAGATATTCATGACGCGCTTTCCTGCTCATGTGCCTCCTCTTTCTTACCGTCCGACAAACGCTCTAACGGCGTCGAGTCCATCCTTCAGATAAATTTCTACCGCCTGCGCAGCCTTTTCATAGCCAGCGTTCATAAGCTTCCTGTCTTCATCCCCCGTGGGACAAGTCAATACGAAATCGCACAGCTCCCAGCCCTCTGGCGGGCGGCCGATGCCTACGCGTATACGCGGAAAATCTGCACGTCCCAGCAGATAAATGATGTTGCGCATGCCATTGTGCGTACCTGCCGAGCCCTCCGCGCGAAAGCGCACCTTGCCCTCCGGCAGGTCGCAATCGTCAAATAGCACGATCAGCTGATCGTATTCCGGTTTATACCAGCTGCATAATTGGACGACGCTTTCACCGGAAAGGTTCATATAGGTCTGCGGCTTGCACAGTACCGCGCGCTGGCCACCGATGATTCCCTCCCCGACAATCGCCTTGCACTTGGTTCTCTCCACCGAAATGCGGTTGCGGCGCGCCAGAGCGTCAATGATTTCAAAGCCCACGTTGTGTCTCGTGTGCTCATATTTGCTGCCGGGATTGCCCAGACCGACGATTACGTACATACGCCCTCCAAAACCAAAAGATTGTGACGGGAGGAAACTTCTCTTCCGCCCGCCTGAAACCGATTATTTATTTTACCATCTTTCATATGCCCCTGTCAACCGCAAACCCGGCTGTTCAGCCGCCCGTCATTCGGAAAAATCCGCCGACGGGACTACCTCGCACGCACCATTTTCACGATCGATGCTTCGAAGCAGCAAAAGCGACTTCGCGCCCGCGCAGCGCTTCGCTTCAGGCGATGCCGTCGCAATCATCACGCCGATGCCCACGACCTCTGCCTGAAACTCCGCCATCATCTCCGCCATGCCCTGCAGTGTGCCGCCGCCCTTCATGAAATCATCCACGATCAAGGCGCGCTGCCCAGGCTTTACCGCGCGGCGTGAGAGCGCCATCGTCTCGATGCGCCCGCTGTCGCCGCCGGAGATATAATTGATCTTCACGGCGCTGCCCTCATAGGCCTTGCTGTCGCGCCTAGCAATGACCAGCGGCACGCTCAGCGCGCGCGCCGTCATCAATGCAAAGGGAATGCCCTTCGTCTCCATCGTAAGCACGAGATCAGGCTGGCGATCATAGAACCTTGCTGCCAAAATCTCGCCCAACGCCTCGGTCACGCGTGGGTCGCTGGATACGTCCGAGGTATACAAAAAGCCGCCAGGCAGCAGTCGTCCCGGCTCAGACAGCCGCGCCGCCACCTCCTCCAGCGTTCTGCGCGCCTTCGCGGCCGACATTACCGGACGATACCGCATGCCGCCCGCCGCTCCGGCCACCGTTTCAAGCCGCCCCAGATCAAAGCGTTCCAGACTCTCAGCAATCAGATCAACGTCCTCGCTGATTGTCGATTTCGCAGACCCGAACATCTCGCAAAACTCGCTGAGCGTATGAATGCGATTGGGATCATCCGTAATCAGACGCGTCATCGCGCCCAGTCTTTCGTTTCTTTTAATGCGATCCATTCTGCCGCGCTCCTTAAATCCGAACATTTCTGCGTTTATGTCTATTATAATCCGCAACGAGACGCATTTCCAGTCCCTACCGCGAAGATTATCCGATTACAAACCAACATTTAACGGTCTGCCGCCGCGCCGGGCGCACACACGCACGTGAAAATGGTTGCTCTCACTTGACTTTTGGCGTATAATGAAGACACACCTTGAAAGGAGCTTGTTTTCCATGGCGGATACGCTGAATGAATATATCGGCAAACGCGTGTTTTTTGTTGGCATTGGTGGCTGCTCAATGAGCGGGCTGGCAAAGATGCTCAAATGGATGGGCTGCACAGTGGCAGGCTCCGACCGCACGCGCAATCACAAAACCGACGCGCTTGCTCAGGACGGAATCGAAATTCACATCGGCCACGACGGAAAAAATGTAGAGGGCGCAAACCTCATAATCTACTCCGCCGCAATCGCAGCCGACAATCCGGAGCGGGCTCGCGCGCGTGAGCTTGGCATTCCGGAAATAGAAAGATGCGACCTGATCGGCCTTCTGATGAAGAAATTCGGGCATTCCGTTGCAATTTCCGGCACGCATGGCAAAACCACTACCACAGCCATGATGGCGGAGACCTTCGTCGGCTGCGGCGAGGACCCGTCGGTACATATCGGCGGCGAGCTGGATTATCTGGGCGGCTCCACGCGGCTGGGACACGGCGATCCGTTCATCTGCGAGGCCTGCGAGTTCAATGGCAGCTTCCTGCACTTCTTCCCTACCATCGCCGTCATCCTGAACATTGACGAGGATCATCTGGATTACTATAAGGATCTGGACGACATTGAAAACGCCTTCCGCCGCTTCGCGTCGCTGGTGCCAGAGGACGGTTGGGTTGTCGGCTGCGGCGACGAAAAGCGCGTCCGTAGCGTGCTTGAAGGCCTGAAATGCCGCACGCGCACCTACGGTCTTGAGCCGCAGAACGAAATTCGCGCCGAGAACATTTCTTACGACGAAAACGGTTGCGCGCTCTTCACTGCCACGCTCTACGGTCATCCGCTTACGGAGGTCGAGCTGCAGGTGCCCGGCGAGCACAACGTAAAAAACGCGCTCGCGGTCATCGCGGTCGCCAGCCTGTTCTCGCTACCAATGAGCCTCGTAGCCGAAACGCTGCACGAATTCCGCGGCGTGCACCGCCGCTACGAGCTGACCAGCGTAACCGACGGCGTGCGCGTCTATCAGGATTATGGCCATAATCCCACCGAGACGCGCAACGTTCTCCACGTTGCGCGCATTCAGGCGCCTCAAAAGCTCTGGGCCGTGCTTCAGCCGCACACCTATTCCCGCACAAAGGCGCTGTTCGACGGCTTCCTGACCTGCTTTGACGAAGCCGACGAAGTGCTCGTGACCGACATCTGCGGCGCGCGCGAGGTCGATCCCGGAGACATCAATTCCGGCATGCTGGTGGACGCAATGGTTGAAAAGGGCATTCGCGCGCATCTTACGCCGTCGTTTGACGATGCAGAGGCTTATCTGCGCACACATTGGCAGCCCGGCGACGTAGTCGTAACCCTCGGCTGCGGCGATATTGACCTTCTGAATGAACAGATTGCCAGAAACGGAGACACACACAAATGATTCGCAAACGAACGACTTCCACCCGCGCCTTATGCCTGATCCTGGCGCTTCTGCTGGCTACCCTGCTTTCCGCCTGTGAAAGCGACGATACGCAGACCACGGATCTCGCCCCGACACAGGTGCCCGCAGGCAATCTGCAGATGACGCCCGTGCCCACGCTGGCGCCCACAGCAACGCCCTTTCCGCGCGTCGACCCGGCCGATTACGTGCTGATCTGGAAAAACAATACCCGCATCGGCATGAACTATATGGTTCCCACACACTGGAAGGAGTCGCAGATCGGCGAACGCTATTCCGTGTTCTATGAGCCCGTTCCCGACGGTGAAACCGGCTTCCGCGTCGCCTTTGCGAACAAGAAAAAGTACAAGAATCCCGACTCCACCACCATGCGCAGCGAGCTGAGAAAGCTTCTCACCTCCATGAGCGAGGTTTACACGGATTTCGAGTACGACGATACAATCTCCCGCGAGCTGTCGCTGGTCCGCTTCAAGGGCTACTCCACGTACTACACCTACACGGATGAGTACGGCGTAACAATTAAGGGCTTCGTGATCATCGCCACGTATAACCGGCGCATCTATTGTATGAACTTCTCCGGTCCCGAGGAGCGCTTCACGGAAATGATGACGGTCGGCAAGAAGATTCTTGACTCCGTAAGCCGCGTATCCTCCTCCTGATTTTCCTACCAGAAACTCCCCGGACGGCTTGCCATGAACCGTCCGGGGAGTTTTTCGATTTCGGTGATTACCGGTTTTCCTTCGGCTTGCGTGCCAATAGGAAGGTGCAAATCAAAAGAAGCAGCGGGAAAACCGTTGCCGTGAGAAGGCCAACGCGCAGTCCCAGCGTTTCCGCATTCCAACCGACCGTCCGTCCCCACGCAAGCAGGCTCTCGTTTTTTTGTGTCAGGTCAGACACAAGGCCCGTCAGCCACGGACCAACCGAGCAGCCGATGTCGCCGCAAATGGCATACAGGCCAAACAGCGCCGTACCCGCCATTGGAAAGCGCCTCGCGCCATCAGACAGCGTACCCGGCCACATTATGGCAACCGACAAGCCGCACAACGCGCAGCCCACAAGCGTCAGCGCCGGAACAAATACCGTCAGAGCATAGCACACGACGCAGAGACCTGCAGAAAGCATCAGCATCCGCTCCAGGTTGATTTTGTCTCCCTTGATTCCATAGAACATGCGCCCAAGCGCCATTGTCAGCGCAAACATGCACGGCCCGAGCAGGTCTCCCAGCGTCTTGCTCACGCCCAGCGTTTCCTCCACAAACAAGCTCGACCACTGCGACATGGCAATTTCGCTGGAGCCGGAGCAGATCATCATCACCATGCCAATAATGAACACGCGGTTTTTAAACAGCTCTCCCATCCGCGTGCGCTTTTCCTCCGGCACGGTAGGCATCAGCGGTACCCAGCGGAACAGGAGGAAATTGCCAATCGGAATCATGGCCCACGCCAGCGGCAGATACGCCCACGCTGCGCGCCCGAAAAGCGTCAGTGCCAGCGTCGTAAAAATCACAACCGCCATTTGCCCCCAGCAATAAAACGAATGCGCAAGACTCATGGCCTTGTCCTTCGCCTCGCCCGGCAAGGACTCAATGATCGGGCTTATAACCACCTCGATCAATCCGCCGCCCAGCGCATACAGAACGGCAGCCACACACAGCCCCGTATAGGGATTGGGAACCACGCGCGGCAGAATGCCCATCAGTATCAGCCCAACCGCACAGAAGGCCTCGGCAAGCCGTGCAGTCAGCCGATAGCCCATGCGGTCCGCAAAACGCGTTGCCAGAATATCGGCAACAATCTGCGTGCCGAAATTAAACAAAATCAGCCTTCCCAGCTGCTCGTCCGACACGCGGAATTCATCTTTAAAGATAATGAATAAAAGCGGCGCCAGATTGTTCACGATAGCCTGCGAAATCATTCCAAGATAGCACGCAATCGTCGTGTGCTTATAGCTGAGCTTCACGCACGTTTCCTCCCCTGCCAAGCCCTCGTGCCCTGCGCGATTTTCCCGATTCATAGATTTTCGGAGGAGGAACGCATCCTCCTCCGAAATGTGTTTGCGAGTGATGTCTGTAAGCCGAGTTCTGTCTTGAGCGGCCATCTATCTAGGCCTGAAGTTGCCAGCAGGCTCAAGCGATGTCTAAGAGACGCGACGGGCCGCCGCATATGTCTCTATCAATCTTGCACCGGGTGGGGTTTACATAGCGGACAAGTCGCCAAGCCGCTGGTGAGCTCTTACCTCACCTTTCCATCCTTGCGGTCGCGCACGGGGCGCGATTTCGCGGTATCTCTCTGTTGCACTTTCCCTAAAGTCGCCTCCGCCGGCATTTCACCGGCACCCTGCCCTGTGGTGCTCGGACTTTCCTCAAGCGCATAAAGCGCCTGCGGCCGCCCGGCAACCTCGCAAACACAGGGATTATACCAGAAAAAGATGCGAAAAGCAACGCCGTTTTACACATTTTCAGTGATTTGACATTTCCTCGCGCCCGTGCTATCCTATTTACAGTCTTGCAAAGGAGACTTCTGCCATGAAACGGTTTTTCGCGCTCTTCTTCCTGTGTGTGATTCCGCTCGCCATGCTGGGCAACCTGTATGTCTCGCTCGAAACCTACAATGAGATCACGCACAACGAATGCGGTTCTATTCTCTGTGTCGAAGCCGCCGTCGCGTTCGTCCTCTGCACCGTCATCGCGTTTTGTAACCGCCGCCGGGGAAGGGCCATTCGCATCGCGTGGATTGCCCCTGCTCTCGTGCTGGCCTTTGTGTTCTACGTCGGAAACAAAATCCCGTTCTGCGTTGCCTGCGAGCAGGTTACTGCCGAAGACCTCGGCTTCCTGACGCACTGGATTTTGCCGGAGGGCTGACGCGCCTGCGGTGTCCGCGAATCCTCCCGCAGATGCCGGTCGTCAAAAGCGCATTGTCGTGCGGCCGTTGTTCTCATCTGTAGAAAGAATTTCTCCGCGTCGTCTACAAAGCTGAAGCCTCTGTGCATATCGGCCTCCTTCACGCCCTTTCTGCCTGCGCTGCGTTCTCCGCGTTGATGCGCTCAATTTCCTCGGTGACAAGCTTTCCAAACGTCTTGTCGTCAATCTCATTTTCCTGCTTCTGCGTAGCATCGGCGGAGACGGATTCATCTGCGAAGGCGTCAAAAATCCTTTGCTTTTCCTCGAGCATTTCCATGATTCGCTCGTCGATGCTCTTCTCACACAGCAGACGATACACCAGCACGTTGCGCACCTGCCCCATGCGGTAGGCACGGGAAATCGCCTGATTTTCGATGGACGGCTTCAGCTGCGGCTCGCATAGAATGACCACACTCGCAGCCTGAATGTTGAGTCCCGTGCCGCCGGACTGAATCTGCGCAGGCAGCACCGTTCCTGCGGGCGCACGCTCGAATTCGTCGATAATCTCCTGTCGGCGCTGCGGCGAAACGGAGCCATTGATCTGCGGAAGGCAGCGCTCGCCAAGGCATGTCCGCACCGCCGCGATCGTTTCCAAAAAGAACGAAAACACGATGATCTTGCGCCCGTCCTCCGCGGTCTCCTCCACAAGCTCCTTCAGCCGGTTCGCCTTGCAGGAGGCCGTCAAATCGTCCGCATTCCATGATACGCGCCGAATTTCCATATAGCGCTTTTTCCGAAGGGAGGCCTCGTAGATTTCCTTTTCCTTCGGCAGAAGCGTGCACCATTCCCGGTTTTCGATCAGCTCGGGAAGCTCCGTCGGCACGTCCTCGCGCTTGCGGCGATAGTACACCGGCGCGACCCTCTCCCGAAACTGCGGTGCAGCGGCCATGAACGCAAGGCCGTGCAGCTGCGAAGCAACATCCGGCCGCAGCAACCGAATCAAGGCGATCATTTCGTCCACCTTGTTTTCCAGCGCCGTTCCCGTCATAAACAGGATACGCTTTGTATGCTCACTGAGAGCCGTTACGTTTTTCGTGCGCTGCGCTTCATTGTTCTTGATATAATGCGCCTCATCGACGACCAGCATATCAAACGCGAAACCATCCTCCAGCTTCAGATAGCCCGTCGTTTCAAAGTTCGTCACGGCCACGCCGCCGCTTCTCTTCCATTCCCTAAACGCGCTCATGCGTCCAGGCCCATAAATTTTTGTTGTACGCAAGCGGCTATGCTTCTCGATCTCCCTGCACCAGTTGGGCAAAACACTGGCAGGACACACCACCATAAAGTGCGTCGCGCCGGTGTTGCGCAGGGAAACCATCGCCGCAATCGCCTGCACGGTCTTTCCCAGGCCCATCTCATCGCCCAGCAGCACGCGCTCCTGGTGCAGGATGTACTTTACGCCCCACTCCTGATACCGGCGCAGTTCACTCTTCATCCCGTCCGGAAAGAAGCACTCATCCTGAATTTCCCGCGCCAGGTCCTCCGGAAGACCATAGTGCCCGTCGTCATTTCCGAGTACGCTGGGCACAAGCGTTTCGAGCGTAGTATAGAAGGAGACACTGCTCCGGGAAAAGTCCTCCCATGCTGTTTCCGCGTCTGCATCCCGCAGCACCCTCAGCTCTCGCGTGCACTTCAGCACCTCCTGAGCATACGTCCCCGCCTGCAGCCCAGTCAGATATCGCTCCTCCGCAATGCATTTCTGTCTTTCGTCAACGTCCATAAACGCCCACGAAACACCGTTTCCAATGCGCTGAAGCATATCCGCAGCACGCTCGATCCTTCCCTTGCGCATCTCCGCGTCCAGCGAATCGACAAGCGAACTCCTCCGGCGGTAATCGCAGATTGCCGATACCAGCCTTGTCGCGTCGGGGTTCTTATCGTCCAGCGAAAGCTGAATCTTCGTATTTGACATAACCCTTTCGGCGTATTCCCGCGCGCACATCCGAATCAGCCGCGCTCCATCCTCGCTGATGCCGCGCACACCTTCAAGCTGCGACTGCGTCGCACAATACGCGTCTGCCACCGTCTCGTAGCCATTGTCTCTTAGTGCCTTGAACCGAATGCCCGCGTGCTCACGCCCGATTTCCTCCACAGGCACGCTCCTTAGAACCTCAAGCGACTTCGACAAAAGCAAGCGTGCCACGGAGTCCTTGACCAGCTTCTCTTTCTCGCAAACGGCGTTGTTTGCATAATTGATTTCCTTCTGCAGCGCCCGGCTTTTTTCGAGCAGACGCGCCACGCGCAATACCGGCTGCCCCGACTGCTCTGCGTTGGGCGACACCTCCCTCAAAAGCTCCCGATAATCGGAACGCTTCCTCTGGAAGTCCGCAATCGCCGCCCGTCGATCACCTTGCTCAAGCGCCTCTGCCTGCTGCAAAAGCGACGCTACCTCGCGCCCATACGTTCCCTGCGCCGCCGAACGCAGATACCGATAGGCCGCCCCCGCAGCCGTCTTGCTCTCCGACGACGCAAACAGCCGCCGAAGTCCGCCCGTTACTCGCTGCAGATGCGTCCTCTCGCGCGCAATTTTCCCCTCGTATTCCTCGTTCAGCTGTCTGCCGGTTCCCGAGATCAACACAGACCACGAGTATGCATGCAGCTCCTCTGCCAGAGGATACAGCGCAGCCGGAAGCGCCTCCCTCGCCTCCGCCGCCTCAAGCTCCTGATCCACAAAATCCGCAAATGCGTTTTTCCACAGCAGCTCGTTGATTCGCCGAGCCGCGTTCGCTTTTTTCTCGTCCGAAAGCGCACAAATTTCCGCAAGCTGCTCCGTAAGCTCTTCGTGCTCCTGAAGCAAAAGCCTGGCATCCTTGGATGTAAATGCCTGCGCCACCGATTCTCCCCCGTTCTCTGCCGTCGCTAAAGCAGCATCACTTTTTCTATATCATACCACCCTCCTACAGATCTTTTCAAGTCCGCCATTCTAAAACGCAAGGCACTTCCTCCCTGAGGCGCCGAAGCCCACATATTCAGAATGCCGCATGCCCTAACGATGACTGTGCGGAACGCATTTCCGATTCGCCAGAGGTAAGGCAAACGCCGGGCATCCCGAATATTGTATATCCTAATTGACGCTTGAACAGGCCTGCCCGGCATTCAGGCGCTTCAAATACGGCACAATCAACGCAATCGAAATCAGCAGCACAAGCCAATCAGCAAAAGGCGTAGCCCATGCAATGCCGTCGATGCCGACAAAACGGTTCAGCGAAATCATAAACACCACGTCAAGGCTACCCTTGCGCAGCAGAGAAAGCAGCAGTGGCTGCAGCCTGCGTCCGGTTGCCTGAAAAATCGTGATAACCATGAAATTGATTGCAGTGGAAGGACAGGCAAGACAAATGATCTTTAGGAAGCTCTGTCCATAGCGAACCGTATCCGCGTTGTTGATAAAGCAGCGAGTAATAGGAACCGCAAGGAACCACAGCAGCAGTGCGCCGGCGCACGCCACCAGCAGGCTATACAGAAGCGCCGTGCGAATCGCCTGCGTCATGCGACGCCGATTGCCAGAGGAATAATTGTAGCCGATCAGCGGAAGCGTACCCTGCGTCATGCCCTGCGCAATTGCATATGCCAGCAGGTCAATCTTCTTGGCTATGCCCATTCCTGCGATGGACGTGCTGGAATAGGCTGCAACGATATGGTTCAGCACCGTATTTGAAACGGTAGACATCATGGTCATGGTAAAGCCCGGAAGACCGACCGTCAGAACCTCCACAGGAATTCTCTCCCGCAGAGTGAATTTTTTCGGATCAGGCGTGACAACCGTGGTTTTTCGAATGCGGTACAGAAAGCCCAGAAAATAACCCATGGCGATCAGGTTGGAAAGCATCGTCGCAATCGCCGCGCCGGCAGTTTCCAGCTTGAATGCAAAAATGAAAAGCGGATCCAACAAGATATTCAGTATGCCTCCAAGGGCTACTCCAAACCCGGCGGGCTTGGAGTAGCCCTCCGCGCGAATCAGGTGGGCCAGCTCCGCATTCATCACGGTAGGAACTGCGCCAACGCCAATCGTCCAGAGAATATATTGTTTGCAGTACGTCCATGTTTCCGGAGACGCGCCTAAAATCGGAAGCAACACCGGCTCCGCTAGCACCACCAGCAGACCATAAATCAGCGCCGATACCGCACCTGTCCAAATACAAAACGAGGCGCACCGCATCGCCTTCTCCCGGTTTCCCGAGCCAAGGCAGCGGGAAATCAGGCTGGAGCCACCTAGCCCAAACAGGTTGGCAAAGGCCGTCAGAAACATAAAGCAGGGCATGGCGACGGTTGCCGCTGCCACCTGCCGCGGGTCGCCCAGCTGACCAATGAAAAAGGTATCCGCCATATTATATACAACGGTGATCAGCTGGCTGATGACGGTTGGAATGATCAGCGTCAGGGTCGCCCTGTGCACCGGCATTTCGGAAAACAGCTTCGCTCTTTCATGCATTTCTTTCATTTAATGCTTCCTCCTCACGCAGTCCGTCAATTACGCACTGTACAGCCAGATGATAGCTTTCCTCCAAGTCAACCGGATAATGGGAAAAATATCCCGCGGCTTCCTGCGAAACAAAGCCGTGCATGACGCCGCGCAACACCCGCTGCCAATGCATTCTGCGTTCCATGCTGATTCGGTAGTCTGCAAGCACCTGCATTGCCGGCTCAGCCGTCATGATAGCTTCGGCTTTCAGCGCCTCATTCTTGCCCATGGGCATCTGCATGATCAGGCGGTACAGCTCACCGTGCGCCTTTGCAAAGGCGCGATAGGCATCCGCAAGCGCAAGAACTGCCTCGTCTCGCGGTTTTCCACAGGCAGCGGAAATCTGCGCCTCTCTCTGATCATTCAGCGCAGAAATGCCCACCTCCGTAAACAGCTCATCCACGCTTTCGATATGCGCATACAAAGAAGCCGCCTTCACGCCAAGCCTTTCTGCCAGGGTACGCATGGAGAATGCAGAAACCCCTTTCTCCTCAATCAACCGTTTGGTCGCATCAAAGAGCACTTCCCTGCTCAGTCCCTTTCGAAGCATCTCCCCATCCTCTTTCCTAACATCGTTCGATTTATTGTATCCTAACAGCGTTAGGATATCAATAGCCCACGAGCATAAAAATCGCCTTCCCCTGCCTTCTACGCCATCCGTGTGTCTGGCTGCATGGGATGCCAGAAGACGCTTCAAGCAAAACAAGCTGAATTTCGCGGCCAGCACACGTAAAATCTCACGAATGCCGTAGCAGATGCTTGACTTTCCTTGAACGCAGGTTTAAGCTGAACTGTACGTTGCAAAACGTATATTTTAATTGTAAGACAGGAATGAATTCACATGCCTCCCAAGCCGAAATTCACACGGGATGAGATCATTGCGACAGCACTGCAGCTTGTTTCGGAAAAAGGCGCCGAAGCTCTGACCGCCAAAGCACTTGGCGACGCACTCGGCAGCTCCGCGCAGCCAATCTTCACCTTTTTCCGCAGCATGAAGGAGGTGCAGGATGCGGTTCGAACTGCGGCAATGCACCGTTTCGAGTGCTTCTCCGAGCATCCAATGCCGGATATGCCGCTTTTCAAGCAGGTAGGCATGCGCATGGTGCTGTTCGGCATGCACGAGCCGAAGCTCTATCGGCTGCTGTTCATGCAGGAAAACCGCAGTGCCGTACAGTTTGACGATCTATTCAGCGAGCTCGGCCCCACGGCAAACGCCTGCGTTGCACTGCTCCGTAAGGAATACGAGATGACCGAAGCAGAGGCCCGAATGCTGTTTGAAAACGTCTGGATTTACACCTTTGGAATCGGCGCGCTGTGCGCCACACGGGTTTGCCGCTTCCCAGAGGAAAGACTCAGCCAAATGCTGACTACGGAATTTTCCGCTATGCTGCAGCTGATCAAGGCCGGCGGGGCGACCGGACAGGAGATGCAGTCATGAGCTTTCTTTCCTATTCTATGAGCTTCTATAGGCAGTCGCTGCAAGCACTGAAGGAAGCGCCTTCCACACCAGAAACGGTTTACTGCGCCAGACAGCTACTCAAGCTGCTGGACGATCTGGCGGACGAGGGTTACACCGAACTGAACCGGCATCTGGAAGCCGAGCATCAGGGCATCTCCTTTCTGCGGAGCTATCTGAAGCAAAATCATGTCGAGCCGTTTCCGCTTCCCGAAAAAACGATTCCTCTGGAAACGCTTTCGTACACCTCGAAGGAAATAGAGCTTTCAGAGGCGATTCATTGCGCCATGGAGGCTGCTGCAAGCGTCCCTGACATTTCCCACGCGCCATTCATCCGAGAGCTGCAACGTTTCTGCCAGTGGATCGGACATGAGGACGATGCCGCTTACATCTTCCTGCTTCGTGACACGCTGCTGCCCCTCGCCACCTTCCTCGGAAAGGGCCAGACGCGCGTACATGCATGGCTACTCAGCCGCAAATCCTTCGCCGAGCTCACAGGCACAGCAAGCGCAGACGATGAAATCCGGGCAGCGGTTTACCGTGCACTGGAAGTCGGCTGCACCGATTTTCCGTCCTTTGCCCGCATCGTTTTGCTGGATATACGGAAAACCCTCAGCAAATACCCGCAGGCAGAAACCTGTCTGCGCGGCATGCTGGCAGATATTGACGCGAGAAAAATCCACATTGTCGAATCCGGCTGCTGTGGAACCTTCCCGTTGCTTCTAATGAGTCTGGATGACCGCGCGAACATGCGTATGTATACAACCTATCCGTATCTGGCAAAGCTCTATGCGCCGCACATCTACACCGCGCACTATGAGGAAAACCGGCTTTTCGAAACGATGGTTTCACAGGAGGCCTACCTGCGCTATTCCGGCTTTCGAAACGGGCGGTTCTATGTGCAAAAATGCACGGACGCAGATATCGAACGTCAGGCGCTATCAGAAATCAGCGCCATGCTGACGAAAGAAAATGCGCTGCCATGAAGAACGCACTGCTTCCACCTCGTGATGGACACCCGTGCCGGTCCTGTCAAGAGTAATGCGCAAAATAGTCAGCGTCACTTATGAAGTTGGTTAGGCAAGGGCCGATCAGCAGGCCGCCAGTTGTCCGTCAAGGGTGGCGAAGCCACTTGCGAAGCCCTTTACGGGCGGCTGGTGGTCTGCTGCCTACGCCAGATCACGGTTCTCTGCTTCGTTTTTTCCCGATCCAGCTTGTTCCAGCGCCTTCATGCTCATGTAGCGTTTTTCGCCCCACTGCGTGCCGATCACGTGCCCGCAGTCTTGCACAAACCAGCATCAATGCCGATTCTCCATCTGGGAAGCTTCCAACCACTCGCGTCCGTCTCCATATTTCACGGTTCAGGCGTTCCAGCAGGTTGTTGGTTCGGACCTTCAGCCAGTACTCGGATGGAAATGCGTAATATGTCAACGTTTCCTCAATCCCCTCCTCCACCTTTTTGCCGCTTCCTTCAACCGCATCTCGCGAAGCTTCTTCTGCACCGGTAACGCTCAATGATCTCCGTTTCAAAGCCGCTTCCCTTCAGCCGCGGTACCTGAAGCGTTGCCTTCCCAGATACCGTGGTCAGGCCACGGTCATAGTGCCGCTGCGATAGCCCTGACGGGCTTCGTTGCGCAGCTTATTGTACCTTATCTTGTTGCCATTTCCATGCTATATGCGGTTAGAAGGCTATCGATAGACAACCCTGTTGAAGCGATACGTTCTGAAAACAACTATGGTGCTTTTGAGGATTTGTCAACGGAACCTCGGAACGACTGCGGTATGTACAGGCATTGCCGCAGTCGTCTATTAGGCTAACAAAAAATGACCGTTGACCTTCGTCCTTGGACTTTGTCAACGGTCTGAGCTTCCTGCTTATCAGGGATATTCGCTGGATTATTCAAACTTGGTGCCGCATTCCGAGCAGAACTTCGGCGTTGTTCCGGCTTCAGGCGTATAGCCGCAGCCGCTGCAAACAAGAGGCTTTTCCTCCTCCGCAGGCTTGGCAGCGCCGCACTCTGTGCAGAACTTGCCACTGTTGATGGTGCCGCAGTTAGTGCAGCCCCACTCACCTTCTGCCAGACCGGAGAACTTTGTCACGCGTTCATAAGCACCGGGATTGCTAGTCTCGGTCGCATTCGCTTCCTCCGTATTGGCCACTGCGCCGGTTTCGTCATAGGCGATGGTGTACAGCAGGAACTCGCGATCCTCGTTGGTACCCAGCACCCGCGTACCGTCCGCATTAATATCGGGTTCATAGCGGAAGCTGTAGGGAATGATCAGGTTTCCGTCGATATCAATCACGCCCCACAGATCATCCTGCTGCACAGCCATCAGCCTCTGGGTTGCGCTGCGGACGGACGCAACATCGTCATAGGTCTCTTCCAGCTGACCCTTGGTCGCCGTGATGACGACATACTTGCCCATATTCTGCACAGCTATCATGGGCGCATTATAGGTAAAGCCCTTATAGTCGGAGGAGCTTAGCTTGTATTCCACCGAGGCCAATACATTACCCTGCTCATCCAGATACATCAGACCGCCATCCTCCGTCACCACAGCCTGATATCCCAGTGCAAAGAAGGTGCCGTCCGTCGTACCGGCAATCTCCTCGTATTTGGGCGGAATCACTTCATTGCCCTGCATATCGACCAGGCCACGCAGGCCGTTGGCGCGAACCACAAGATAATCGCCGCCGTAATAATAAACAGAATCGTATTCCTTCCCGTCTGCAAAAGTTCCCTTATTCACCAGATTGCCCTGCAGATCAATGAAGTTGCCGTCGTCGGTATACCAGATTTTCTGATCCACGTCCTCAGGCTGCAGCGTGCAGCTCGCGGTAAATGCCAGAGTCTGCGTCGGATTGTGTTGTATACCCTTCTTGTAATTATCAGTAAACTCGGTAGAAGCAAAATCATCCGCGGCTACATCCACGCGATTGAAGTCGGAATCCAGCCAGATACCTGCCCTGGTGCTGGTGCGAATATACAGATACTTGCCCCTCACGCCGTAGCTCGAGCTCTGATAATCCTCGCGGCTGAGCGAACCGATGATCTGCTTGTCATAGACAACGTCCACCTGGCTGATGTTATACTGGTTTCCCTTGCCGTCCCTGTAATCGCCATTAACATCCGTCGTGGCCTCCAGTTCAATACCAAGGAGCCAGTTGTCATCCACATAGACAATATCGCCATAGGCCATAGGCAGAACTTCCGCACCGGTGCAATCGATTACACCGATGGTATTCAGACCGTTTTCGTTGACAACCTCGTAATACAGACCATTCCGACAGCTGGTCAAGCTGCCAAAGGGACCGGCAATCACATTACCCTGCAAATCGTACATTGTACGATTCATATAGTAGGCTTCGCCATACCGGGGCAGGACGGCATTGCCGTCCAGTACAACCGGCTCAACGATAACTGCCCCCGCCAGCGCAGAAAACTGTGCCATTAGAAGCGTAATCATCAACAGAAGCATCAAGGATTTCTTCATGTTATATCCTCCATTTCGGATACGGTTCCTTTACCTTCATTATAGCATGAAATCCTCTGTTGTCAAGATTTGGTTCCGCGCGATACAGGGCTTATGCATGATTTGAAAGCATAACATTTTTGAAATATGCCTCATCATAAGAGCAGTGATGCCTACGCCTGGCTACGAACATCTTATCGTTCATGCGTTTGCCCTGCCTTTATTGCCGATGGTATCTAAAGGGTGTCATACAGAGTATCATGATAATACTATTACCTATACCTCTCACAGCAATCGCGGGCGATGGCTTTCATGGCATCCATCTTCTTTCGCATATCCTTCGCCAGCGTGATTTGGCAGCGGGTGCGGACGAGGTTGTGCTCGGGATAATTGATCTTGAAGTATTTGTATCCCAGAATGTAATCGTCCAGAAAGCGCGTAGCCAACTCGCACGCCAGCGCAAAGCAGCTGGTTCCCAGCGTTTCCACCTCTGCTTCCGTCAGCATGGCAGCGGTTTCCTTTATGAAGCCCTCGACAAACGCCCAGTAGATGTTCAGGTTCACGCCTGCCTTGTCCGCCTCTGGGCAGTCCTCTTCTACGAAGTTGGCAGCGAAGCGAATCGCATCGCCGAAGTCGTGGCTCACCAGACCAGGCATCACCGTATCCATGTCGATCACCACCAGCGCGTCGAGAGTTTTTTCATCGAACAGCACGTTGTTGATCTTAGTGTCGTTGTGCGTCACGCACAGGGGCAATTTTCCTTCGTTGAACAGATCGGTTAGCTTGCACGCTTCGTCCTCCACGGACAGCAGCCAGTCCAGTTCATCGCGCACCTCGCTTACATGACCCCGGGGCGGCGTTTATGTCCGCCTTCAGCTTTTCGTAGCGCTTGCGGGTGTTGTGGAAGTAGGAAATAGTGTAAAATAGCTGGTCCGCATCAAAATCCGAAAGCAGCATCGGCATGAGAAAAGCACCGCCGAAGCGGGGCGAGAGAAGAGTTCCAGACTACCAAGCCAAATGCGGTAGCAACTTCCTCGGTGTGAATGCTGCCAGTATTTGCGAAGCAAAATTCTGATGAGATGGCAGTTCTTCTTTTTCGCGCAAAACGTGAAGCAGTGGCGACGAAATGCAAGCCACCTTCTGCACACATTTCGTATACTGCGCTTTCAGTTCATCCGTACAGTCAGCCAGAAAGAGCACGTCCAACAGGCATGCAGCAGCGAGATCGCTCTGCGGTAATTCTTCCGCATAGCTTTGCAGCGCACGGCACGCAAACTTGCGAGTCTCTTTTACATTTCCAAGTGCAGCAGCGGAGTACGCGCAGAGCAGACCACACCAGAAGTATTTTTCGCGATCTGCGCAGACTTTCCAATGGAAAGCAGCGTCGCAGGAAAGAACCGTCTCATAACGCGCAAGCAGATAGCTTTGTTCCATCAGATTCCATAAAAGACGCGCATTGTCAGGTTCGAGCGCCAATGCCTTTTCACAGAAGCGGAAAGCCAGCTCCGATTTTCGCTCTTTTGCGTATGATTCGCCAATTGCCGTCAGGATTTCTGCATCCTGTGGGTTAGCACGAAGGGCACGCTTTAAGTGTCTACGCGCACGACGAAAGGAGACTTTCGTCTCAATGTATTTTCCACTGCCAAGCGCAAATGTTTTGCCAAATTCGAGGAAATACACACCCAATAGATATTCAACGACATCAGGCGGATACAACCATTTCAACGCATGAGTCAAACGTTCAATCAGCGGTTGCTGGTCAGTACACATGATCCGCTTAATCAAATAGATGATTTCTTCGTTTGGCTCTGAGTAAAGACGTTTCTTCATACTTCGTTTATTCCTCTTGATGGTTTATGCAAACGCGAGAACCGCTGCGCCGGCGGGGGCCAAACAGACAAATCATCGCAGCACCAAACCCAATGACTGCTACTGCTGCGCCCCATCCGGGAATACCATTCCGTGCAACTTCAGGCTTGACAGCAGGTATTGTTTCTATTGCAGGTGCAGGCATGGGCATGGGAACCACAATTTTATGGTTATTATGGAGCGATGACGGTGCTGACGATGCGTTGGGTTGAGGTTTCTGGGGCGGATGTTTGGGCGCTTTTCCCTTGCCCCCTCCGTTTTCCATCTGGGTATACATTGATGTAGCCCTTGTCATCTCCGCGTTGCACATCCCAATAGTCGCCGCCATGTTCGTCGCTATCTGGTGTCCAAATATTCCCCTCGGAATCCTTCCAGCCATACCCTTAATCCGAATGGACTTTTGAGGAAGTGCCGCCGCGAGCAGGGATAACGCCTGCATCAACGGGAGGAATCCGGCTTCTACATGCTACAAATCCACCTACATCATATTATACAATCGGAGAGTTTTCGCAGTAACTGTAGATGTTGGCACTTAGCAATTCACCGTGAATTTCCAGTAGCGTATCCGCATTCATAAACCGCCCAACAGTCGGATTGTAGGACCGGCTGCGCAGGTAGTACAGTCCCGTTTCCCTATCGTAGATGTATCCGCGATAGCGGAACGGATTGTGCTTACCCAGCGTCACAGCCAGACTGCTCGTGGTGCTGATGACCCTGCCCCAAGCGTCGTATCTGTATACTACCACCAGTATGCTCGAACTGTCAAGCAGGCCACCGTCTTAAGTTGGTCATTCTCATAGGTATATTCATTACGGCTGATTCGGTTTTCTCCGTTCACCGTATACGTGGAATGTACACCCGTCACGCGGTTAGATGCGTCGTAGGCATAGTTCACAGACTGCCTTGCCGAGTCGGTTACGCTCAGGAGCTTGCCGTTGGCGTCAAGAGTATTGACTACCTCGTTACCCCTCGCACCTCGCAGCTTGGTCGCAAAATTGCCCTCCTCGGTGTACTCCGTCTTCGTCCAGATGAGCGGTGCGGACGCATTATCTTGCACATTGGCATTTACAACGCCGCCATAAGCATTATATTCTGTCTCGGTCTTCACGCCCATCGGGGGCGGTCGAGGTCAGCGGAAGATGACAATTTCTCGCATCCTTCCGCGCCTCGAACAAGCTCCATGTCAAGCTGTGGGAATTGACAAGCTCGGCTATGTCCTTCAGCGCATCGTATCTGGAAATGTACGAAAGCTACCTATCGGCCATACGCCTTTACAGCGGCGCCTCAAATGCCGCTCCGCGTTCCTCGCAGAAATACATCAACCCTTTTTTGCCAGCTTGCCAGATGTACGTACGCCGTGCTTATTGGGCAGGCTATCCCAGATTTCATCGGCAACAGGAGCCCATGCGGCTGCGGCCTTTTCGCACTTGCCGCAGTAGTCGCACGCGCACTCCGGGGCTTCAAGGTCGGTGGAATGCGCACCCGATTCATCCACGAGCCTCGTCAGCGCGCCAGGATTATCCAGCACGGGACAGGGACGCAGCATGTTTTCATTAAAAGGCTGTGCCTTCCGATAGGCCATGAACAGTGGAGACTGATAGGCTTCCAGGAGCGTCTTTTCGCGGATGTTGGAATCCGAATAATGGATAAAGGCGCAGGGCTCTACGTCGCCATTGGCATTAATATGGCAGTATCCGCGGCCGCCCGCAATGCAGCCGCCTACGGCGTCGCCGTCATTCCAGAAATCCATGGTGAAGATAGGCTTGGTTCTGCGGAATTCGTGAATCCGCTCATACATGAATTTGCGCTGCTCCGCCGTGGCAATCAGCTCCGGCACTGCTGCCGCGCCTATAGGCATATAAGTAAACAACCATGCGAACTTCGCGCCCATATCGATCATGGAATCAAAGTATTCCTCACTGCCGATCACCTCCACATTCCTGCTTGTATAGCAGCAGGAAATGCCGAACAGAAGCTTGCGCGCCTTCAGGCGCTCCATCGCTTCGATCACCTTTTTATAGGTGCCCTGTCCGCGGCGGTCATCCGTTGCTTCCTCAAAGCCTTCAATGCTGATGGCAGGCACAAAGTTATGCACGCGCAGCATTTCATCCGCGAACGCATCGTCGATCAACGTGCCATTGGTAAAGGCCAGAAACGCGCAGTCGCTATGCTTTTCGCATAGACGAATCAGGTCATCCCTGCGAACGAGAGGCTCGCCGCCAGAATAGATGTAAACGTAGGTTCCCATTTCCTTGCCCTGACGAATAATTCCGTCCAGCTCGTCAAAGGAAAGATTCAGCTTATTGCCATACTCCGCCGCCCAGCAGCCCGTGCAGTGCAGATTACAGGCAGATGTAGGATCCATCAGAATGGCCCACGGTACGTTGCACTGGTATTGATCCTGCCAGCGTATGGTTTCAGGCGTACCGATGAGCGAGGCGTTCACAACCGCGCTTTCTACCAGCGCCTTGCGCTGTTCGGCGTCAACGTCCGTCCACAGGCTCCTGATCAGCCGGTACCAGTTGTTGTTTGGGTCGCTGATCGCCTTTCGGATATTTTCAACCTGATCGGTAATGCCTCTTCCATCCTTGTCGAGCTTCTCAAGATAGTCCAGCATCTTCGGTATGTTGGCGTCCGGATCCTTGTCCAGGTATGCGTACATCTGCTTCATGGTAAAGCCCTTGATGCGATCAGAAATTTTCATGTGTATTCCTCCGTTTTTTCTTTATGCTGTATATGATTCTCCCCGTAAGGATCACAGCCTCATCTTACCCTTCCTTGCGCACAAACAGGATTCCGAGCGTACCCGCCCCGCAATGCGTTGTCACGGCAGAGCCTGCGTCCGTCTCCAAAATCTCTTCAAAATCCGGCACAAGCTCCATGATCTTGCTTCGAACCGCCCTTACATCCTCAGGGTCACATTTTGTATGCGTGATGAAAATGCGCTCCTTGTCAATATCCTGCCTATCCCTTAGCCGGGCCTCTACGTACTGCATCATGACCCTTCCAATACGGCCACGATATTTCGTGCTCGGAAGCATTACGCCATCCCTCACCTCGATGCAAGGCTTTATTTTCAAAAGGCTGGCACTCAGCGCAGCCAATGCATTGCAGCGCCCGCCCTTATAGAGATAGTCCATATTGTCTATCACGAAGCTCGCTTCTACTCTTGGAACCATGCGCAGGCATTCCTCATAGATTTCCCGCGCCGTGCAGCCGCGCATTGCCATCTCAGATGCGTGAAGCACAATCAATCCCTGTCCCGTGGAAAGATTTCGGCTGTCTACGACATAGACATCCTCCAGTCCCTTTGCAGCAAAGCATGCGTTCTGATAGGTGCTTGAAAAAAGACTGCTTATGCAAATCTGAACAACCGCATACCCTTGTTCAATCCAGAATTCATAAACACGCCGGTATTCCTCAGCATTGATCGCACCGGTCTTTGGAAGCTTCCCCGTTTCGGAAACATACGCGTAAATGTCATCCGGCTTGATTTCGTCTCCATCCTTCAGGTACTTCTCTCCTAAGCTGACGAAGAAGGGTGTAATGGTAATATTGCCTTTTTTCGTCAGTTCAGGCGACAAATCACAGGCGCTGTCTGAGCTAATTCTCACTTTCACAGTGCTCATCCTCATTTCATCGATCTCAGTCCTCGCTCATGGAGGAATGAACTCCAGCAAAGGCCGTTTCTGAATCCGATTATAGCTTCTATCCGTTTTTTTGAGTACGGACAAAAAAGCAGCATTGCCCGAACTTTGAGCAGTGCTGCAAAAATGTCTAAACTTTTCTATCTATAGATGATGCCTCCCGAAAGCAAGCGCTTGCAAAGCACTCCGGTTCCCCCATAGACGCAAAAAAGCACCAGCCCGTTTTAAAAGCCAGTGCTTCCTATGGATGGAGGCGAGGGGGGTCGAACCCCTGTCCGAAAACCCGACGAAAAGAGCGTCTCCGAGCGCAGTTCGTGTTTTAGGATTCCCCTCAGCGGGCTCCCGCGAACAGGATACCGCTTACGGTAGCTTCATAAATGCCGGCCCGCTTCAAAGCTTTATTGGGCCCGTTCCCTGCCTTTATGACGCCGGTGGCCTACGCCGCAGGAGGCTTAGGGTCGACGGTCACCGCATTAAGCGGCGACGGCGTAACTGTCGTTATTCGCAGTTATTGTTTTTCCCGATTTTATGGCAGATCGGGGCTGCCGCTCGCTTCTCTTCTCCCCTGAGTCCCCGTCGAAACCAAATACGCCCCCATGATTCCGGACTGCTATTTCTGGCGCATGCTGCGCTCAATTTCGCGGTTTGCATCGCGTTTGGCCATGTCGTCGCGTTTATCGTAGTTCTTTTTGCCACGACACAGACCCAGCTGCACTTTCATGCGCCCCTTCTTCAGATATACGCTCAGCGGAATCAGGGTCATGCCCTTCAGAACCGTAGTCTGATCGAGCTTACGGATTTCCGCCTTGTGCATCAGAAGACGTTTCGGGCGCAGCGGATCGGTATTGAAGATATTCCCTTTTTCGTAGGGACTGATGTGCATGCCGTACACCAGCATCTCGCCGCGCTCAACCGCCGCATAGCAATCCTTCAAGTTGCATTTTCCGAGGCGAATGGACTTGACCTCCGTGCCGCGCAGCTCAATGCCCGCTTCGAAGGTTTCTTCCACGAAGTAATCATGCCGGGCTTTTCGATTTTGCGCCACTACCTTGATCTCCGAATCCGGCATCCCCTTCGCCTCCTGTCATGCATCGTTTATTATACCATGAACGCCGCCGGTTGTAAACCTTTATTTTTCGAGCGCGGCAAGAAGCCACGCCGCATCGCGCAAAAGCGCCTCGTCGCTGTCGTTTTCAACGAATTCCAGAAGCATGGGCGCGTTCGCGCTGACAGGCAGAACCTTTTTCCACATCTCCATGCCGTCCGACAGCGGCAAACGAATAATTCCCTGCTCCGTATGCCGCCACGTAAACGTGTGAATACAGGTCAGCCGCGGCGCAACCTCCTTTAGCGCTGCAAGGCGCTCCTCCTCCGTCCAATCCCAGCGTGGCTGCCAATGGAACGACACAGCGCTTTCCTCCATCAGGCGCCGCACACTGTCCCGGCTATCCGTCAGCGTGCCCGGGTGGTATTCCAGCGACACGACGATGCTTCGCTCCGCGGCCTGCCGAACGCAGTCGTTCAGCGTCCGAACCAGCATTTCTCGCTCATGCTCGTCCGTCTCGGCACTGCCCTTTCGGCCTGCCCACACACGAATCACCGGCGCGCCCAGCGCTTCCGCCTCATCCAGCCACGGCCCAAAATCGTTTTCCTCCAGCCGATAATAGCTGCCGTATGCACTCACGCGCAGGCCCTCGCCCTCCGTCATGCGTCTAACCTCCGCTGCATTCCCCGCGCCCGGCCTCACGTGCACATCGCCGCCCCATTCCACCTGAGACAGCCCCGCGCGCTTCATCAGCTCCACAATCTCCCGAGGCGTTTTCTTTCGAAATGTGATTGAAACCAGACCTGCACGCTTCATGCGCTTTCCCTCTCTTCCCTCATCCGCAGAATTTTCATCATCCGCGGCCGATTGTAGCGCTGTATCACGATGAACGGCAGGTTTCCGACGTCATACAGCAGGATAAACAAAGGCGTCCACTCACACGGTGCAAACACAAGCGACGCCGGGCAAACCGCCATCAGGATCCAGTGCGTCAGCTCCGCCACACAAGTTTCCTGCACCAGACGTGCAAGATGCGCGCTGCTCGAGTCGTTGCCGGCCAGCTTGCGCGTCATGCCGCGCACGACGCGGCTGGCGTCCGGCATATAGCTCTTCCAGCGTGACACGCGAAGCCTTTTAAAAAACTCCGTCGTCTCAAACCGCCATGGCCGAAACGGAAATGCGTCCGGTCGGAAGCGCCTCGGAATCGCCATGCCGACAATCATTAAAACGATTCCCACAATCACGCAATACAGTGAAAATCGAATCAGTGCAATGCCAAACGTCATACACCCTCCGCCCGCGCAATGAACTGCTTCAGCCGGGCAATATCCTTCGCAGCCGTCTCCGGATGCGCTTCCTCGCGTAGCACGCTGATACCCGGCTTAACCTTCGCGAGCTTCTCATAGAAATACGCGTGATCGAACAATCCGTCGCCGATTACGCAGGGACGGAAACGACCGTTCTCGTCAAGCTGAACATCCTTGGCATGAATGGCTACAATCCGGTCTCCAAACAACGCAAAGCATTCGTCAAGGATCTCGCGCTGGCGACCGATCGTCTCCGGAGAAAGCAGATTGATCGGATCGAGAACGATCTGCATGTTGTCGCAGGCAACGATATCCAGAAGACGGCGCGTAAGCCTGGGCGTATTCAACGTGTGCACATACACCGGCTCGATGCCGACAAACACGCCAAAGCGCTCCGCCTGCTCCACCATGCGAAGCACACTGTCCGTCAGGCGGGCAAACTGCACCTCGCGGCCGGCCTCGTCGCCCTGATAGCCGCTGGTTTCCGTCGCAACAATATTCGAGCCCAGCTGTCGACAATAGGCCACCTGCTCGCGAAAGCGCTTCACATCGTACAGGCGCTTTTCCTCGTCCGGCGTAGCCGGATCGATATAGCAACCGAGCACAGCCACCTCCAGATGCCTGTCCTCAAACGCATGCCGCACGTCATAGCAGAATCCTGGATTCAGCCGCCCGTATTCCGGCTGCACACCCTTAATCGCCTTGTGAAGCGCAAGCTGCAAACAGTCGAACCCCGCTTCGGAAATCCGCCGCGCAAGCTCCGCCGCAGTGGCCGTACCATAGTCATGTCCGCGAACGCCGATTCTCATGTGGTTTCCTTCCCTTCTATTTGTCGTATGGCCCATGCGGCCATCTCGCTTTCGCGTTCTGAATCCGAGTGCGCAAGCGCCTTCAGCGCCTCCATGCAGTCCATGCGGCGCAGATTGCCCGCAATCATCGCCGCCTTTACCCGGATGCGCGTCTTCCGCGCATAGTTTCTTCCGATTTCATCGGCAAGCGCGCCCAGATCGCCGCGAAGCAGCCGTGCCAGCGCCAGCGATTCGCTCACGTCCGCAGGCATTTCCTGCGTTTCCCTGGCGTTGCGTGGGCATACGTTCTGGCATATCTCGCAGCCCAGCAGCCGGTTTTCGTACAGCGGTCGAAGCTCCTGCGGAATGAGCTCGCCTTCCGAGCGAGCGCGCAAGCATTTTTCAATATCCACACCCGTATCGGATATGGCGCCCACGGGACAGGCCTGCGCGCATGCGCGGCAGCCGCGGCATCGTTCATCCACACTGCACCCCAGCTCCGGAAGCGGCTCACGTGCAAACGGCGCGTCCGTCAGGATCACCTGCGCATGAAAGCGCGACCCAAGCCCATCCACGGCAATCAGCGTATTATACCCCTCCAGCCCAAGGCCATACCTCGCCATCATGGGTTTGATGGCAATCTGCGCACCGGCCAGCGTATGCCAGCCCTCCTCACGAAGCTCCCTTGCCAGCTCCCTCGCCGCGGCATATGCCCTGTTGGACGCCGCATAATATGCAGAAATCATCGCGCCATGGTCGTTTTCCGCCGCCGCGCGATAGGGTGTATAGCCCTTCAATAGCAAGAGGACCGTCTGGGTTCCGCGTGCAAGCGTTTCCGGATCATCCGCTACGTTCGTATTCAAACGGTGCACGCGCCCTCTCGGCGCATAAATCGGCTGCAGCGCCCAGACCCTGTCAAAGCCAAGGGCACGCGCCCGCGCCTCAAGCGCTTCCTTCGTCATTCCGCACCTCTTTCTCCGTCAGAACAGGCTGCGAATCCATGCTTCCAGCGGCAATATCAGAATCGGAAGGAACATCGACGGCAGCATGTTTGCCACCCGCAGTTTTCCTTCCTTTAGAAATCCCAGCATGTTCACGCTCAGCGCGATGATCAGAACACTGCCCACCGCCTTCATCTCGACGATCACATTCGCGCCAAGATACGGCTTTACCCATACAGCCAGGAGCGCGATCAGCCCCTGATACACCGTAAGCGGCACGGCCGACAACGCAACGCTCCAGCCATAGGTCGAAGCAAACATCAGCGCCGATACGCCGTCCAGCGCCGCCTTGGCCAGCAGCGTGGCGTTGTTTCCAAAGCCCGCGTCCAGCGAGCCGACTACGGCCATCGAGCCCACGGAAAAAAGCAGCGTAGCCGAAACAAAGCCCTCTGCGAACCCATTCCCTGCGGAAAACATGCGCTGAATGCCGTCGCCCATCCGTTCGATGCCTCGTTCAATGTTCAGCGCCTCGCCAATCAGCGTGCCAACCACGATACAAATAATCATCAGCAGCTGATTCTGCGTTTCAATTGCGCCCGATATGCCAATCACCAGCACACACAGCGCGATTCCGTTCGTAATCGCTGCCCGCAGGCGATCCGGTACGCCCTTTCTGATGAGGCTTCCGGCCAGCCCACCCGCGACCACCGTTGCAAAATTCACCAATACGCCCGTCATACCGCTTTTCCTCCGGTTTCAATCAGCCCCACGCGCGCCGCGTGGAACAGCGACTGCTGGATGAGCCCGCAGCCTGCCCCAAACATCCGACGCGCTTCGCGCGCCAGAAACGCGGGCGAGCCGGTCACGCCGAACCAGTCGGCCATCAGCCGCTTCACCCACACATCCACCGGAAACGCATCGGCATGCCGACAGCCAAACAGCAACACGCAGTCCGCCACCTTTGGCCCAACGCCAGGCAGACGCATCAGTTCCTCGCGCGCCCGCTCAATCGGCATTGAGGAAAGAGCGCCAAGCGGAAAGCCGTCCGCCACTATGCGCGCCGTACCGATCAGATACGCCGCGCGATAGCCGCAGGTTACGCGCAGGCGGAGCTCCGCTTCTGTAAGCTGCGCCAGCACCTCCGGCCTCGGAAAGCCAAACAGCGTCTCGCCGCGAAACGCATGCCTTTCTCCATATGCTTCGTTCAGCATCGTAACCAGCGCGCGAATGCGCGCCACATTGTTATTTGCCGACAGAATAAACTGAACAAGCGCCTCCCACGGCGGCTGATTGAGCACCCGCAGCCCCGGCGTGGCCTGAACCGCCTTCGCAGCAATGGGATACGACGCGCAGTCCTTCATGAGACGCGAATAGTCCCGCGCGTCATCAAAGTACGCCTGGGCATGCGCGTCCTCATCCGCGCTCGTAAGCACGCGTCCGTCCACAACCGCAGCAAAAACGCCGCCGATTTCCCGCCAGTGGAATGCCTGCGCGCTGTCCATCAGCGTAAGGCGCAAATTCATCTCTCTCATTTGTTTACAATCAACACCTGCTGAAATAAAAACCCGCGCCGGAGGAAAACCTCTGCGCGGGTAATTTTCGCTTTTCGCTTATTCGGCGGCGGCTTCGGTCTTCGGATAAATGCTGACCTTCTTCTTATCCTTGCCGTGGCGTTCGAACTTCACGACGCCGTCCATCTTTGCATACAGCGTATCGTCATCACCGATGCCCACATTCAGGCCGGGATGAATTTTGGTGCCGCGCTGACGAACAAGGATGTTGCCCGCAAGAACGAACTGACCATCCGCGCGCTTGGTGCCCAGGCGCTGCGCATGGCTGTCACGGCCGTTACGCGAAGAACCCATTCCTTTTTTATGCGCGAACAGCTGAAGATTCATCTTGAACATGTGTCTACCTCCGTTCTCTGATGATGATCCGGATGGTACCGGGATAGTCGTTGGAAATGGCGGTCAGAGCTTTTTCGAGTGTCCGGAAAAGAACCTGCGCCTGATCAAGCGCCTCTTTTTTCGGCGAACCGGAAAGCATGCACCGAAGATAGCCCGTGTTCTCGTCCGTTCGCATCTGAACGGGCGCGCACACAACCTCCTCAAGCCCCAGAACCGTCGCCTGCGTAAGTGCGGAAATCGCGGCGCAAACAATGTCCCTTCCCGATTCCGCATAGCCGGCATGCCCCGCGGCCTCGAAGCCGCACAGTCTGCCGTTTCCGTCCTCAAAAAATACGACCTTCGTCATGAAATTCAGCCGTTGATGGCGGTAATTTCAACCTTCGTGTAAGGCTGACGATGACCCTGCTTTTTCCGCTCGTTCTTCTTGGCCTTGTACTTATACACGACCACCTTCGCGCTCTTGACCTGGCTGACAACCTTACCCTCAACCTTCGCGCCCTCAACAACGGGAGCTCCGATCACGGTTTCGTCGTCCTTGCCCAGAAGCAGTACGTCAAAATTCACCACTTCGTCCGCCTGCCGATCGAGCTTTTCCACAAAGATCACGTCGCCCTGCTGGACGCGGTACTGCTTGCCACCGGTTTGAATGACTGCGTACACGCGTTGCACCTCCTATACCCTAATCTCGCCCGGACGAGGCGGCATGCAAGCATGCCTTAAGAGCCACTCCGGAGCGGCTTACTCATGTATTATACACGATATAGTCTCCGTTCGCAAGTTATCTTTTCGTTTCCAGCGAACGCAAACCGCGCCGAAATATGATCCTGAAGTTATTAAATGAACAAATTTCAGCCAAATCCGCCCCATGGATTCCATTTGTCCGGAAGATATGCTATAATGAAGGGTACAGTGAGAGAATATTGCCTGAAAGGGACTGGAATATGCATACATTGATTCTCGCATCCGCATCGCCGAGACGGCGTGAGCTGCTGACGGGCATGGGAATCCCCTTTACCGTTCACCCCTCCGATGCGGACGAAACCGTAACCGGAACACCCGAGGAAATGGTTCGAACGCTGGCACTTCGCAAGGCTGCACAGGTCGCGCAAAGCTGCGGAAGGGGCTGGATCGTAGGCGCGGACACACTGGTCGCGCTGGATGGTCAGGCGCTGGGCAAGCCTGCGGACGCAGACGACGCCGCGCATATGCTGAGGGCGCTCTCCGGTCGTGCGCATGACGTGTTCACCGGCGTATGCCTGATGGACGCCGCGACAGGCCGCCGTGATCTGCGCGTCGTTGGCACGAAGGTATTCTTCCGGTCACTTACAGATGAAGAAATCCGTGCCTATGTTTCCACGGGCGAGCCGATGGACAAGGCCGGGGCCTACGCCATTCAGGGCGGTGCGCGCGGCTTCGTCGAGCGCTATGAGGGTTCCTATGAAAATATCGTCGGCTTCCCCACGCAGGAATTTGCCAAAATGTACGAAGGCTTTGAGAGTCTTCTGAAATAAGGAGCAAGCTATGGGTGTATTTTCTTCCGGCGGCATCGGAATCGATATGGGATCCGGCAGCACCGCCGTTTATCTGGAAAACGAGGGCGTAAAGCTGCGCGAACCTACCTGCGCGCTGGTGAATCGCGAAAACGCCTCGGACGTACTCGCCCTGGGCCGAGATGCACAGCGCATGGCCGGGCGGACCGACGACGCCAGCATCCTCGTTGCGCCGGTCATCGACGGCGGCGTAGCCGACTCCGAGCTGGCGGCTATTCTAATGCTGTCTGTCGCCGAAAAGGCCTGCGAAAAGCGCCGTCCCTTCGAAAAAAGCCGCTTGGCCGTCACCGTTCCGCACGGCGCCACGCGTGTAGAGCGCGCCGCGCTGGCAACGGCCACGGGATTGGCGGGCGCAAAGAAGGCGCTGATTGTCAAAGCCCCCGTTGCAGCCGCCATCGGCGCAGGCATCCGGATCGATCGTCCACAAGGCATTCTCGTGATCTCCGTCGGCTGTGCCGTGACGGAAATTTCCATTCTCTCTATGAACGGTGTCGTCGCCTCACGCACGATGAAAACCGGCTCCATGGCCTTTGATGAAGCCATCGTTCGCTACATCCGGCGGGTAAAGGGGCTGGTGATCAGTCCTGCCACGGCAGAGGATCTGAAAAAGGACATCGGCAGCGCCGTGCGCCCCACCGAAACAAACGAGGTACTTCTGCGTGGCCGCCACGTCGTGACCGGCAAGCCATCAACCGAATCCATCTGCGCAATGGACGTGTACCTCGCGCTGAACGAGCCCATTCGCGCCATTGTGGAAGCCATCTGCGACGCGCTGTACAACGTGCCGCCGGAGCTGACCGGCGACATTCTGGACAGCGGACTGTATCTCACCGGCGGCGGCGCGCTACTGGAAGGCTTTGCCGAGCGTCTGAAAACCGAAACGCAGCTGGCCGTCAACGTCAGCGCAAGCCCGCAGGATGACGCCGTGACAGGCGTGGGAAAATGCGCGTCGGACGACCGCCTTGCCCGCGCGCTGATCGCTGCGCACTCCGCCTTTGAAGTCTGATTTCTCCGGGAGGCGACTATAAATTGGCCAAGACCCATCCGTCCTCGAAGAACCGAAAGCGCAGCCTGCGCATTCAGCGCGCCATCTATTCCATCCTGGTTACGCTGGCCGTTTTCGTGATTCTGTATTACCTGATCGTACGCCCGTCGGGAGACACGTCCATCGTGGAAAACGGCCTCGGCACGGTATTTACGCCCATTCAGCGCGGTATGACCGCAGTGACGGGCTTCATTCGCAGCTGGTTCGGCATTTCCTCCAGTGACGCCGACAAGGATCAGACAATCGCAGAATTGCAAATAGAGGTTGAACGGCTGAACATTCAGCTGAACAGCTATGCAGAGGTCGAAAGCGAAAACCAGCGTCTGCAGGTGCTACTAAACGCGCAGGACGAATACGACGCGCTCTCTCCCGTGTACGCGAAGGTTATCGCCAAGGATACGGGCGTGTGGTTTGATTCGTTCACCATCAATCGCGGCCAGAACGACGGCATCATGACAAACATGGCCGTTGTGAATGGCTCCGGTCTTGTAGGCCGCGTGTACGAGGTCGGCTATAACTACGCAAAGGTGCTTTCCATCATCGATCCCCGCTCCTCCGTTGCCACGCTGATCGGCCGCACGCGCGACAATGGCATGCTTCAGGGTGAAACGCAGTCCAATTCTGACAGTGCTGAATGTTACATGTATTACCTTCCGAACATTGGCAACGTCAAAATCGGCGACAGCATTTATACCTCCGGCCTCGACTCCCTCTTCCCGAAGGGCTTGTACGTGGGCACGGTTACGGCCATCAGCCGCTCGCAGGAGACGGCCGACAAATATGTGGTCGTCTCACCCGCCGTGCAGTTTTCTTCTATAGAAGAGGTCTTCGTGCTGCGCGAGCAGGTAGAAATGGCAGATGAGTCGCTGCCCGCTGTGCCGACGTCAACGCCCAAGCCGATCGTGACCATTAAACCGACGGCAACGAGCAACATTTACACCTATCAGACGCCGCGCGTCGTGGATGACAACGCCATCTGGGTTATGCCGACTGCCACACCCAGCGTAACCGCCGTGCCTGACACCACAAAGGCTCCGGGAGCCGATAAGCCCATCCCCGAGGCGAGCTGGCTGGAAAACTGATTGAAACCGGGAGAGTACTCTCATGCCGCTTAAGAAACGATTGTTTGCCTTCGCTGTATCGATTCTCTTTCTGCTGATCGATACCTCCGTGATTCCGTTCACTGGACTGAACACGGCCTACGTGCCCAGGCTTTCTCTCCTGAGCGTGATCACCATCGCGCTTCTGGCCGGACGAACTCAGGGCATTCTGTACGGCGCGATCACTGGCGTCCTGACGGACATCACGCTGACCATTCCCACCGGCTTGGTATCGGCGCTCTACACGGTCGCCGGCTTCCTCGCCGGCTGGATCGGACGAAAGATGCGCGTGCGCATTTTTTCGTCCATTGTCGCCCCCATCGTAGCCATGCTTGCGTATGAGCTCACGATGCTGGTGTACTATTTCATGCAGGCGCAGTCGGTCGCCGCTGGGCAGGTGTTGGCCATGCTCGCCCGCATAGGCATTGGAACGGTGCTGATTCAGCCTCTCTATCTGCTGTATAATCTCGTTCTTAAGCCAAAACGCTCCCGCTACGCGCGATAAGCAAACGGATTACCTGAACCGAAAAGGGGTGAATGCGTGAAAAAGAAGTACCTCAGCCGCTATCTGATCATGAGCGGCATCATTCTGGTCGTTTTTCTGGCCATGGTCGTCCGCCTGTATTACATGCAGATCGTTCAGTATGACGACTACGTAGCCAAGGCCGAAAAGAAATCTACCAAAACCATTCAGTTGACCGGCATGCGCGGAACGATTTACGACGCCGACATGATTCCGCTGGCGTACGACTCGCGTTCCTACGACGTGCAATTCTACCGCGACCCCACGAAGAAAACCGCCGAGGATCGCGAAAACTACACCCGCTCCATCTACGAAACGATTCTGCTAATCGAATCCAACGGCAAGAAAACGCTGGATCCCTCCACCGAATTCTGGCTCAAGCGCGACTCGAACGGCCAGTGGGTATGGAATTTTAACACCACCAGCGAAACCGTCGCTGAGACGCGCGAGCGCCAATGGCGCGCCAACTTCTATCTGAGCAGCAAGGAGAAATACCCCGTCGAATCGCTGTTTGACAAGCTTTGCGAAAACTACGGCATCGACCCCGAGCTTCCCGAGGAATACAAGCTGAAGATTCTCACCATCTGGCAGGCCTCGCGCATGAACAACTACAACTCTACCCCCGTCACCATCGCCTACGACGTGGGCTTTGAAACCGTGGCAGAGCTGGAGGTACGCACGATGGAGCTGGACGGCATGTCCGTGAAGGAAAGCTCCACTCGCAAATATCCATTCCGGACACTGGCTGCGCACAGCATCGGCTACGTCAGCCGCATCACCTCCTCTAGTGCGTTGGAATCTTATAAGGAGCAGGGCTACCCTGCCGACGCTTTTGTCGGCGCTACGGGCCTTGAATACTCAATGGAGGATCAGCTGTCCCCATATCTGGAATACCGGCAGGGTAAGCGCGAGGTTGAAATCAACAATCTGGGCGCCGTTGTCCGTGAGCTCTCCTACGTTGCTCCCAAGGACGGCAACTCCGTCGTCACAAACATCAACTCCTCGCTGCAGGCCGTGATGGAAGAGGCGCTTCCGGAGACGATCGATCAGATTTACGAAACGCAGTATGCCATTCTGAACGGTCTGAACGATACCGGCGTGCGCTGGAACCGCGTAAACGCCGCCACGCTAGCAAGGTACGGCGAAAACGGCTATGAGGTTTCCCTTGCGAAAACCGGCGCTATGGTCGCCATGGATCCCAACAACGGTAAGGTTCTCGGCATCTGCTCCTATCCCTCCTACGATCTGAGCATCTTCGAGGGCACGACGGTCGATCCCGGCGGATGGTCGGAAATTGCCGCTGACGAACGCAACCCCATGTTTAACCGCGCCATCTCCGCAAAGGACGCCCCTGGCTCCATTTTCAAGCTGGTCACGTCGCTAGGCGGCCTGAGCGAGGGCGCGATTACGCTCACAGAGCGCATCACGGACGAGGGCGAATTCTACCGCGAGGGTACCGATACCTCGTACAAGCCGCGCTGCTGGATCAGCGAATCCAAGCGCTATCAGCATACCGACCAGACCATCGTCGAGGCCATCAAAAACAGCTGCAATTATTACTTCTACGAGGTCTCCTATCGTCTCGGCTCCACAAACATCACCAAATGGGCCGCCGCTCTGGGACTTACGACGAAGACGAACATTGAGCTTCCCAGTGAATCCACCTCCTTCGTCGGCAATCAAGCAATGCTGTACGATCCGGACATTTCCATCGAGCAGCAGCAAACCGACAAGCCGAAGATCACTGCGGCCATGATTAAAAAGCTCTTCCTGCGCGTCGGCGCGGACCGCGGTATCGAGTACGACGACGACCGTCTGAACGAGGTGGCGAAATCTCTGCTTGATATTGTTATCACCTATGACTCAAAAAGCGAATGGCTGCCGGCAATCCGCGATATACTTCTTTATGACATGAATCTGCCGGTCAACTATATCTCCAGCCACTTCATGGTTAACACCATCAACACCTACCTGAATGACCTGAAGTGGACGCCTGCCGAAACGATTATGGCTGGCATTGGTCAGTCGATCACGCAGGTAACTCCGATCGCCGTCGCCCGCTACACGGCAGCTATCGCCAACGGCGGAACGGTGTATGATGCGCAGATCATCGACAAGGTCATCGACGCCGACGGAAACATCGTCGTTCAGAAGGAACCGGTTGTGGCTAACCGCATCGTTACCAGTCAAGCCTACTTCGACGCCATTCACGAGGGCATGGAGGAGGTTACCTCGACGGAAAACGACGGTACTGCCGCCGCGCAGTTCGCCAAGTCCAAATACAAGATTGCCGCTAAGACGGGAACGTCACAGCGTACCGATCTCGACCTTGAAAACAACGCGTGGCTGGTCACTTATGCCCCGGCGGACGATCCCAAAATTGTCGTTGTCGTCTACATTCAGAACGGCTACGCCGGCGCGCATGCCGCAAACGCAGCCATCAAGACCATCGAGTACTATCTCGATAGCCTTCAGTATGTAGAGACCAACACCATATCCGCAGACAATTCGCTTTCCAATTAAGAAAAGGGGACGATGCAGTGGGAAAATCCATCGTAATCACCTCCGGTAAGGGCGGCGTGGGCAAATCCACGGCCGCAGGAAACCTTGCGGCTGGTCTTGCCTTCGGCGGACGGCGCGTGCTGCTGGTAGACATGGACATCGGCCTGCGCTCGCTTGATCTGATGCTGGGTGCGGAAAACGACGTGGTATACGATCTTGTAGACGTGGTGCAGGGCGTCTGTCCACTTGAGCAGGCACTGTATCGCGACCGCCGCCGTGAAAATCTCTTTCTGCTGCCCGCGGCTCAGCAGACGGGCTCTTCCGCCGTAACGCCTGAGGATATGCGCGCGCTGGCACGGAAATTTAAAGGAAGCTTTGATTACGTAATTTTCGACTGCCCGGCCGGCGTGGGACGCGGCTTCCGCAACGCCTGCGCTGCTGCAGACAGCGCCATACTGGTCATCACGCCCGATCCTGTGTGCGTGCGCGACGCAGAGCGCGTGCGGGAGCTTCTGAAGGCTGACGGAATCGCCGACATGCAGCTGCTGATCAACCGTATAGCCCGCAGAAATCCCCTTTCCACCGATGAATGCATTCGCCTGATGGACATTCCTGTCCTCGGCTTCATTCCGGAGGATCCCGCCGTCGGCTTCACAGCCGCCGCTGGTTCTCAGGTACTCGACCGCGAAACAAGCGCCGGAGACGCATTTGAGCGCATCACACGCCGGCTGCTTGGTGAAACCATCCGCTACAGAATCCCGCACGACCGCCTGACGCACAGGCTCCGCACCGGATTCGGAAAGGAAGCCTCATGCAAGAAAGGATAAAACAGTTACGCGCAGACATTCAGAAAAACCGGTTCAATCCCCGTCTGATCCGGCATTTTGACTGGCCGTTGTTCCTGCTTGTCGTCACCATATCGTTGTTTGGCATTCTCTCCATCTACGCCGCCACTGCAAAGGCGACCGAGGAGGATGTGCACGGGCTGGCACAGGTGCTCAACACGCACCCCATTACCTACGCGCGACTTCAGTTTTTCTGGATGCTGGCCGGAATCGCCGCCATGTGCGCAATGATTTTCTTCAATTACCACCTGTTCGGTCGCTATGCCGACCTGATCTACTGGGCGAATGTTTTCCTTCTGCTCGCCGTGCTTTCCGTGGAAGCCGGTCGCGGCGGTATGACTGCCTTCTTCAAGTGGGGGTCGAGCTCCAGTAATCTCGGTCAGCGCGGTTTGCAGCCGTCCGAATTCGGTAAAATTGCCATCATTATCGCACTGGCGAACCTGTTCTCCAAGCGTAGAAAGCCGGTTCAAACGCTGCGCGAGCTGATTCCGCTTTGCGTTTACGTGTTTATTCCGCTGGTTCTGGTTATTCTGCAGCCCGACTTCGGCACTGCTCTGGTGTATATCGCCATTTTCGCCGTGCTCCTGTGGGTGTCGGGAACCAGCCTCAAGCTGATTGCCGGTGTATTGGCGGTTGCCGTCGTCATTCTGGTGCCTGTATGGTACATCATGAATGCTTCCTCCAGCTCCTTCCGTCTGACGCGAATCCTGATGTGGCTGAATCCGGAGGACTACCCGGACGATGCAATGCAGGTTATTAACGGGCAGATTGCCATCGGCTCTGGCGGGCTCACCGGAAAGGGCATGTTCTCGTTAGGCTCGTTTGCATCCCTCGGCTTCATCCCTGACGATCACACTGACTTCTGCTTCGCTATCGTGTGCGAAGCGTTTGGCTTCATCGGAGCCACGGCGCTCATCCTCGCCTTTGCCATGCTTCTGGGCCGTTTGATCTGGCATGCAGTCAAAACCGAGGACAAGTTCGGCTCCTACATCATCACCGGCGTAATGGCCATGTTCCTATTCCACATCATGGAAAACATTTGCATGATCATCGGCCTAACGCCCGTTACCGGCATTCCGTTACCCTTCATCAGCTATGGCGGCTCCAACTACCTGACGAACATGCTCGCCATTGGTCTAGTGATGAACGTCGTGATGAATTCCCGTCTGAACCGGCAGCTGGGCGACAATCGGTATACGCAAAGACTATAATGCCAATTCGCAGGATCGGCTGGCCGCCAAATTGCGCGGCGCTGTCGTTGGACAAACTCATGAAACCTCCTTCGTCCGGCATACAATGCCGTAAACGGAAGGAGGTTTTCTTATGGACGGCAAAACGCAGGGAGGCCTGAAGCTGCACACGACCATGCAGCCACCCGAAGCAGCTCCGACTACGGAAGAACCCAATGTGCGCTGGCGGCTTCGCCGTCGGAAGGGCAGGCACGGCGCACCACGCGTACGGCAACGCGCCACTGGAGGAACGAGCGGCGAACGGCTTCTGCGCAACACGGCCATTGCCTGTGCGTTGCTTTTGACCGTTATGGCCCTTGGCAACATTGACACCCCCGCTACCCGGCAAGTAACCAGCGCCATTCGAAGCGCGCTGTCAATGGACATGAGTCTGGATGAATCGCTGGGAAAGCTGTCCTTTGTTCAAAATCTGGTGCCGGAATCCGCACTGGTGTTTCTGAACATCGGCGGGCGGCGCTCCTCCGCGAACATTCCAGTTCAGGGTGAAACCGTCCATGCGTTCAGTGAAGCTCAGCCCTGGACAGAATACAAAACAACAGACGCTGCACAGGTACGCGCGATTGCCGACGGCATCGTATCGGCCGTCAGCCAGTCGAACGAGGGCGACTGGACACTGCTCGTCGATCATGCCGACGGTTCCTGCGCCGTGTTTGCATATCTCCAGTCGGCCTCCGTGAAAATTGGAGATGCCATCACCCGTGGCGACGCACTGGGCACCGCCGGAGAGGGTGAAAATGCACGTCTATATTTGGAGGTACGCGCCTCAGACACACCTATTGATCCTGCAAAGCTGATTACGGAGGGCAAGCATTGACCGTTCGCGGCATGCGTCTGCGCGTCCACCCGCTGACGCCGTTGATGCTGGCGCTGATCTATGTACTGTCCGGCGGACAGGCTCTGGTTCCGTCTCTTATCGCACTGGGCGCGCACGAAGGCGCTCATCTGGTGTTCGCGCTCCGGCTGCACGCGCGCGTCGACGAAATCGAGCTCATGCCGTTCGGCGCAGCCATTCGCCTGTACGAGCTGTGGGAAACCTCCCCCGGTGCCCTGATCGCCATTGCCCTGGCCGGCCCCGGTATGAATCTTGCGGCCGCGGCACTACTGGCGCTTGCTCTGTACACCTTTCCGGAGGAAGCATTTGCGCTGATTCCGCTGATTCGCATGAATCTGGCCATTGGCGCAGCAAATCTTCTGCCTGCACTTCCGCTGGACGGCGGGCGAGCGCTGTGTGCGCTGATGGCGCTGAAAATGGACAGGCACCGCGCCGTACGCATCGGCGTGGCGCTCGGGCGCGTGCTGGCTGCCGGCATCCTGCTTTTTGTCGGCTTTCTCTGCCTGTCCGGTGAACGCCTGCAGCTGGGTCTTGCACTTTCGGCCGTCTACATTATCGCCTCCGGCGAACGCGAACGGCGGCAGTCGGAGGGCGCTACGCTGCGCGCCATGCTCCTGAATCCAGATACGCCTGAAACGCCCGCGCCTGTGCGCTGGATCGCCATCTCCGAAACCGCGACCGTGCTGGATGCCGTGCGAGAAATGCGTCCCGGTCATACGCACTTGTTCGCCGTCATGAACGCCCAGGGCGGCGTACAGACCGTGCTCACTCAGGCCCTCATCATGGCCGCCGTCGAGCGCGACTCCACCGCTCCCCTGTCGTCGCTGATCGCGTGAATCTACAACGCAAATTACCCCGTATTCGCGCCGATGAAAGCCGCGAATACGGGAGTTCTGTGTAAATGGTTGGATTATCCGCCTCAAACATGCTATACCTTCAAATGGGAAGGGATGCGCTTTTCGGAGTTAAAACAGAAAAAACCGATTCTGCGCCGCATCTCGAAATATGATAAGGCTTCTATACAGGAAGGCCAGGAGCTTTTGCTACTCCCGGCCTTCCTGTATGCTGTTTTCTTACTTCCTCGTAATCCGGTCCTTGCCATAGAACGGACGCAGCTTTTCGGGAACGATCACGCTGCCATCGGGCTGCTGGAACTGCTCCACGATGGCGGGCATTAGGCGGCTAGTAGCCAGGCCGGAGCCGTTGAGCGTGTGCACATACTCAAGCTTCTTGCTCTCGGCACGGCGGAAGCGGATGTTGCCGCGGCGCGCCTGATAATCGCGGGCGTTGGAAACGCTGGAGCATTCCTTATACTCATTCATGCTAGGAATCCACAGCTCGATATCGTAGGTTGTAGCCATCGATGCGGAGCAATCGCCCGCAGCGAGCTTGGACAGACGATAATGCAAACCCAAGCCTTCAACCAGACGGCAAGCCTTGCCGATCAGCTCCTGCAGCATGGCATCGCTATCCTCGGGGCGAGTGTAGCCAAACATTTCAACCTTGTTGAACTGGTGACCGCGGATCATGCCGCGTTCGCTGGCGCGATACGTACCGGCCTCGCGGCGGTAGCATGGCGTGTAGGCAAACAGGCGCTTGGGCAGGTCGGCCTCGTTGAGAATTTCGCCGCGGTACAGGTTAATCAGCGCGGTTTCTGCCGTCGGCAGCAGGAAGTGGAAGCCTTCCTCGGTCAGGCGGAAGACGTCGTCTTCAAATTTCGGGAACTGACCAGCCGTCAAGCCGCACTCGTAGGTCAGGATGTGCGGCGGCAGCATAAACTCGTAGCCATCCTTCAGATGCTCGGTGATGAAGTAGTTGAGCAGCGCCCACTCAAGCTTTGCTCCCTCGCCGGTATACAGCCAGAAGCCGTTGCCGCCCATCTTGACGCCGCGCTCGTAATCGATCAGCCCCAGCGACGTACAAAGATCTACATGGTTCTTCGGCTCAAATTCGAACGCGGGCTTCTCGCCAAACACCTTCACGGGACGGTTATTCTCCTTGCCGCCAGCGACCACGTCCTCAGCAGGCAGGTTCGGGAGCGCCAACACGAAGCGGCGAATCTTTTCTTCCAGCTCGCTCTGCTCCGCATCCATCACGGCAATTTTTTCCTTCAGCTCCTTCAACTCGTTCAGAAGGTCGCTCGCATCCAGTCCCTGCTTTTTGCGCATGGGGATTTCCTTACTCTTTTTGTTGCTCTCCGCCTTCGCGTTCTCGTTTTCGAAAATCAGCTCGCGGCGACGGGCGTCCCACGCAAGCAGCTCGGTAAAGTCGACGTCGTACTCGCGCTTTTTCAGCGCTTCCTTCACGAAATCCGGGTTGGAACGAATCAGGTTCAGATCAAGCATGTTTTCACTCTCCAAAAATAACGCCCCTGCCATCAGCAGGGGCGATGATAGACCGCGGTACCACCCTATTTGCCGGTTAACCGGCACCTCACCCGGCTGTAACGGGCCGAACCCGCTCCACTCATCGCAGAGCGCTCCGGGACGGAAGCGCGCATCCATTTCTCCGGCTCGCACCAGACGCCGGATCTCTGAAGAAACTGAAATGCGCGTAATTTCCCTTCATCGCTGTCTTTATTATACCGCATATGCGCCCCGTTACAAGCGTATCCGCGTTAATTCAGCAATTCACCCGTCTTCTCCTGTTTAAAGCGCCCTAAAACAATCAGGCAGTGTCTGCGCATTTCGTCTCGGAGAAAATGACACGGGGAAACGCCGGATGCCCTCCGCGCTTCCTTTTCCTACCTTGAGAAACGCATGCTGAACGTAGATTCTCGCTTCCGGCTCGCGCATTCGCGCTGCCAAGCTCGCAGCTGCTTATCAGATACCCATTTAACCAATCAGGCGACGCAGCGCTTGCGGATCCGCCTTTGGAAAAAGCGTGTGCAAATGCGACTCGATGCGCGCACGGGAGACCTCCGGCACTTCCGTATACATCTGCGTAGCCCATTCCGCTCCAAATTCGGCTTCAGGAGTGGTGAGCCGGGCAATATTCCAGCCGTATGGCTCGCCAAAGCGATTTCGTCTGCGGTCGAAACCACAGATGAGCAAGTACGCCTGCTCCTGCAGGAGCGTCACCGCACCCTCGAAGCCCTTTGCCCCGATGCGCTTTTTCAGCTCACTTTTCAGAAGCCGCGGTTCCTTCTCCACCTCAGTCATAATCGCATGGCATAGGGGCGTTGCAAGCCCTTCCTCCCAGCGCGAATCAAAATCATAGCCGTCGCGCCGCAGATTGATCAGCGTCGGAAACCACTCTCGGCTCACAAAGCCTGCACGTCCCTCAAAGAACTTGCCATAGAGCACATCCTCTCTCCCGGCAAGCACCTCGCGCCAGTTCCACGGATCATCGGCAAGTCCCGTCCACCACTGTCCGGGCGTAAGCTCCTCCACCGAAAAGCCGGAAACCGCTCCTGAAAACAGCGGCAGAAAGCCGATTTCCCTAACCAAATGCGCAGCGTCCTCCGCGCACCTCAGAGAAGCTCTCATTGGGAAATCTCCACATTTTTCCACGCTTCACGCGCAAAGGCAAGCAACGCCTCCTCGGACGCCAGTCCCACTTCGGTCTGTGCGCGACTGTCCACCTGCAAAAGCACACACGCGTTTTCGCCGGCATCGGCATAGAGGAACAGATAGCGATGCCACATCGCGCCATCCGTCTCCGCATCCTGCTGGAGCAACGCATAGCCGCAGTAGGCACACCCGTCGTCGTATACTCCGCGAACCTCTCCGGGGACAGACGTTCCCTCCGCGCTGTCCGAACGAATCATCCCGCGCGCAAGCGCCGACGCACGCAGCGTCTCTTCAGCGCTCATGGGAATGCCGCAAAGATAGTAGTGGTAAATCTCGTTTTCTGCATCGTCCGCTTCATACCAGAACTGCGTAATATTCTCGTCGCCCTTGTCAACGGCGTATTCCGTCAGCGCGAAGCCTTCCATTGTGTCCTTCACGCTGGCGATTTCAAAGTATCTCGGCTCTGCCTGAGTGCCGCTGTTGATCACCAGCGCATTTTCGCGCGTCGTCTGCGCCTTACCTCCCCGCACATTCAGGCTTCCATCGCGATGCGGAAACACGTCCGCACACGCGAGCACAATTCCCACGACAACAATCACGCACGCTGCAATGATCAGCGCCGCGATTTTTTTCTGCTTTGCCGTCATCTGCCTGAAGCTGAACGGCTTCGCCGCCGCGCGCCGCTTCTGCGCGTGTGCCGATCTTCTTTTCGCCATTTTCTCTACCTTCCTTTATCGCTTTCCTCGTTGTCACACCGTCCGAAGCGCTTCGCCATCCTGCCTGCGCTCTAACCATCCGTCTTCAGTAGGATGCTGGCATTCCTCTCCGCCGGTAATCACGAAGCACAAGCGGTTCCTTCAGAATTTCTTTCCATAAGAAAGCCGCGGCATGGCTTCGACCGCCGCAGCTTTTCCTGAAATCCCGTTTATTTCGTGGTGATGCCGTCCACGACCTTGCCCATCAGCTCGACCAGCGTCGCCTCGTTTGGCAGATTTTCCTGCTTCTTGGCCTTGCTGATGATCATCACCATGATGCTGCTGTCCTTTTCCTCGCCGGGAATAAAGGTGCTGAAATAGCGATTGTACTGGCCGCTATACGTATCCTTCTCCTCGTCACCGTAAATATATCCGCTAAACGCGATCTGCTTCGCCGGCGATACGCCCTCGGTCAGGTCCGGATAGGTGGCTTCATTGGTTTCCGGATCAATCACGGCACCCAGACTGCGAACCGCCTCCCTGCGCTTTTCAGCATCCTCGCTGGTACCGCACACCGCAACATATTGCACGCCCTGATAGCCCTCGACAGGCTTAACTGCCCATTCGGTTTCAAGCTCGTCGCTTCTCACGTTAATCGTGTTCTCATCCAACAGTTCAAAGCCCTCGGGAATATCAAACTTGCCGATTTTGTAATACTCGGCTGTATTGGTGTCGCTTAGATTGATGATAACATCATTTGCATCGACGCCCAGAAGCTTTCCACCTACAAGATGCAGATTGCCCTTGAAATGCGGCAGCAGGTCAAACTGCCCAAGCACGATAATGACCACCAGCAGACACGCAGCGATGATTGCGCCCCATTTCCAAAGCTTTTTCTGTTCGGGCGAAAGCTTGCTGAAGGTAAAAGGCTCTTTCTTTTTCCGGGTGTTCATTGCGTGCGCACGTTTTCCTGCCATTGTTAAATCCGTCCCTTCATGACTATTGTTTTCCCATCTATCATATCACATTTCCGGTGCAAAAACAATTCTTTCCGTGGAAAAACACCATTTTTTCAGCTTTGGATTTTACGGTTACGGGCCGCTCCCCGGCCTTTCGGCACATTCGGAAGCAGCCCGCAACCGTTCATCCTATGGCTTACACCTCTTGCACGGCGAATAACCCTTTTTAATCACTTCCTCGCGCGTGCCATAAAACGACTTTTTATTCTTTTCCTTCATCTGTTTAATGCTTGCGCAGCCGATTCGGTGGAACTTTTTCGTGTTGCTGTTCAGTACGTAATTTTGCTTTTCCGACTTCGCCTGTGTTTCCTGCGCAGCGTCGCCCTCATTCAAGCTCTCGCAGCCGGAAAATGCCGTTGCATCAATGCTCGTGAGCGTCTTCGGCCTTTGAACGGTTTTGAGCGCCTTGCAGCCCGCAAACGCCTCCCTGCCAACGCTCGTCACACCCTCCGGGATTTCGACCGCCGTCAGCCAATCGCAGTCCGCGAACGCGCGCACACCGATGGCCGTAACGGCATTCCCATCCAGCGTCGCAGGAATTCGAATTTTCGAAACGCCCTTCTCGCGCACATAACCGGTAACCGTCGCCTTGCCGTCGTCCACCCGGTAACAGAAGCCGCCGGAGGTTCTCTCTACCGACAGGCTTTCACAGCCGATAAGCGCCGTCGGCGAGAGCTGCGAAAGCGTAGATGGCAGATACAGGGTCTGAAGTGCCGTACATCCGGAAAACGCTTCCTCCCCGATGGACGTTACGCCCTCCGGGATCACGACCTTCGTCAGCCAGTCGCAGTTTGCAAATGCACGGTCGCCAATGACCGTTACAGCATGGTCACCCAGTGAAGCGGGAATTTCCAGCTCAAAAACGCCTGGCGACCGATCATAGCCGGTCAGAGTGGCCATTCCGTCATCGTTCAGGCGATAGTGAAAGCTTCCCTCCCCCTCTGCGCACACGGTGCCCAGCACCATGAGCAGCATGAGAAACAGACAGACAGCTCGCTTCATTTCCACTCATCCTTCCGTACGGTTGGCTTTGCCTGCGCCGTGCATCGCCGGCGCACGGGGAGCTTACGCCTCGGCGCGGCGCGCGAAGGTACGTCCGCACTCGGCAATGAACTTCATCATCTTCGGCGCAATCTCCTCGTCCATCACATTCCAGATGTTGAAGGTTTCAAAGCTCATCGTCCGGTTGTATCCAATAGCCTTTAGTCCCTCCACAAAGCGGTTCCAGTCCAGTACGCCCATGTACGGCGCAAGATGCTGATCGTGTGCGCCGTCGTTGTCGTGCACGTGGAACGCAGTAATGCGGTCACCCAGTTCAATCATGGTGTTCTTTATATCCAGACCTGCGAGCAGAATGTGGCCGGTATCCAGACAGAAGCCAAACTGCTTGCTGGCGGCAATGCCGTTGAGTGTGTCGATATAGCGGCAGGCCGTCGTAATGTCCGAACAGCAGGCCGCATAGACCTTGCCGCGCTTCGTCATGAACATATTTTCGAGATTGATGGTCACGCCGTACTTCTTCGCCTCAGGGATCAGGCGGGAATAGCGATCGACATTGATTTCCCATTCCTTCTCGGGGTCAAGCTGCTGATCGTAGCCCAAAAAGAAGGGATGAATAATCAGATTACGGCAATTCATCACGTCGCAGCCCATAATCATTCGCTTGAGCAGCGTGAGAATCTGGTCGTTGTACTCATCGCCGCTTTCGTCGTACACATAGCTTGGGAACGGCGCATGCGCCTGATAATTGTCAATGCCGTACTTTTCCGCGGCCTCCTTCCACGGCAGGAAGCACTCGGCGCACTCCTTGTCGGAGCCTGTGAGAAAAATCTCGGGAATTTTTTTGTCGTGCAGATCGCGTCCGCTGACGAGATGGTCAATATTGACGTCAACAGCGTCAAAGCCAGTCTCCTTGATCAGCCGATAAGCTGCATCTACGCCCAGTCTTTCCTCGGGGCCGCCGGTTTGAACTGCAATTTTTATCATAGAAATGCCTCCATTCGATTTGTAAACCTGATTACACAATATTATTATAACGCTTTCATGCCCAATTTGCAAGCCGGAAGCACAAAAACACGCCGAAATCACGAGGATTCCAGCGTGTTTTTTTCCTTATGAGAACCAACGTTTATTTACCGGCCACCGAGATCATTCCCACGTCAAGCGCAGGGCTTCCGATCGTCGTCGTGCCGGGATAGCCGAAGCGCAGGTCGGACGCGACGCAGCGGATATTCTTGAGAATTTCAAAGAAGTTGGAGGCAATGGTGATCTGCTCCACCGGGCGGCCGAGCTTGCCGTTTTCAATCAGGAAGCCCTTCGCGCCCAGCGAGAAATCGCCGCTGATCTGGTTCGCACCGGAGTGCATGCCCATCATAGAGGTAATCAGCAGGCCGTTTCCAACCTCCTTCAACAGCTCGTCAAAGGACGTCTGCGACGGTTCAATGAAGAAATTCGTCGGGGCAACGCGTACAGGCGCCGTGTAGCCTGCCTTAGCCGCGTTTCCGGTAGTCTCCTTGCCCATGGCCTTCGCCGTCGTGCGATTGTGCAGAAGCGTCTTAAGAACGCCCTTCTCCACAACGGTCTTTGTGAAGGTGGGTACACCCTCTGCGTCAAAGGGAGCCGAAGCGAAGCCGTCCTTGCGAAGCGGATCATCAATAATCGTCACGCACTCGGCCGCCACGCGTTCACCCTCTCGATCCTTCAGAAGAGACAAACCCTTGCGCGCATTTTCCGCAGAGAACACGCCCGCAAAGGTGCTCAGGAAGGTCATTGCCGCGTCGTTACGCAGAATGACGCGATAGCTGCCCGACGGCACGCTTTCGGCGTTCAATCCGGCAACCGCCTTGGCAACCGAACGATCGGCCATCTCGTCATCGGGAATCTCGTCCTTGCGGAACGCGCACTTCATCTCATAATCGAAATTCACGCGTCCATTGTCTGCCACAATCGGCACCACCGAGGCTGCAACCATCGCCGAACGATAGGAAATATCCAGCCCACGCGAATTCACAATGCGGTTTTCACGAATAAACGTTTCAAACCCAGCGCCGTCCATGCGCTGCACACGCGGATCCGCCGCCTTTGCGCGCGCCTCCATCTTCTTCGCGCGCTCGATCATTTCAGAGGCCGGCATGTTCGCTGTTTCCTCGCAGTACTGATCCAGCGACGCATATTCCTTTGCGCCCTCGAAGATCGTCTCGCCGTCGTCGTTTTCCAGCAGCGCCGCGTTTTCCCGAACGCCGTTCACCAGCATCTCAATGGCATCCTCGTCCATTTCTTCGGTAGATGCATAGCCCATGCGGCCCGCGTATACACCACGGAAGCAGAGTCCCTCGCTCTTCGCAGCAGAATATTCCTTGATCTGGCCATCCAGAATCTCGACGGAGGTGTTTTCGCCGCCGGCGATATACGCCTCCGACTCCGCAATGCCCGCCGCAGCCGCAGCCGCGAACAGCTTTTTCAAAAACTCCTGTCTGTTCATCTTATCTGCCTCCCACCGTCATGTCGGTCACGCGGATCATCGGCTGGCCGACGTTCGTGGGCACGCTTCCGCTGGAGCTTCCGCACATGCCCTGCGCCATCCACATCTTTCTGCCGACGCGGTCGATGCGGGAAATGGTGTTTCCGCCCTTGCCAATCAGCGTCGCGCCGCGCACGGGTCGGTCGATTTTTCCATTGCGAATCAGGTAACCCTCGTCCACGGCAAAGTTGAATTCGCCCGTTAGGGGGTTCACGCTTCCGCCGCCCATCACCTTCGCATACAGCCCATCCGGACAGGATGCGATAATCTCTGCCTCATCGTCGGTACCGGGCGCAATATAGGTGTTGCGCATGCGCGAGGTCGGCGCAAACGAATAATTCTGGCGGCGCGCAGAGCCGGTTACCGGCATGCCCATCTTGCGCGCGTTCAGACGGTCGATCATGTAGTTCTTCAGAATGCCGTTTTCAATCAGCACCAGCTTCGTCGTCGGGTTGCCCTCATCGTCGATGTTCTCACTGCCCCATGCGTTGGCAATCGTGCCGTCATCAATGGCGGTAACGATTTTGGACGCAATCTGCTGCCCCATCTTTCCGCAGAATTCAGAATTGCCGTAAGCCACACTGCTCGCCTCCAGCGAATGGCCGCAGGCCTCATGGAAAATCACGCCGCCGAAACCGCCGTCAATGACCACAGGCATCACGCCCGCCGGGCACTTGTCGGCATGCAGCATCGTTACCGCGCGGCGCGCAGCCCTGCGGGCACACTCATTCATATCTGCCTTCGTGGAGAACAGCTCAAAGCCCATCATCGCGCCCTGGCTCTCGCTTCCAGTCTGGTTTTCGCCGTTTCCGCTGGCAACCGCCGTAACGGACGCACGCGTATACACGCGCTGATCGGAAACAAACAGACCCTCGGTATTGGCAATGGTCACGGCCTGCTCCCAGTCCCACATAGCGCCGGTCACATGTGCGATTTCCGCGTTCTCCGCGCGCGCCGTACGACATGCCTCGCGTACCAGCGCGCGACGGCGTTCGCCGGATACATCCATGGGAAGCTCGCGAATTTCGTGAATATTTTTCACGATAGAGCCAGACAGCTGAATCTGCCTGTCCTCTCCGCGAACGCTACCCACTGCATCCGCCGCGCGCTCTGCCAGTGCCATCAGGCCAGCATCCGAGGTGTCGTTGGTATGCACGTATACGCTGTTCGTTCCCTTATAAACCCGCAGTCCCGCGCCATGAATGCGACCCGTAGTGGCCGTATCGATGCGGTCATCCGTCTGACCGATTCGCGAGCTGCGCGTATCCTCATAGAATATTTCGGCAAAATCGCCGCCGGTAGAGACTGCTCTGCCCAGCGCGCGTTCCGCCGCTCCTTTTTTCAGCATTGACCCTCCACTCCTTTGTTGGAAAAATGAGGAAGCGTTTTCACTTCTTTTTGCATCATACCACTTTCATCGTATCTTTTCAAGCCTTACGCGAACATCTTTTGCAAAATCTCCAGTCGTTCTGAGGTTACCAGCGCATCATGCGTCGTTCCGCGCAGCTTGACCACATACGTCCAGCGGCCATAGGGCGTAATCGAGTCGATATGCCTGAGCCCGACCACATAGGATTTATGCGTGCGGAAGAACATATCATCGGGCAGTCGCTCGTTCACCTCAGACAGAGAATCGCTCGTCACAAGCCGCTCGCCGCCTGACAGATACAATACCGTCGAGCGCTCCTCGCGCTGAATCAGCAAAATGTCCTCCATGTCCACAAAGCTCACGCCCTCCTTATGGCGCAGCATCAGCTTGCGCGGCGCGGCGTTCCGATGCGTTTCCGGCTTTATGGCACGCGCCTCGCCTTCTTCCGCCAGCCGACTGCGAATCAGCGCCAGCGTCTTAAGCACGCGCTGCTCCCGAAACGGCTTCAGCAGATAATCAAATGCATACACCTCAAAGGCGTCGCCCATGTACTTTTCGTGCGCGGTGGCAAACACAAGAATTGTTTTGGGATTGATGTCCTGAATGATACGCGCGCATTCCACGCCCGTCATGACCGGCATTTCCACATCCAGCAAAATCACCTGCGGATGCGTTTCCTCATTCAAGCGAATCAGCTCGCGGCCATCCTTTGCCTCGCCCGTAATCCGGAAGCCGCCGGCCTTCTCCACAAAGCGACGCATGATCATGCGCATGCCATCGTCGTCATCTGCAATCAGAATGCGGATATCGTCCATGAAAGCACCTCCCACGAATGCCTGCCGCGCCCCGTAGAAGCGGAGCGCGGCGCAGCTTGTGTTTATTCATCCCGCAGCGACACGGGCTTTGACAGAATCTCGCTTGTAATGACCGCGCGGCGCAGGTCGTCGATGGACATGCCAACTTCTGCCGCGCGCGCATGCGAATGCTCCTGTTCGTTTCCACACGCGATCGGCTCCGCGGGCGGCTCAACGCAGGGCATTGGCTCCGCATACGCCTCCATCCCGGCGGCCGATTCCGCTTTAACTCTTGGACTGACAGCGCGGCCATGCGTACGCTCCCTCGCTCGGCGCACCTCTGCCGTGGCCGTTTCAGGCCCTGCTCCCGCCTGCCCGGTGCGAACGGACTTCTGCATGGGCTTCGCGCCCCTCCCTTTGTTCCCCTTCGCAGCCACGGTACGTACAATGGCGATGACGAGAATCAGGATAACGATCAGCTGAGACATTGCAGTCGTCTCTCCTTACTTTTTGACTGAAGCCGAATCGCTGGCAGCCGGCTTGCCCGAACCGGCAATCGACTCGCGCATGTGCGTGTCGCTCTGCACGTTCTGCATTTTGTAATAATCCATTACTCCCAGCTTTCCGCTGCGAAGCGCCTCGGCCATAGCGCGCGGCACCTCTGCCTCGGCTTCCACCACACGGGCACGCATTTCCTGAACCGACGCGATATTTTCCTGCTCCTTGGCTACTGCCATTGCGCGGCGTTCCTCCGCCTTCGCCTGCGCGATGCGGCGGTCTGCCTCGGCCTGATCCATCTGTAGCTGCGCGCCGACGTTGCGGCCAACATCTACATCCGCAATATCGATGGAAAGAATTTCATACGCCGTGCCGGAGTCCAAGCCCTTGCTCAGCACCGTCTCGGAAATCTTGTCCGGATTTTCCAGCACTTCCTTGTGCGTTCCGGCAGATCCGATGGTCGTTACAATTCCCTCGCCGACGCGCGCCTGAATGGTCTCCTCACCCGCGCCGCCAACCAGCTTGTCGAGATTCGTGCGCACGGTCACGCGCGCCTTTGCCTTCAGCTCAATGCCATCCTTAGCTACGGCAGCCACGATGGGCGTTTCAATGACCTTAGGGTTGACGGATGTCTTCACAGCCTCCAGCACGTCGCGTCCAGCCAGATCAATGGCGCGGCAGTTTTCAAACGACAACTCAATATTGGCAGCCTGCGCAGCAATCAGCGCGTCCACTACGCGGTTCAGATGTCCGCCCGCCAGCATATGCGCTTCCATCTCGTTGATGTCAATATTCAAACCGGCTTTTGTAGCCTTGATCAGCGGACGAACGACGTCGCCGGGAGAAATGCGGCGGAACCGCATGCCGATGAGAATCGAAATGCGCACACGCACGCCGGATGCCATAGCTGAAATCCACAATCCCACCGGGAAGAAGCGCGCGAAGAAATAAATCAACGCAAGCACCAGAAACGCGCACAGTACAAACAGAATCGCTACAGAGCTTTCCACATCCATATTGAATCCCCCTTCATTTTATTGCTCGGTCGGAGTATCACACGCGGCGAACGTAAATGCGGTTGCCCTCCACGCGGATTACCTTCACCCTTTCGCCGGCTTCCACAAATTCACTTTCGGACAATACCGTCAGACGCACTCCGTCAAACTCGCCCGTACCCACGGGACTCAGGCGCGTCGTGACCACGCCCTCTCTGTCCATGTAGAACAGCAGTGGATTTTCCTCCTTAGGATCCGTAGCCACCGCATGAAGCACCAGCTTGGACTTTGCCAGCTTTCCCTTTGCCGCCGAACGGATGGCGAAGGAAAACGCAATGCACAACAGCGCCAGCTCGATCAGCGCTACAATCAAACCCTCCAGCACCGAATCGGCCATAAACACAATGCCAAGCACCGACAGCACGACGCCCGCTATCCCCGGCAGTCCAAAGCCCGGCAGGTACATTTCCAGGATCAGAAATCCCATGCCCAGCACGACTGCCACCAGTGGCAGCGCATTAGAGGCCATATACGAGATGACCGCATCCATTGTGAATCCCTCCTGTATTCGTTTTGCACTTTTACTCTACCATGTCGCGCCTCCGCGCGCAACGCATATCCGCGCAACCATACATTTCCCGGGCTCAAATGTCAAAAATCGCTGTCTCTTCCATCAGGCGCCGGGCGACTCCTTCATCGGCGGGCGCAAACGCATATCCGCTCAGCTCGCTGGGCTTCACCCACGCCAACGTCTGACCCTCCAGCGGCTGCGGCTCTCCGGAAAGTAGGTGCGCGACGTAAAACAGCAAAAGCACCGTCTTCTCCGGATACGCCCACAGCTTCGCATCATAAATGCGTATGGCCTCGGCCTCCGCGCCCGTTTCCTCGCGAAGCTCGCGCTTGAGCGCAGCCTCCGGCGTTTCGCCCGTCTCAATCTTCCCGCCGGGAAATTCCCACTGCATGCCCAGATGTGCGCCTGCCGGCCGGCGGCTGATCATAATTTGCCCGTTCCGCACCAGAATTCCGGCAACAACCGGTATGGCTTGCATGGCCTTCACCCTCGTTCATTTCTTAATCAATCATCTCAAGCGTTACCGTCAGCTTCACTTCGATGGGCTTGCGCAGCTTCTCGCCCTTTTCGTCGTTGTAGTGCGCCACAGTGATTTCAAACGCCGTGCCCGCAGGCAGCTTGTCGATAATCTTTGTATACTCGCGGAAATCGTAGATGCGCGTGCCGTTCACATGGGTAATCACGTCGCCTACGCGCAGCCCCGCTTTCGCGCCGGAGCCGTTCTTCTCTACCTCGGCCACCTGCAGACCGGCCGGCGGGTAGTTCTTGAGCATCTCCTCCGGGCCGTCGATCGACAGCACGCTCACGCCGAAGCGCGGACGATTGTATGCACCGGTCTTGATGATGCTCTCAGCAATCGGCCAGGCGACATCAATCGGAATGGCAAAGGCCAGTCCGTCATAGGCCACGAATTCCTCTCCGCTCTCGGTTTTGCCCGCATAGCCCATATACTTCATGAACGGAATACCTACCAATTCACCCTTCGCGTTCAACAGCGCCCCGCCGGAGTTTCCGGGGTTAATCGGCGCGTCAATCTGAATCAGGCCAATGGCGCGTGTGGACTGGGGATCCGCCTCCTCGCGGTTCAGGCCGGATACAATGCCTGCGGTAAGGGTATTGTACATGCCGCGTTCGTTCACCGGTGTGCCAATCGTGCAGATCAGCTCACCCACGCGCAGCTCGGAGGATTTTCCAATGGCAACCGGCTGAATCCCCGTTTTCTCTTCCACGCGAATCACGGCCACGTCTGCCGCCTCATCAAAGCCGACGGTATAGGCCTCATAGGCCGTGCCGTCCTCCAGACGAATCTCCATTTCGTCCGCTTCCTTCACCACGTGGTAGTTGGTAAGAAAGTAGCCGCCCTCATCCACGCAAACGGCACTCGCACCGCCCTGCTCCGTCGTCTTCACGCTGTCCGTGGCCGCATCCCACACGGTTGTGGTCAACACGACCGAAACCACACTGGGCGATACGCGCTCGTAAATATCCGGCAGCGGATTATCACTTGAAAGAATCAGACTCGGCGTTGCCGTTTCTGCTCCGGCAAACGGTAGCATCAAAAGCACAAGAACCATCAGCATTGCAGTCAGCTTTTTCATGAACGTATCCTTCCTTGCGTCTTATTTCAGCGTTACGATCGTCACGCCGTCCTCTCCTTCGCCATAGCGCCCCAGTCGGAACTCGGCCACGGCCGGATGACGCCGCAAATGGCTGTGAATTCCGGTTCGCAGCGCACCCGTACCCTTGCCGTGAATGATGGTAACGGTTTTGAGCGAGTTCATCTGCGCGCCGTCCAAAAAGAGGTCTACCTGCACCAGCGCCTCCTCCACCGTCATGCCGCGCACGTCGCATTCCATGGACGCCTGCCTCGTTGCAACAGACACGCTTGTCTGCGCCCTCGCCTTCGGCTTTTCCTTCTTTTTCGGCTCCTCCGGCGCGCGGCGCACGGTTTTCAGGTTTGCCTTCATCTTCATCGCGCCCGCCTGCACCATAAAATCGCCCTTTGCGTCCGGCACGGTTAGCACAGTGGCACGCGTCGCAAGATTGCCCAGAATCACGTGCTCGCCCACCTTCAGCTCCGTAGGCGCCTCGCCCTCGGTTGGCTGAACCGGCACGATCCTGTCCGCCAGCTCGTCAATGCCGCCCTGCAGCCGCGCACGCATGCCATGCAGCTCGTGCTCCTTGTAGGACTGCGTGCTCTTCGCTCTTTTCAGCTCTGAAATAATCTGCTCGGACTCACGCTGCGCCTTCTGCATGATTTTGCGCGCATCTTCCTTTGCCTTTCGGATCATCGCTTCGCGCTGGCTCTCGTATTCTCTGCGTTCCTTTTCTGCCTCGTTGCGAATGCGCTGCGTTTCAATGTGCGCCTGCTCCGCCAGCTTCTGCTCCTTTTCGGCGATCTGTCGGTGGTATTCAGCGTTCGCAATCACATCCTCAAAGCGAATCTGGTCGCGCGTCAGGCGTTCGCACGCAGCGACGATCAGCGGCTCAGGAAGACCCAGCTTGCGCGAAATTTCAAACGCGTTGCTCTTTCCAGGCACGCCGATGGACAGGCGATACGTCGGCCGAAGCGTTTCCACATCGAACTCCACCGACGCGTTTTCCACACCCTTCGTACTCAGCGCAAATGCCTTCAGCTCGGAATAGTGCGTTGTCGCCAGCGTCGTCACGCGCAACGTCAGCAGATGCTCCAGAATCGCCATAGCCAGCGCTGCGCCCTCGGTCGGGTCGGTGCCCGCGCCCAGCTCGTCAAACAGCACCAGCGAGCGCGGCGTCACGTTCTTCAGAATTTCCACGATATTGGTCATGTGGGACGAGAACGTCGACAGGCTCTGCTCAATCGACTGCTCGTCGCCGATATCGGCAAATACCTCGTCAAACACGGCAATTTCGCTGCCGAACTGCGCCGGAATCTGCATGCCGGACTGCGCCATCAGCGTAAGCAAGCCCACCGTTTTCAGCGTAACCGTCTTGCCGCCGGTGTTCGGGCCGGTGATCACCAGCGTAGTAAAATCCCCGCCCATCCAGAGGTTGGACGGCACCACCCTTTCAGGATCGATCAGCGGATGCCGCGCTCGAATCAGATTCACCCGCCCTTCCGCATTCAGCTTCGGCTCTACCGCATTCATTTCGCGGGCAAGATATGCGCGGGCAAACACGCAATCCAGTTCAGCCAGAATACTCAGGCTGGAGGCAATCATCGGCGCGTCGGGCGCAATGCGGCCGGAAAAGTCCTTCAGAATCCTCTCTATCTCCTGCCGTTCCTTCAGCGTCCATTCCTTCAGCTCGTTACCTGCCTCCACAATTGCCATCGGTTCAATGAACAGCGTCGAGCCGCTGCCCGACTGATCGTGCACAAGCCCCGGTACCTGCAGACGGTATTCTGCCTTGACCGGAATCACGTACCGCCCGTTCCGCATGGTAATGATGGAGTCCATCAAATATTTCTGCGTGCTGGCCGAGCGGATATAGCTATTAAGCTTGTCACGCACGCGATCGTTGATCACGCGAATATGGCGGCGAATATCATACAGCTCTGGGCTGGCATGGTCGCTCATCTCGTCCTCGGAGAGAATTGCCGAAGTAATATCCTCCTCCAGCATGCGATTTGACGCAATGCGCGAGCCTAACTCGGTGAGGATCGGCGTATCCTCACGCTCCGTCACCAGAGCCTTGCGCACAGTGCGGCAAACGCGCAACGCGCCTGCAACGCTCAAAAGCGCCTTCATGGAAAGCGTCGCGCCGACGGTAGACAGCTTCAGATATTCGCGCACGTCATCAAACTCGCTCATGGGATTACCGCCGGTATACGCGATCACAGACGTAGCTTCCTCTGTCTGTGCCTGTAGCCGCCGTACCTCATCAAAATCGCTGCTGGGACGAAGCGCCAGTGCACGCTCCTTGCCCATCGCAGACACGGCGAATCCCGCCAGGCGGTTCAGGATCTTCGGATATTCCAGAACCCGTTGGTATCTTTCATTCATATTATATAGCTCCTCATCAGTCAACCGGACGGAAATAATGCCCGGTAGTTATCCGTTCTGGTTCCGCATTCGTCTCGTTCAGTCGTTCTCCGTTTGCAAGGCAGCGAAACGCCTCCGTGAGCGCGCGAACCTGCTGCTCGCTTTCATCGGTAAACAGCATCCGCCAGCCACAGGCCGCAGGCAGCCGCCTGGTATGCCTCAGAAGCGACAGCGGCACGCTGTTTTCCACGTCCACGACGCATCCTCCCTCCTCCGCCACACGCGAAAGCGGAAAGCGTACGCGCTTTCGATCGATCAGTGCACTGTCGTCCGTACGTCCCCCGACTCGCGCCGCATCGCAGGCATGACAATCCCCATGCCGCCCTCCGCCGCGCGCCGCATTGACCGGACAGTGCCTAAGATGCATCAGCGGTGCCCGACCATATACAATCAGCTCTCGCCGACCGCCAACCGCCTCAATTTCCTTCGTGCTCAGCTCAAGCGAAGGCGTATACACGCTCGTCTCCGCACCAAGAAACACTACCGCGGCAGCATTGGCCAGATTCAGCGCCGCATCATACCGGTGTTCGCCCGGCCATCGCAGCCCTATCTGGCCGAAATTCGTCAGATACACGCCTCTGATTCTTCGTTCATTTTCCAGCGACCATTCGTTCACATAGACAAGTGACCTCTCGTCCATTACCGGCGGCAGATACAGGAAAAAGTCTGTCAATCCCCGCGTCTGCACATCCAGTGTGCCCCGGCGAATGTCTGTCGGTGCATATGCGCACTCATCCGCTCCAGCATCCCTCGCCGCTGCAAGCAAAAGCGCACTTCTCGCCTGCGCCACCAATCGCACTCGTTCGGGCCTTTCCTCGTTGGCAAGTATATGATGGACCGGCGCTTTCACCGCCGCATCCGTCACACGCATAGCCGCAATGCGTTTTGCTGAAAGAGCCGCCAGCACGTCGCGCCGAAGCGCATTCAAGGCGGATGCCGGAACAAACGGCTTCCCGGAAAGATGCACATCAACCTCGTCAACCCGATAAGGCGTGCCGCCCGTCTTTTCAAACTGTGCACGAATCCGCGCCTCGTCAACCGCGCTGCGAGCCGTCTCCGGCGTCCACCCACTCGCCTCCGCCTCATTTGCTCCGTCCGTCATGCGTGCACGCGCAGGCTTTCCTTCCTCTAAATACAGCTCTGCCCGAACACCCACCGTACGCGCCGTCTCACGCCAGCTTTCCCGCGCCTGCGCCAGCTGCGCTTCGCTCGCCATGCGCATTACCTCGCCGGTAACGCCCGCGGGATTCGCTATCGATTCCCCGGCCCGCCCGCTCAGCCTTACAGGCACATCCTCGCCCGACGCCGGCCGCACAGCCACTGCGTCCTGCGCAAGCACATCGGCATTCAAAACGATTTTCTTCGCGCTCACCGCTGTGCCGACACGACTGCCCCAATGAGAAGGACGAACGCGCGAAATCAGCGTCCCGTCCACAACACCCTTCAGATAGCCATCCGTGAAGCCACCTCGATTAAAAATCTGCCGAAGCGCCTCCCGGTCCTCGTCCGTCACACACTCGCCATCCAGCGCACGTCGATAAGCGCGCGTAACCACAGCCACATACTCCGGCCGCTTCAAGCGACCTTCTATCTTCAGGCTGGTCACGCCCGCGCGCGCCATGGCACTCAGCATATCGATGGTCATCAGGTCCTTCGTTGACAGAAGGTATCCCTCCGCCTCCGCCGCCCCGGTCAGCCGGTACGGCAAGCGACACGGCTGCGCACATACGCCGCGATTTCCGCTGCGCCCGCCAACCATACTCGAAAACAGGCACTGTCCGGAACAGGCCACGCACAAAGCCCCATGCGCGAATACCTCAATTTCGATGCCCTCATCGGCGCAGAGGCGAATCTGCTCAAACGTCATCTCGCGTGCCAGCACCGCCCGATGAAAGCCGCGCTTTTTCAGCTCCGCCGCACCCTGCCGGTTATGAATTGCCATCTGCGTGGATGCGTGCAGCGGCAGATGCGGAAGCATCTCTCCCAGCGCCTGACACACGCCGAAGTCCTGCACAATGGCTCCGTCCGCGCCCGCTCGCGCGAGCGAAGAAGCCACCCCATATAAAAGCGGCATTTCCTCCTGCTTGACCACGGTATTCACGGTTACATACATGCGTTTTCCGCGCTCATGCAGATAATCCGCCGCCCATTTCAGCTCATCATCGTCAAAATTTCCTGCGCCTCTGCGAGCATTCAGCGTTTTGCCGCCCAGATATACGGCGTCCGCGCCGTTTTCCACTGCCGCAATCAGTGCTTCTCTGTCCCCTGCAGGCGATAAAAGCTCCATGCTTACACGTTCCCCCATTATAATCCTTGCGTTACCGTCATTATATCAGACTAAGCGTCTATTCACAAGAAGAATTTCGTTTTCTGCTTGTTATCTCAGTTTCGTACTGATATCCCCAATATCATCCTTCGAGACCTACACGGAAAACGCGTCATGGCATACTCTCTGCAGTACCCACGGCTTTCGATGCCCCTTGCACATTGCAATTTCGTTTGTAAATCTGCAAAACCGCAACGAAGTCGGCAAGCCGC